>DATJZK010000096.1:0-6292 GCA_035499145.1 Thermoplasmata archaeon
CTCCTGTTCGAGAACGTCCCGGGGGCGTCGATGCCGGTCCTGACGAATCTCCTCGGATCCCCCCGCCGGATCGCCGCGGCCCTCGGGGCCGAGCGGGTCGACGACGTCGCGCAGCGAATCGCCTCGCTGGTCCGCCTGCGCCCGCCGGCGGGACTGCTCGGCGCGGTCCGCGACCTCGGCGGGACGATCGAGACGCTCTCGACGTTGCGCTCGCTCGCCCCGAAGCGGGTCCGCTCGGGTCCGTCGCAGGAGGTCGAGGAGCCGTCGGTCGACCTGGACCGCCTGCCGATCCTGAAGTGCTGGCCGCACGACGGGGGTCGGACGATCACGTTCCCCGTCGTCCTCACGAAGGATCCCGAGACGGGCGAATCCCACGCCGGGATCTACCGCCTGCAGCAGTACGGGCGCGACACCCTCGGCTTCCACGCGCAGCTCCACCGCGTCGGTCGGCAGAACCTCCGCAAGTGGTCCGCGCGGGGCGAGCGGATGCCCGTGGCGGCCGCGATCGGCATCGATCCGGCGACCGTCTTTTCCGGGCTCGCCCCGGTCCCCGAGGGGATCTCGAACTTCGTCTTCGCGGGGTTCGTTCGCTCCGAGCCGGTCGAGCTCGTGCCGGCGCGCTCCGTCGACCTCGAGGTGCCCGCCGCGGCCGAGATCGTGCTCGAGGGATACGTCGATCCGACGGAGGAGGCGGTCGAGGGGCCGTTCGGCGACCACACGGGCTACTACTCCGCCCCCGAGCCGTTCCCCGTCTTCCACGTCACCCGCATCACCCACCGCGAGCGCCCGATCTATCTCGCGACCGTGACCGGCCGGCCCCCGACGGAGGACGCGGTCCTCGGGAAGGCGGTCGAGCGGATCTTCCTGCCCGTGATCCGGCTCGTCCTGCCCGAGATCGTGGAGATGAACCTTCCCGAGGAAGGGTTGTTCATCAACGTCGCCGTCATCTCGATCCGCAAGGCGTACCCCGGCCACCCGCGGAAGGTGATGCACGCCCTCTGGGGACTGGGCCAGATGATGTTCGCGCGCTACGTGATCGTCGTCGACCACGACGTCGACGTCCACGACCTGCGCGAGGTGCTGTACCGGGTCGGGCTCCAGGCGGACCCGACGCACGATCTGGAGCGGGTCGAGGGACCGGTCGACCAGCTGTCGATCTCGAACCCCGTGCCGAACGTCGGCGGCAAGATCGGGATCGACGCGACGCGCAAGCGCCCCGAGGACGGGTTCCCCCGGCCGTGGCCGGAGGAGATCCGGTCCGCCCCCGAGGCGGCGGCGGCGGCCGAACGGGCGATGCGCGCGGACCCGACGCTCGCCGCGCTCCTCGGCCGGCGGAGCCGGTGAACGCCGACGCGGCGGCCGACGGGCCGCCCCGCGGCGGACTCGGACGGTTCCTCGAGATCCAGAACCTGGGGCTGAACCTCTCGTTCGCCGTCGCCTTCCTGTTCCTTGCGGCGCGCGGACTCCCGACCGCGCGGACCGCGATCCTCGCGGTGATCGCGTTCGTCGCCGCCCGCAACGCGGGGCACAGCTTCAATCGGTGGGCGGATCGCCGCCTCGACGCCCAGAACCCGCGCACGCGCAGCCGGGCGCTGCCGAGCGGCGAGCGCTCCCCGGCGTTCGCGCTCTCGTTCGCGGCGGCGAACGCCGCGGCCGTCGTGGTCGCGGCGTTCTTCCTCAATCCGCTCGCGTTCGCCCTCGCGCCGGTCGCGCTCCTCCTCGTCCTCGGCTACAGTTACACGAAGCGCTTCACGACGCTCACGACGGCGTTCCTCGGCCTCGTCGAGGCCGTCACCCCGGCCGCCGTGTTCATCGCGGTCACGGGCGCCCTCCCCCCCGTCGTCCTGCTCGCGGTCGGGGCGCTGCTCGCTTGGGGGACCGCGTTCGAGACGGTCCACAGCCTCGGGGACGTCGAGAGCGACCGGGCGCTCGGGCTGTTCTCGATCCCGGTGCGGTTCGGCGAGCGCGCCGCGGCCCGGCTCGTCCCGCTCCTGCACGCCGGAGCGCTCGTCCTGCTGGCCGTCTTCGGCGGGGTGCTCGGACTGTCGCTCCCGTACTACGTCGCCCTCGGGGTGATGGGGGCCCTCGCCGCGGGGGCGGACGCGGCCCTGCTCGCGCGCCCCTCGGAGCCGCGCGGACCGTTCCGCCGCCACTACGTCCTCGGGTTCGTCTACCTCGTCGGCGTGCTGATCGCGGTGTTCGTCCCCACGCTCGGCGCCCTGCCGCACGGCTAGCGCCCCGACGGGTCGGCGAGCTAAAGAACGGCGGGCCGCCTCCGCGCGGCGCGGTCCGGCGGCGTGCGTCGCGGGAGCCGGGCGAGCGGCCGGGCCGCGGGAAAGGGCGAACGGACGGTGGCGCGCTCGATCGAACGGCTCGAGGGGCTCGCCGCGCTCGGGGCGGGGTCGGTCGGCGCCCTGCGCCTGAACGTCCCGGCGCTGCTCGAGGCGTGGTCGGGCGAGCCTCCGGTCCCGCCCCTTTCGTTGCGCTCGCTCCCGGCCCCGGTCGGCTCGCGGCGGCTGCGGATCGACGATGGGAGCGCAGCCGCCGAGGTCGAGTTCCCCGTCCCGGCGCCCGAGATCGCGGCCGGAGGCGCCACCGCCTTCGTCGCCGGGGAGCGGAGCTGGCTCGTCCACGCCCCGGCCTCGTCGGCGGAGCTGGCCGCGGTGAAGGCCGCGCGCCCCGAACTCCTCGTGCTGGGCAACGCACGCCACCTCTGGGCCGACGGACGGCCGTTCGTCTCGGCGGTCCGCCAACTGCGCGCGGAGGTCGGGGCCGAGCCGCTCCTCTGGGCGCCCCGGGTCGCGCTGCCCCATCGCCTTCCGCTCCTGGCGTACCTGGGGGTCGACCTGATCGATACCACCGAGGGCGAGATCGCCGCTGCCCGGGGCGAGTTCCTCCTCGGGGCGTTCGGCGGGATCGACCCGGAGCCGGTCCGACGGGAGCTCGGCTGCGCCTGTCCGGCCTGCTCCGCCGATCCCCCCGGCCCGCGGAGCGAGCACACGGTCGCGGAGTATCGTCGGGCGATGCGAGAGACCCGGACGGCCCTCCGGGCCGGTCGGCTACGCGAGCTCGTCGAGGGCCGTCTGCCCGCCGAGCCCGCGATGGCCGAGATGCTGCGGTACGCCGACCGGGACCTCGCGGGCCTCCTCGATCAGCGGAGCCCGGTCGCGTTCACCGACAGCCACGGACACGTGCTCGCGGAGTCGCACCGTCGGCCGGAGATGGCGCGGTTCCGCCGCCGCCTGATCGAGCGGTACCGGCCTCCGCCCTCGAAGTCGGTGCTCCTCCTCGTCCCGTGCTCCCGGACCAAGCCGTACCGGAACTCCCGATCGCACCGGCGGTTCCTCGGGGCGCTCGAGGGGATCCCCGGGCTCGAGCGGCTCCACGTCGTCTCCGTCTCCTCGCCGATCGGGCTCGTCCCGCGCGAGCTCGAGGACGTCCCGCCGGCCCGCCACTACGACATCCCGGTCACCGGCGAGTGGAACGAGGCGGAGCGTCGCTGGGTGGAGGAGGCGCTCGACCACCTGCTCCGTTCGGGGAGCTACCGCTCGGCGGTCGTCCACCTCGACCCGGAGGAGTACGGGTTCCTGCGCGGCCACTTCCCCCCCGCGATCGCGACGGCCTGGACCGTGCCCGGGGACCGGACGACGTCGCCCGCCGCCCTGGAGGCGCTGCGCGCCGCCGTCGCCGCCGCGCTCGAGTCGATCCCGGCGATCCCCGGCGGTCCGCTCGCCGTCGTCCGCGAGGAGCTTAGGGAGCTCGCGGCGGTCCAGTTCGGTCGGGCGGCGGCCGAGCGGCTGTGCGCGGCGCCCCTCCGCCTGGCCGGCCGGCCCTGGTTCCAGCGCCTCACCGACGGGCGCGCCGACCTCGCCACCGTCCGGGAGGAGCGCGGCCTCTTCCATCTCACGGTCGCCGGGGCGCGCCGCCTCGCCCCTCAGTTCCCCCTGGCCGTCCGGGTCGACCCGACGCTCCCGCTGACCGGTGACCTGTTCGTGCCCGGGGTGCGCGGCGCCGACCCCGAGATCCGGGTCGGGGACTCGGTCGTGCTCCTCCGCGGCGACGACCTCGCCGGGGTCGGGGAGGCCGCCCTGCCCGGGCCGATGATGACGGAGCTCGCCCGCGGGCTCGCGGTCCGGGTCCGGCACCGGGAGGGCGCGCCGACCGACACCCCCAAGACCGAGGAGACGTCTCGCCCGGCGTCTGGGCCGGTGGTCTAGGGGTGATGACGTCGCGCTTACAACGCGAAGATCGACGGTTCGATTCCGTCCCGGCCCACGGACCCGCGCACTTCCGGTTGCGCGCGGTCGGCAGCGGATGACGGGACGGCGGACGAACTACTCCGTTGCACGGACCGCCTCCGCCGGCGGAAGCCGGGCAGCGCGGAGCGACGGGACGGCGATCGCGGCGAGCACGAGCAGGTAGGCGACGATGGCGATCTCGCCCACGGTCGTCCACGGAACGACGAACCGGGCAATCCCGGCGTCGGCCGCGTACGGCCCGATCGACACCTCGTAAACGATCAGGAGGCCGAGCGCCACCCCCATCGCGACGCCGAGGAGGGTGACGAACGAGTACTCCAGCACGAACGCACGGAGGATCATCGCCCGGGTGAATCCGGACGCTCGGAGCATCCCGATCTCCCGCCGCCGCTCGACGACCGCCCGGAGGGCAAGGATCCCCATCGCGGCGATCCCGACCGCGAGGCCGAGCCCGACGAAGATCTCGAGGAGGCCGATGAACCCCTCGGTCGTGTTGATCGACGTCGCGAGGAGCGCGCGAAGGTCGAACAGGATCAGACCGGCGGAGAAGAACGCACGCTTCGCGAGTTGCGCGGCATGGGTCGTCGAGATTCCCCCGGCGACCGAGAGTAAGTAGGCGCTCGCGTTGGCGTAGCCGAGCGCCGACGCGGTCGCAGGATTCACCCAGACACCGCCGACGATCGACTCCTTCAGGATGCCGATCACGGTGACGTTCATCGACGGTCCCCCGCCGGGGGTCGTCAGGCCGATCGCCGTCCCGACGGTGAGGGTCGGATGGTTCGAGGGGCCTCCCCCGGTGAACCCGGCGGTCGGCGGGGCATAGGTGCTGTCTACGATCGCGACCGAGGCGTTCGTGGCCAGGGCGTGGAACGCCGCCGCGGTGCTCAGGCCGTGCCACGTCGACTGGAACGGGAACGCGTTCGTCGCGTAGAAGCTGGTCGGACCGGTCGCCGCCGTGGGCGGCGAGTAGATGCGGTCGCGGTAGGGGTTGCTCCCGAACCCGGGGACCGAGACGTCCACCGAGCCGGTGACGACGGAGACCGCGGCCACGAACAGCGGGCGAAGCGAGCTGTTGTTCTGGATCGCCCCCCAGAGATTCGGGATCGGCGCCTGCGAGATGCCGAAGTAGCTGTACCCTCCCGATTCGTTGGCGACCGTCTGGTCGAGGTTCCCCTGGATCGTCGCGCCGAAGGCGGCGGTGGCGACCATCGTGAAGACGACCAGCGCGAAGATGGCCAGCGTCACAACGGTCCGGGTCGGCTGGCGTGTCGGGTAGTCGAGGCCGATCCGTACGACCGGGCTCGACTCCGACCGACGACCGAGCAGGCGTCGGACGCCCGCCGCGAGCGAGGGCGCATTGAAGAGGAACAGGAGGAGCGCCCCGAAGACCATCAGGATCCCTTCCACGAACACGATGAAGATCCCGCCCGTGTGGGCGCTGCCGAGGAGCGCCGTGTGGAGCGGCTCGATACCGGTCCAGGCCAAGATCGCCGCCCCGACCGCGCTGAACGCGAGGCGGTTCGCGACGAACCGCGCGGCGATCATTCCGGCGCCGAGGGGGAGGAGGGAGACGAAGATCAGCGGGTAGGAGAGGTCGGACGCGCCGTGGGCGGTGCGCAGGAATCCCAAGACGCCCACCGCGAGCGCCGCGACCCCGAGGTAGGCCAGGAGCGTGTACGTGCGCAGCGGGGGCGGCGGCTCCGGGATATCCCGAATCGCCCGAACAATGTTGAGCCGGCTCGCCCGACGGCAGGCGACGGTCACGGTCACGAGCGTGAGGAGGAATCCGACCACGTAGGCCGTCACGAGGCTCTGCGTCGTCACCGAGAACGACTGGAGGATCGCGGACTCCGGGATCCCCTCGCCCGACAGGATGAATCCTGCGAGGTAGACGAGGACGAAGCCGACCGCGACGCCGAGGACGGTCCCGGCGAGCGCGCTACCGGCCGCGTATGTCACGCCCTCGAAGTAGTAGGCGTAGACGAGCTCGCGCCGCCGCATCCCGATGGCTCGAAGCACGCCCATCTCGCCCT
>DATJZK010000097.1:0-6183 GCA_035499145.1 Thermoplasmata archaeon
CGGCTCGCGCCGGCCGTGGAGAAGACGGCCGCCACGTCCGTTCCCTGCTCGTCCATACGGCGGAGCGACTCCGCGGCAGAGAGATCGGCCGGGAGGAGCAGCTCCACCGGTCGGGCGAGGTCGGCCATGCGAGCGTCGGCCCGCTGTTCGGCAGGGACCTCGAGGAGGTCGCTCAGCCGGGCTGCGCCCAACCACGTGCTGCCGTCTTCCACGGAGAGCACGGCCCGTCCCCTCGCCACCGCGAGCTCGATCGCCTCGCCGACGCGCATCGACGGCGGGACCGCCTCCGACTCATGCGCCGCGAGATCGCCGACCGGGGTCCCGGCCAGGAAGTAGTTGCGGTACTCGGCCTGGTGGGCGGGGCTCTGGATGCGGCTCGGCAGCTGCTCGCTGTACAGGTGCGAGCGGCCCGTGGCCACGTAGGCGACGAAGATCGAGAGCATCGCGGCCGGGAGCACGGTGTAGCTGCCCGCCATCTCGACGACCATGATGAGCACCGCGAGCGGCGCCTTCGAGATCCCCCCGAAGAACGACATCATCCCGATGATCGAGAAGACCGTCACGACCGGGAGCGGGACGAGCCCCGGCAGTACGGTGTGGAACGCCCCGCCGAGCGCGGTGCCCAAGAGGGCACCGACGACGACGCTGGTCCCGAAGAGGCCGGCGCTCCCGCCGCTGCCGACGACGAACGACGTCATCACCATGCGCAGCAGCACCGCGACGACGAGGAGGGCGATCACCAGGGCCGTGAAATTCCCCTGGGCGAGATCGCCGAGCATCGCCGCCTGGACGAACCCATAGCCGATCGAAAGGGACGAGAGCGATACGAAGTGGGCCTGCTGCGGGAGGAGGAAGTACGCCCCGACGAAGATCGCGGAGGCGACCCCGGCTCCCGTGGCCGGGCGCCAGAGGCGGGACCACGGACGGGCCCCGAACCAGGCCTCGGTGCGGTGGTACATCCAGGTGAACAGGATCCCCGTGCCGCCGCAGACCATCCCGAGGATCGCGTACAGGGGGAGGCGTGCCGGGTTGAAGGCGTAGCCGGCGAGGGAGGTCGGGGTCACGAACAGCGTGTGAAATCCGAAGATCGTGGAGTAGACGGAGTACGCGACGACGGACGCGATGATCGCCGGCACGAACACTTCCGGCTCGAAGTCTCCCGTGTACAGGATCTCCGCGGAGTAGACCGCGCCGCCGAGCGGGGCCCGGAAGATGGCGCCGATCCCGGCGCCCATCCCCGTCGCGAGGGCGATCCGCCGGTCCCGGTCGCTCAGGCCGACGAGGTCGGCCCACAGGGATCCGAACCCGCCGCCGATCTGCGAGACGGGTCCCTCGCGCCCGCCGCTGCCCCCGGTTCCGAGCGTGAGCGCGCTCGTCAGCGTCTTCAGGATCGGGGCCCGAAGCCGCACTTTGCCCGACTGTCGATGGAACGAGCGGATGGTCGCGTCGGTCCCGTGACCGGCGATCTCGGGAGCGAGCCGCCAGGCGACCGCCCCGACCACGAGCCCGCCGCCGACCATCAGGACCGGCAGGAGCAGGACCCGGGGAAACGAGCTCGACCAGACGAGCTGGGCCGGGTTCAACGTCCCCTCCATCGGCAGGGTGAGCCCGGCGACGTCCGTGAGCAACGCGCCCGAGACCACGTTGATGAGATAGTAGAACGCCGCGGCCCCGAGCCCGGCGACGACCCCGATCGGAACGGCGATCACCGCCCACCGCGCGAGGTCCCGATACACGCTCGTCCACGCCGAGGCGCGCGGGGACCGAACGCGCCCGTACCAACGGGACCAGAAGCCTCCGGGCCGTCGAGGGGAGGGGGTCGGGCTCGAACTGCGGGCGGGAGTGGGTTCGGGAGTACTCGAGGTCGTGACCGATTCACCTACCGAAACACGGGGGCAGACCCGAGATGCGGTATTGGATTTACGGGCCGGGAAGAACCGCCGCGATGCGACGCCGAGTTCGGCCGCCGTCGGCGTCGGGGTCCGGAGCAAGGACGTTTCCGCGGACCCGACCTCGACCCCGCATGCACCGAGGGCTCGAGATCGAACTCCGCCTGAGGGCCGTAGGGCCCGAGGAGAACTTCATCGCCGAAGCGATCGGCAACCTGGCTGGCTATCGGTTGGGGCACGAACGCCAGGAGTCGCTCGCCTGGCAGGTCCTGCGCGTGGAGGGTTCCGCCGGTCACCACTTTCGCCTCGTGATTCGACACCCGGACCGGGTGCTCGACCTCGGCATCGAGCACGACCTCAAGCGCCTCCTCGATTCCCTCTCGAAGGAGACCGTGGAGGAGCTGCGGGGGCGATTCGAGCGCGCTCGACGGGAGGGGATGCAGCCGACGCGCTTGCGGCACGTCCGGGAGTCGGTGGACCTCTGGCAGGACGACTTCTGGAACTGGTTCGGCTGACTGCGTCGCTGCGCTCGGCGCGAGGAGTTCCCGAGCGCCACCGCGCGCTTCGGGACCGTCGGGTCCGACCGCTCGGATCCGATTTCGACGGACCGCGGGAAGCCGAGTGGACTGGTCGGGATTTGAACCCGAGGCCTCCGGTTTGCAAAACCGGCGATCTTCCGAGCTGATCTACCAGCCCACGCCTCCGCAGGGGAGCCTCGCCGAGTTAGCTTTTCCGGAGGCGGGGGGGCGCGACGGCCCGCCACGCTCGGTCGAGGTTCGGGACCGTCGGGCGTTCGCCGATCGCGGTCGGGTCCACCCACTCGGCCTCCGTGTGCTCCCAGTCGAGTCGCACGGACGTGCGGCGCGCGCGGAACCGGAACGGGTGGATGGTGTAGACCGTCCCCCCATCGCGGGCGTAGACGAGCCGACCGACGACCTCGAGCTCGACGTCCTCCGTCCCCAGCCCGGTCTCCTCCGCGATCTCCCGGTACGCCTGGCCCTCGGCCGTGGGATCCTCGAGGAACCCCGAGACCCCCGCCCAACGACCCTGGAAGCTGCCGACCTGGGCCGATCGGCGGAGGAGCAGGATTCGCCCGTCGTCGCGCGTCAGGAAGGCGGTCACCACCCGGACCTCCCGTACTCCATCGAGGATCACCGAGCCTCGGTCGCCGTCGATCTCGACCGACTCGCCTTCCCGGAACAGGTCGGCTGGAAGCCCGGCCACGGCGGCGCACCGCAGCGGGGGCCCGTCCCCGTCCGGTGGCTCCTCCAGGATGACACCGCGGACCGAACGATCGAGCGGGGGCGAGGGGAGACGGTCCCCCCGGCTCGCGACCCAGACGCGCTCGGACGGCGGACGGTCCAACCCGGACCCGTCTCCCGAGGCGAGATGGACGGCGCCGGCCCCCCGGCCCCCGCCCAGGCCGACGCCGGCCAGCTCCATCGCGACGCGGCAGTCGCCGGGCGTTCATCGCCCTATCGTCGCGCCAGAAACCCCTTGTAGGCGACCCCGGTCCTCGCTCCGTGCGGCTCAGCGCGTTCTCGATTGTCGACCCGCCGGACCCGCACGTGCCGTCGCCGTCCCGTCTCCCGGAGGTCGTGGGGCTCGCTCGAGCCTGCGAGCAGGGGGGCCTCTCGGCCCTCTGGGTCGCCGAGCATCACTTCCAGTCGGGCGGAGGCTGCCCCTCCCCACCCGTCCTCCTGGCGGCGTGCGGGGCGGTGACCCGAACGCTGCGGCTTGGCTCGATGGTCAGCGTGCTCCCGTACCATCGGCCAATCGACGTCGCGGAGGAGTACGCCACGCTCGATCGACTGCTGGAGGGGCGTCTCAATTTCGGAGTCGGGAGCGGCTACCTCGCGACCGAATTGGAGGCGTTCGCGGTCGATCCCGCACGGAAGCGGAGCCTGTTCGACGACGGGCTCGAGTTCATCCTCGCGGCGTTCGCGGGGCGCGCGGTGCGTCCCGCCGGGGCCGACGGGCCGTCGGTCCGGTTGAACGTCCTCCCCGCGCAACAGCCGCATCCGCCGGTCTGGATCGCGGTGCAGCGACGGGAAGCGATCGCGCACGTCGCCCGGAAAGGGTACTCGATCGCGCTCGTCCCGTACGCGACCGTCGCCGACCGCCGAGAACTCGCCGAGGAGATCGCGGAGTATCGCGCCCAGCTGCCCCCGGGCCAAACCGGGGAGGTCGCGGTCGCGCTGCACGTCTACGCCGGCGATCGCGTCGCGGAGGCTCGCACTGCGTTCGCGCGCTACGTCCGGAGCCGGCACGACACCGGTTCCACGTTCCTTCAGGCGAAGGCCGACCGGAACCCCCGCTCGACCTCCCCCGAGTCGATCGAACGGAGCGGTCTCGCGCTCTTCGGGGACGTGGAAACCGTGCTGGCGGGACTCGGTGAGCTGGAATCGCTCGGGATCGACGAACTCCTCGCGATCTTCGATTTCGGCGGGCTCTCGCCCGAGCTGGTCCACCGCTCGGTCACGACCGTCGGCCGAGCGTGGGCCGACCGCGTCCGTTCCGCCGCGTGAGCCGGCCCCACGGCCGATCCACGAGCGAACGGAATTTATGGGGCGCCCGCTTGCGCCGACCCGGCGAGACCCATGGCGGAGATCCTACCCGGTGTGCACCAGGTCGAAGGCGTCGACCCATCGCCCGATTTCTCGACCCACGTCTACTTGCTGAAGGACAAGGGGAGCGGCTGGACGCTGATCGACACGGGGCTCCCGGGCGCCCACGCGGCCCTCTTCGCCTACCTCGCGAAGATCAAGGTCGAGCCGACCGCGATCAAGCACATCCTGCTGACCCATCTCCATCGCGACCAT
The DNA here is from genome assembly GCA_035499145.1 of Thermoplasmata archaeon. GTDB lineage: Archaea > Thermoplasmatota > Thermoplasmata > Lutacidiplasmatales > UBA184 > Lutacidiplasma. Next base: position 4,712 of record DATJZK010000097.1, read on the forward strand.
ACCGGCTCGATCAAGGCCGTGGCCGCCCAGACCCGGGCCCGGACCTTCAGTCACTGGCTCGAGGCGGCGTTCATCGCGAACGACCCGAAGTACGACGGACCCGGCTCGCCTCCCGCGGAGGGGTTCACGGTGGACGAGAAGCTGAAGGACGGCGACACCGTCGATGCGGGCGGGGGCCTGATCGCCTATCACACCCCGGGGCACACGCCGGGACACACCGCGTACTACCAACCCGAGCGGAAGCTGCTGTTCTCCGGCGACCTGTTCTTCGGCGAGGGCGAGGGGGTCACCCTGACCCCTCCCGATTTCACCCACCACACCCTGAGCGCGCAGGTCTCGGCTCGACGGATGGGTCAGCTGTCGATCGAATCCCTCTTGACGTACCACGGCGGGCCTCTGGTCAAGAACGGGGGGGCCGCCGTCCGCGCGCTCGTGCAGTCGCTGAAGTGACCCCTATCGTCCGCGAATCCCTCCGCGGCGGGCAGGCGCGAATGGGACTGGCCAGATTTGAACTGGCGTCTCGGAGTCCCGAACCCCGAAGGATGGACCAAGCTACCCCACAGTCCCACGCGGGTGGCGGGGAGTTCGGACCGAGCGCGCTTATTTGAACCTACGTCGGGCTGTTTCTCGACCCCGCACGCGAGGGTATCCCTCCCCCCGTCGTGGGGCGACCATGTCCTCGCCGGCCGCCCTGCCGCTTCCCGGCGCGGCTCCCCTGGAGGCGCTCTCGTGGAGCATCCCGGGACTCAAGGACGACCCGACGATGTGCCTGCGCTGTCGGTCGGCCCAGCTGCTCTGCGGCAAGCCCGCCTGTCCGATCGCGATCAAGTACCAAGCGTTCGCCCGGACGTTGCCGATGCTCCACGGCCGCGAGCTCGACGGGTCGTCCCCTCCGGGGGTCTTCGTCGGCCGGTTCGGGTACCCGCGCGTCTCGATCGGACCGCTCGTGAGCGCCGACCACGGCGACACGTTGCTCCTCGATACCCCCGAAGAGTGGGTCGGACGATCGGTCTCGGAGGTGATCGGATTCCGGACCTCGCTGGTCCGCGGCACCCACCGGGCCCACGTCCTCGACGCCGAGAAGGGGCTCCCGATGGTCGACCGGGTCCAGGAGCTCGCCCTCGCGTCTGAGAGCGTCGAGGTCGAGGCGAAGTTCCGCCGCGCCCCTCGGGCCCATCTCACGCTCTCCGACGAGCTCCCCCCGTACGGCCCGACGGCGCCGATCGAGTCGGTCCGTCTCGACGTCCGTCGGGTCGACCAACACCTCGACCGATTGTCGAGCGACACCGACGCCAACGCCCGGGTCGCGGTCCACGAACTGTACGGACGGGGCGTGCGGGTGAGCCGGATCCAGCGAGCTTTCAGCGCCGGCACCCTCGGCCGTCACGGTCGGCGGAAGCTCGTCCCGACCCGGTGGTCGATCACCGCGGTCGACGACCTGTTGGGGCTGCAGAACCTCGAACGGATTCGCT
>DATJZK010000098.1:0-4896 GCA_035499145.1 Thermoplasmata archaeon
AGGGGAGCGGGCGCCGCGACGCGGCGCTCGACCTCCCCGCCGTGGGCCCAGCGGACCAGGAGCTCGACCCCGAGATGGGTCGGCTCGGTGACGATCAGGTCGCCGCCGAGGGTCCGGGCGAGGGCGCGCGCGGCGACCTCGTACTCGGGGTGGGCGGAGCGGAGCAGGATCACCGTGCTGCGGAGCGGCGAGACGGTCGCGAGCTCGCGCGCCCGCCCGAGGGCGTGCTCGAGCGCCTCGTCGAGCTTCCCGGCCCGGATCGACCCGTCCTCGGCCGTGTACGACTCGGGGAGACCGTCCGTGATCAGGTACAGCTCCCGGCGGCTCGCGCGCGACGACTGGAGCAGCAGGTGGGCCGCGCGGATCGCCTCGGCGGTGTTCGTGAACGAGCCCGCCTTGCACTCCCAGAGCTGGACCAGGTCGAGGACCGTGACGGCGTTGTCGAACGTCAACAGGTCGATCGTCGCGTCCGGGTGCCGGCGGCGAATCGCGACGTAGAGCGCGAGCAGCGCCTTCTTCGCCGCCTCGAGCTTCCCGCCTTCCGACATGCTCCCCGACCGGTCGAAGGCGAGCACGACGTGGACCCGCTCGCTCGTGATCTCCCGGTAGACGTAGCTGGTCGACTCGTCGATGTGCCTCGAGCCCGAGAGCCGGGCGGCGAGCAGCGAGCCGGGGACGTCGAGGTGGGCGATCTCGTCGGGCTGCCGTAGCCGCGCCTTCTCGTAGACGCCGGTCGCGCCGCCCCCCTTCAGGGACATGCGCACGTCCCCGGGCAACCGACGACTCTCCTCCTCGAGCAAGAGCCGGGCGAACCGCTCGACCAGCCCGTAGGTGACGGCGAGCTCCCCACCGCGCTCGGCGACGAACCCCCGCTCCTTGAGCTCCCGCTCGAGCCGGTGCTCCTCCGCCTCCCGCAGGCGATGCTCGGCATCCGCTTCCTGGCGCGCCCGCGCCTCGGCGCGTTCCTCCTCGAGGCGGCGGCGCTGCGCCTCGGTCTCGCGGCGCCGCTCCTCGGCCTCGCGCTGTAGCTCGCGCTCGCGTCCCTGGATCGATCGGGAGACGCGATCGGTCAGCTCCTCGCGCTGGGGCGGCGAAAGCCGCGCGAGGGTCTCGCCGAGCGGGGAGGCGCCGATCGACCGACCGCCCGCGTGCGGCGTGGCGAGGGTCACGGTGCGCTCCTTCCGGGCCGACGGGGCGGCCTTTCCCCGTCGCCCGAACAGGCCGCGAAGCCAGGCGACGAACCGCGCGAAGGCGGCCCGGATCCGGGCGAGGATCCCGGGCGGGGGCGGCGGGCGGTTCCACGAGGCGTCCGGTGCCATAAGCGCGGTTTCGAACTCCCCGGAGAGGTCGATCGGCGGGAGCTGCGACCAGTCGACGGACCGCGCGCGCGCGAGCCGCGACTCGAGCTCGGCGATCTGCCGGGCGACCTCCTCGTCGCTGCGACGCTGGAACTGCGAGAGCTCCTCCCCGCGTCGCTCGTACTCGCCCATCAGGCGGCCGATCCGGCGGCTCGCCTGGCGCCGGAGCCGCTCGCGGAGGCGGTCGAGCCGCGCCTTCGTCGCCGCGTCGTCCTTCGCGGACGCCCGCAGGAGGTCACGCGCCCCGTCGACCCCGCGCTCCGCGAGCGCACGGATCAGCGCCTCGCGGTCGAGCGCGTCGACAAGGTCGTCGGAGACGACGTCGTCGCCGAACTGCTCGCAGTCGGGGAGCTCGACCGGCGGGCTAGAGGGGAGCGTCGTCGTTGTCTTCCTCCCGGCAGGAAAACAGCGAGAACTCCTCGAGGAGGCGGTAGACGCTCAGCGCCGCGTCGGGCGCCGAGACCCCGACCCCCGGCTTCTCGCGGTCGCCGACGAACTTGGCGAACCCGCGGAATCGCGGGAAGAGAGCGCCGTCGGCCCCGAGCCCCGCCGCGAGCGCGGCGTCGTCCTTCAGCCGGCGGCCCTCCCCGACCAGCTCCTCCGCCTCCCCCTTGTTCTCCTTGAGCACGGTCCGGTAGTACCGGCACCAGTAGACCCCCGCGCTCCGCTTGAGCGCGGGCGCGAGGTACTGCTCGACGAACTCCTGGACCCGCTTTTCGTTCTGGCGGAACGAGTCGCCGCTCCGGGCCCGGATCCGGCCCCGCATCGCGTGCAGCAGACCGGCCTTGAGGTCGGCGCTTGTCGGGATCGGCCGACCCCCGAGCCGGGCGATCGCCGCCGTGCGCTCCGCGACGTCGATCAGGGTCCGGTTGGAGCCGACCTCGCCGATGTCCGGATTCTCGTCGCTCATCCGAAGGCGCCACGCTTCGACGACGCGCACCCCCGCATCGACGAGGATCTCGGGGAGATACGTGCCGGGCTCGTCGGCCCGATCGAGCTCCACGATCCGCCGGTTGCTCGCGTGGCGGTCGTTGAAGCCGACATGCAGGCTCGTCAGGCGGTCGGAGAGCGGGTCGTTGATGTTGTCGAGGTCGGAGAGGTTCGACGTGCCGATCGCGACGAACGAGCCGGGGAAGCTCTCCCGGGACTTGGACGGGGTGACCGTTCCCTCCTGCAGCGCCTGCAGGAGCACGTTCTGCGTCCCGAGCGGCAGCTTGCCGATCTCGTCGACCAGAAGGAACCCCCGGTTCGCCTGCAGCAGCTTGCCCGGCTCGAGGACGAGCGGGCTCATCGGGTCGCCGACCTCCTCGAGCTTGCGGAGGTTGATGTTGCCGGTCAGGTGGTCGGGGAACACCTCGGAGCTGCCTTGCACCCGCGCGAACCCGAACCCTTCGCGGAGGCGGACGAACTCGGCCGGTACCTTCGTCGCGTCGACGGCCGAGGGGTCGAACCGGGCCGGGTCGCCCCCGGGCGCGAACCGCCGGCGGCAGATCGGGCACGGCGGGAACCGGGCGGCGGTCGCCCGGTCGACGAGCGACTGCGGGACGTCCTGGACCGGGCAGCCGCTGACGACCCAGACGTCCTTCGGGAACAGCTCCCAGAGGTCCTTCGCGAGACTGGTCTTGCCGGCCCCGGACGGCCCGAAGAACAGGAGATGCGCCCCGGCGACCAGCGCCGCCGCGAGGTCGTCGTACGTCCCGTCGGGGAGGATCGTGTGGGGGAACAGCGCGCGGAGCGCCGTGTCGTGATCGTACCCCTGCCGTCGGAAGCCCTCGATCGTGCGGAGGATCGAGTGGCGGAACCGCTCCGCGGGTGACTCGACGATCGGCTGGGAGGAACGGAGGTCGGCCGCGGTCGCCTTCGCACCGAGCGCCGGGGCATCCCGGGAGGCGGCCACGGGCGCCGCAGTTGGGTTCGGGATATGTAGTTTGCCGAGAGGAGAATCGCTCGCCGGTGGCCGGCGGGGCGCACGGCACGGTTCGTTCGCGTCATACTTAAGTAGCCCACCCCGCTCCGCGGCCCGCGACCGATGGCCGACAAGGAAAGCTCCGGCGCCCGCAAACCGGCGCTCGCCCGGGGCGTCAAGGACAAGTGGCGGAGCAAGCGGTGGATCAAGGTCCGCGCGCCCGGCCTGTTCCAGCACGTCGAGCTCGGCGAGACGGTCGCGACCGAGCCCGAGCAGGTCGTGGGCCGGACGATCGAGGCGACCCTCCCCGAGCTCTCCGGCACCCCGGACGCCGGGAAGGCGCACGTCAAGCTCCGGTTCCAGGTCGAGCGGCTCTCCGGGGACGGTGTCGCCGAGGCCCGGTTCATCGGGCACGACCTCACGTCCGACTACGTCCGCCGGCTCGCGCGCCGCAAGCGGTCGAAGATCGACATCTCCGTCACCGTGACCACGAAGGACGGGGTCCAGTTCGTCCTGAAGCCGGTCGCGGTCGGCGAGCAGCGCCTGCAGACGCGGCTCCGCGCCCAGCTCCGCCACCGCCTGGTCGAGATCCTGACGACGACCGCCCAGCAGCGGTCGGCCCCCCAGTTCGTCGCCGACATGCTCCAGGGCGAGCTCGCGAAGGCGCTCTCGCACGGCGTGAAGTCGCTCTACCCCCTCAAGAAGATCGAGATCCGCCGCTCCGAAGTGCTCGGGACGATCTCCGACGAGATCCCGACCCCCGAGCCCGCGGCGATCTCCGACGTACCGGCGACCCCCGCCGAGCTGGCGGAGGACGGCGGACCCGCGGCGTAGGTCCGGGGGCCCGGTGTCCGCTCCTATCGCTGTCGGAGTGGCTCAGCCTGGTAGAGCACGGGACTCATAGCGGGACGCCGACGGCGTCCCGGGAGAGATCCTGGGGCCGGGGGTTCAAATCCCCCCTCCGACACTACAATTCAGTTCATATCCTCAGCATGCCATATCTCGAGACGTGGGACGCGGTGGGGACGACTTCGGGGATGTCCACGGGGTCAAGGGTTACATCGACAACCGCCTAGCCGCGCTTGATTCGGACAAGCCAATCGGGGAAGAGCGCCTTCTTCTGGGAGCTCCCGAGAGGACCGCGATCCTCCAGTTCGTTCGCTCCCGACGCGGCGAGGTCGGCGAACTCAGGACGCGAACCTATCTGGCTTGGCTGCCAGTTGCGGCGGCACGTCTCGGTCCTATGTTCTTAGCTCCCGACCGGACGACGCCACAATCTTTCCGGGAGGCGTTCTCAAGCTATGCTCGATCGACAAAGGAGACGATAGCAGCGTGCCTCCAAAGATTCTGGCGCTGGAAGTTAGACCAGGCAGGCGAGGAGTCGCCGCCCTGGCTGAGAATCAGGCTTGAGGCTTGGAAGCCTACCAATGGCGCGTCCGACATGCTCTCTGTGTCGGAGGTTGCCAAAATTGCCGCGAGCGCCCTCAACTTCAGAGACCGTGCGTGGATCTGGACCCTGTTCAACTCAGGGTGCCGTCCTGGCGAGATCTATAAGCTGCGTATTGGGGACGTAGTACCCCACGACGAAGGCTTCATTGAGCTCCGTGTCCGGCGTGAGAAGGGTTCGGCGCC
>DATJZK010000099.1:0-4847 GCA_035499145.1 Thermoplasmata archaeon
TGGCCTTTCACCCCTAAGCACAGGTCATCCGAGTGATTTGCACGTCAACACCGGTTCGGTCCTCCACCTACCTTTCGGCAGGCTTCAACCTACCCACGCTTAGATCGATTGGCTTCGGGTCTTCCACCTATGACTTCGGGCAATCGCACCCCGTCCCTGGCGCCTTGCGGCGTTGCGGACTGTCGGTTTCCCTGCGGCTCGGGCCGTTGAGGGCCTTAGCCTCGCCATAGATCGAAACTCCCTGGCCCGTTATTCAAAACGGACGCATGGATCCTGTGTCCGCGGCCTTGCGGCCGCTTCGTTCCTTGGGGACCTCATGCGGCTTATCGTCAGTTGGTTTCAGGCTCTTTTCATCTCCCTTCCGAGATACTTTTCAGCATTCGCTCGCGCTACTAGTGCACTATCGGTCTCGGGACGTATTTAGGATCGGAAGACTGTACCTCCCAGCTTCCCGCGCGATATCCAACGCACGGTACTCGGGATCCCTCCAATCTCGCCTCTTCCGTTCGCCTACGGGACTATCACCCTCTGTGGTCCGTCGTTCCAGGCACGTTCGGCTCCGGAAGCCAGCGAGTACGGAGGTCCACTACTCCACATCTCCCCGCCCTCACCGGGCGGGGATTCGGTTTGTCCTCTGCCGTTTTCGATCGCCTTTACTCACGGCATCTCGGTTGATTTCTTGTCCTCCCCCTACTAGAATGCTTTACTTCGGGGGGTTCCCCTTCCTTGCGGAATGTCCCTTGCGGGACCGGAGTTCCGATTCGGTGATCGGTGGATCACAGGTTCCTTGCGCCTACCCACCGCTTATCGCAGCTTGGCACGACCTTCATCGGCGCCCGAGCCCAGCCATTCCCCAACTGACAGGAGTCAGCTACACTGATTACACTTGACAAGCGTCCAGAACGCGTGTGATCGGCGTCATCGACCCCAGCGCCGGCACGGCGAGGGGTCCTCGCCCTTCCCCGGAGAGGCCCCGGCCTCTGCGGGTGCATGTGCCGACCGAACAGCGGCGCCGTGGCGCGGCTCGGTTGGCAGTGGGGGCCCGTATTTAATCCCGCCGGCCCGACCCCGAGCCCCCGGGGCGTCGGGGGCGGACCGAGGAACGGGTCGGATAGGTCCGCTGGAGCAGATGCACGTCGAGGAGGCGGCCGAACTTCGTGCCGACCTCCCGCATCACGCCGATCCGGACGAACCCGAGGGAGGTGTGGAGGCGGAGGCTGACGGCATTGCCGTCCGCCACCCGCGCCAGAAGGGTATGCAACCCCCGCCGCCCGCCTTCCCGGACGAGCCGGGCCAGCAGGCGACGGCCGATCCCGCGGCCCCGCGCGCCCGCGTCCACGTAGACCGACACCTCCGCGGTCCGGTCGTACGCGGGGCGGTCGCTCCACGGGCTCAGCGACGCCCAGCCGACGATCACGCCGTCCCGCACCGCCACCAGCACGGGGTGCCGGCGGCCGTGGGAGCGGAACCATCCGCGGCCGGCCGCGAGCGACCGGGGTTCGAGGTCGAAGGTCGCGGTCGTCGTGCGGACCGCGTCGTTGTAGATCGCGGTGATCGCTGGGACGTCCCGAGCCGTCGCGGGCCGCACGGAGGTCGTTCGCGGCGCCCGTCGGTCCACGCGGCCGCGAGCCGGCCGGCCCGCATGAGCTCTCGGACCGCTCGGGACGCTCGCTCGGATCGGCCTACGGCCGGGCGGCCGCGAGGAACGGCGCCCCCCCGCCCGGCCGGGCGGCGGCGTAGCGGCACAGCCCGTGGGCGTTCGGCTCGCACGAGGCGCAGTTCCGCTCGGCGGGCACCGGCGCCCGGGTGGCGTCGGACCGGACCTGGTCGAGGGCGACCTTCAGCCAGCGTTCCTCCGCCTCGCCGTACGGCACCTCCACCCAGCCCTCGCGGGCGCCGTCGCCGGCCGCGTCCCCGTAGAGGACGATCCCGTACGGCGGCCGTACCCCGAACGTCGCCTCGACCAGGCGACACTCGGCGACCGCCTGGACGGTGTCGAACAGCCGGCCGTGCGCCTCGTGGTAGCCGACGAACAGGTGGGTCTCCTTGTACTCGACCGGGACGAACCGCCCGTCGACGCGGCGGATCACGAAATCCGGCCGACCGGCCAGGCCCCACGTCGCGTCCACGAACGTCGAATGGCCGTTCGTGAACCGGGGGTCGATGCGGACCTGCTCGGACGGGAACATCACGGGGAGATCGTCCTCCCCCGGGTCCTCGTAGACCAGCTGGTCGCCGGCCATCACGTCGAGCCGGCCCTCGCTGACCTTCAGCCGCCCGGTGGGCGGGGGGAACAGCGGGGAGTGGCGGAGCGGCACGACGTCCGCGGGGGTCCGGACCGCGGGCACGGGAGTTCCCGGGGGACCGTGGGACCGATGCGCACGGGACAGTTCCATCTCGTGCGGGCACCGGAAGTACGTCACGAGGTCGTGCGGCGTCAGGTGCTCCACGGACGGTACGGCGAGCGGGGCGAGCATGGCCCGACCGTCGCGCGATGGAGGGTATGAACTTGCGGCTCGACCCGCAGCTCTCGCGCGCGGGGGACGTTACGCGAGGCCTACGGCGCGGCGGAGCGCGACGCGCTGGGGTTCCGGGACCGGCGTCCGGGCGAGGAGGGTCGTGAGCAGCTCGGCGTCGACCCCGCGGGACCGGACGAAGGCGGCCAGGCGGTCGGTCCGGGCCGTGTCGCCGCCGGTCGCCGAACGAACGAGCGCGTACTCCGGACGGGAGACGGCGATCTCCGCGCCCCCGACGCGGGCCGTCTCGAGCCGGGCGACCCCGGGCCGGCCGCTCCACTCGTCGAGCGCCGGCGGCTCAAGCGCGTCGATCGGCACCGCCCACTCGACGCGGATCCCTTCCTGCAGCGAGCCGACGAACGCGCGGGCGCCCCGGACGATGCGGTTCGGCGGCCAGTCGGTCGGGGCGAGCGGCTCGATGAGATACTCCCGGAGGAGCTCGGCGATCCGGTCGACGCCGGCGCGGGACGTCCCCAGGTCGAGGTCGCGGGGCGGGAGCCCGCTGCCGAGCGCCCAGGCGGCGGCGGAGCCTCCGAGATACCAGTCGATCCGTTCCCGGGCGAGCGGGTCGGCGAGGCGAGCGACGACCTCGCGCAGTCCGGCCTCGTACGCCGGGGCTCGACCTTCGTGCGCCTGGCCGAGCATCGCCTCTAGGACGAACCGGTGCCGATTGTACGTTTGCCGGACCCGGGGCGTTTCGTCGAACGGCAGGAGGAAGCGGCGGTGGAAGCACCGAGGTCCGCCGAACATGCACGCGGTCGGAGGGTGGACGAAGCCGAACGGCTCGAGGGAGCCCTTCGGCGGCCCGTTCGCGTCCTGGCCGCCGACCTGGGCGTGGTACGTGAACGTCGTCGTGCTCCCGTCGGTGTCGCGCGACAGCTGGTGGAGGTACCCGGCGCCCAGGTCCGGGCCCGAGACGAGGTCGCTGGGCGTCATCCACGGGGTCGCTCGACTCCGCGCCGGCTACATCGCGGGCGGGCCGATCTCGAGGGCCGCGGGCAGCGGGATCTGGCCGACCGTCACTTCGACCCGGGTGGCGAGGCGGCGGGCTCGCAGGTACGACCCCCCGGGCAGCGGGGTCCAGGCGGCCTTCTCCCGATCGAACGGCTCGCTTCCGACGACGACGCGGTGCGGGTGGGCCTGGTAGGTCATCTCGTAGTACGGGTGGCTCGGATCCAGCAGGCCGCCGCCGTGGTCGCCGGTCCACCGGCAGAACGCCCACAGCTCGTCCGGCCCCCGGGCGAAGATCACGTTGAGGCCGGTGAACGGCGCCACCGGCGGACGCTTCAGCCCTTGCCAGACCCGGACGAGGTCCTCGACGGTACGCACGTACGCGCCCAGGACGTCCCCGGTCTCTTCCGCGTGGCGGACGAGGAGCCAGAACAGCACCTCGCTGTCGTTCACGCCCCGCACCTGGCCCTCGTGCTTCCCGAGGAACGGACGGGTCTCGGTGGGGAACGGGATCGAGCCGTTGTGGGCGAAGATCGTCGTGTGGTTGGCGAACGGCTGGGAGTTCTCGAGCGCGATCAGCCGTTCTCGCGGGAGATTCAGCGGGTTGCTCGCGTGCCGGAGGTGCCCGACGATCAGCGGGCCGGACGCCTCGGCCGCCGCGCGCACGAACCGGTCCCGTTCGCCCGGCTGGAACGCCCCGCCGACCCCCTTCTCGACACGGACGCGGCCGCCGTCCAAGAACCAGCCGACGCCCCAGCCGTCCGTCTGGGCGGTCTCCGGGGAGGCGTTCGACTGGGCGAGCAGCGACCGGTCGGAACGGACCAGCCACGGCTCGGCGGACTCGGGCGGGGTCGCCAGGAGGCCGAACAGTCGGCACATCGACCCTCCGACCGCGGCGGCATAGATAATGAGCGTCCTTCCGGCGCCCCCAGGTGGTGCGCCCGCCCGCAACGGTTTAAGGGGGTGACCGGGCTGCTACAGGCACGGAAGTCGGCGATGGTGGCGGTCGAAGTGACCCCGGCAGCCCGGGATCAGGTGCTGAAGATCATGGAGCGCCAGGGAAAGCCCGGGGCGGCGCTCCGACTGTACGTCCAGGGGGGCGGTTGCTCCGGCCTCACCTACGGCATGTCGTTCGACAAGCAGGAGAGCGGGGACGACGTCGCGTTCCGGGACGGCGGTCTGATGGTCGTCGTGGACCATGCGAGCGCCCCGCTGCTGGAAGGCGTCAAGGTCGACTTCCTGCTCGGGCTCGAGCAGTCCGGGTTCAAGATCTTCAACCCGAACGCGAAGGAGACGTGCTCCTGCGGGAAATCGTTCTCCGCGTAGGCGTTACGGTCGCTTCAGCGTCAGACTCGGAGCTTTATACTTCCGCCCGCGTAG
>DATJZK010000100.1:0-17878 GCA_035499145.1 Thermoplasmata archaeon
TCGGCCCGTCGACGATCGAGTACGGGGGGAACCGCTACACGATCATCGAGCGGATCACCGGCAAGTTCGCGATCGCCGACGGCGCGGCGCCGATCGCGGTCGGGCAGATGGGGTTCCGGACCTGTTCGATCGGCGAGCACCCCCCGGAGCTCGGCCAGTTCCTCGGGTTCCTCTCGATCGGGTTCCTGATCCGCCACCTCACCTGGCAGATGCTCGGCTAGCCCGCTCAGCGGTGCGCCCGCAGCGGCGGCCGCGGGCTGGTCGCCCGCGAGCCGCGGAGCCGGTGGGGATGGTGCGCCGTGTGCGGGATCTGGAACAGATGGTACGGGATCGGGAGCAGGAACGCCCCGCCGACCGCGACCGTCAGCGCCGCGAACAGGTAGGTGAAGTGCACACCGTAGGTGGCGTACATCCAGCCCCCGAGCAGTACCCCGAGCAGGCCGCCGGCGCCGGCGATCGCATTGTACAGTCCGAGCGCCCGGCCCCGGGCCGACCGGCCGACCAGGCGGACGAGGAACAGCGTGCTCGCCGTGCTGATGAACGCCCAGGTGACGCCGAGCATCGCGTTGAGGAACGTCAGCCACGCGAGGAGGGCGGGGGAGCCGTAGCCGAAGAGGAGGTAGATCGGGCCCCAGAGGAACGCGAGGATCAGGAGGATCCGGCCTCCGAGGGACTCGAGGAACACCGACTTCGGCGAGTGGGTCTCGACCGCCTTCCCGGAGTGGAAGAACAGCGCCGTCGACGCCGCCGCCGCCCCGAGGTAGACGATGAAGACGCCGGCATCCCGCGCGTGGGCGCTGCTCCCGAGCACCGAGTACAGGAACACCGGGAACGGGCCGTAGAAGACGTCGAAGCCGACGCTCATCACGAACAGCGCCGCGAGGAAGACGTACTCGCGGCCGGGGAGGCGGTCGTCGCTCGAGCGGGTGAGGTCGATCACCCCGGCGACGCGCGAGCGGAAGTTGCGCGCCCGCTCGGTGAGACCGGTCCGAAGGTGCAGCAGTTCGTTCATGCTCCGCCGCTCGACGCGGGTGCTCGGCTCCTCGATCCACGCCCAGGCGACGGTCGCCGAGACGAGCGCGAGGCCCCCCGAGAGGAGCAGGAGGCCCGTCATCGCGTCGATCGCCGAGCCGGCGTGGCCGACGACGAACAGCCAGACGAACCCGAGCGCGAGGCCGGCGGTCGTCCCGACCCCCGAGATGAGCCCGAACAGGCCGATGTCCTGCGGCCACCAGCGCTTGTGCCGCGTCTCGAGGAGGAGCATCGTGCCGATCGGCGCGCTCGCCGCCGACGCCAGCCCTTCGACGACGTTGAGCAGGAAGAACGTCCTGAGGTCGCGCGCGAGGGCGATGCCGAGGATGCTGAGGCCGGTCGCGAGGAACGATCCGACGAGGAAGAACTTCCGGTGCGCGACGCGGTCGGAGAGGTTCCCCCAGACGATCGTGAACGGTACCTGGCTCATCGCGCTCGCGGCGATGATCACCGTCACGATGAACGCGCTCGCGCCGAAGTGCTGGAGCGCGAGGAGCGGGATCAGCGGCGTCGCGATCCCGTCGGAGATCGCGAGCGGCAGGTAGGCGAGGAACCAGAGGTCGCTCGACGAGGGGCGGAGCACCGTCTGGGCCTTGATGTCGACGGACAACGACCCCTCGCCCCGGCGGCCCGTCGAAAGTCGGCGGCGGGAGGATAAAGGCACGGTTCGGTGGGAACCGGACGGGGCCGGTCGACGGCCCGGAGGCGGTCGGGACTATCGGTCCGAGACGCCGACCTGGCCGAGGAGCGCCTTGTGCTCCCCGACGCTGATCCACTCGACCTTGAGGTAGTCGCGGAGGAACGCGTCGTCCGCCCCGAGGTCGCGCGCCTCGCGCACCACGAACCGGTACGCCTCGATCTCGGTCCACCGCTCGACGTAGCTCACGCCCGGCTCCCAGAGGTTCGCGCCGTCCCGCCGCTGGACGACGTGGCAGAGCTCGTGGTAGACGTCCATGAACAGCACGGCCTCGGGGCTGTCGCGCAGGTGGCTCTGGCCGATCACGATGCAGTCGCGGCCGGGCGTCATCACGGGCTTCCACCGCCGCCGGGCCCCCTTCGGAAGGTCCCACGGCGCGACGTACATCCAGAGGTCCTGGTCGACGATCTCGACGCACGTCCCGTCGAACAGCCGGCTCCGGCGCTCGGGGTCCGACTCGAGCCGCGCGGCGGGCGGGAGGCGGTCGAGCCCGGGGAAGACGGCGAGAAGCGGGTGGCGGCCGACCGGGAAGTCACGCTCCACCCGGAACCCGTCGGGCACCTTCGGCGGACGGAGTTCGCTCTTCGCCGGCGGCATCGCCCCACGTAGCGACACCCCGAGATAAATCTCCGGGGCGAAACCGACTTCCCGAGCCGTCCGGTCCGGGACCCGTGGTCCGCCGAGCGATCGACCTGACCCGGGTGCGCGGCCTCGCCGTCGGGCAGGCCGAGGCGGACGATCGGTCGAGCGGGGTCACGGTCGTCCGGTTCGACGCCGCCACCCCGACGGTGGTCGACGTGCGCGGCGGAGCGTCGGCGACGTACGACACCGCGTCGCTCTCCGTGGACGCGACGTTCGGCCGTCGGTGGGCGTTGTTCTTCGCGGGCGGGAGCGTCTTCGGCCTGGACGCGGCCCGGGGCGTCCGGGCCGAGATCCTCGCGGCCGAGGGGGGACACCGCGTCTTCGGCAACCCGAACCGGGTCGTGCCGGTCTCCGGCGCCGCGCTGTTCGACCTCCCCCGGCGCGAAGCGGCGCTGCCGGACTACGAGCGGCTGGGTCGCCTCGCGACGGCCCGCGCCAGCCGGCGGCCGATCGCCGCGGGTGCGGTCGGAGCGGGCGCGGGCGCCACCGTCGGCAAGTACCTCGGCCGGGGGCGAGCGATGCGCGGGGGAGTCGGTTCGACCGGCGCCACCGTTCGCGGGGGGGTGGCCGTCGGCGTGCTGGTCGTCGTCAACTCCGTCGGCGCGGTCCGCGACCCCTCGACGGGGGAGTGGGTGGCGGGCGCGCGCGGGGCCCGGGGCGGGGTCGTCGCGCCGGGGGGAGCGTATCCCCGGGGCGCCCGAAGCCGAGGGACGACGCTCGCGGTGGTCGCGACGGACGCCGCGCTCGACCGACCGGCGCTCTCCCGCATCGCCGCGATCGTCCACGCGGGCCTCGGACGGGCCATCGTGCCGTACCAGACGTCGTCGGACGGGGACGTGGTCTTCGCGGCGAGCACGCAGGCGATCCGGACGCCCGAGGACGAGCGGGGACCCGGAGCGACGGCCGATCGCCTCGGGGCGGTCGCCGCGGACTGTGCGGTCGCGGCCACGCTCCTCGCGACCCGCCGGGCGAACCGGCGGAGCTCGATCGGGGGGTCGACGGGGGCCCGGCGGCGGCCCGAAAAGTAAACGAGCTCAGGCGCCGTCGCGCCGGCTCGAGGCCGATGGACGCCCCGCCCCGACGGATCGCGTGGATCTCCCCCCCGCCCGAGGTCTGCACGATCTGCAAGGAGCCGCTCGACAACCCCGCCGAGCGGAGCTCCTGGAACGGCAATCCCGCCCACCGCGACTGCGTCCGGATCCGGATGCTCCAGCGCGACCCGGCGTTCCGCGACGGCGACGAGGAGACCGACGCGCCGGACGACGGCGCCGACGCGACCGACGGGATCCTGCCGCGCGACGACGACGATGCGGAGTTCGAATAACACCCCGCCCGGCGGGGCCCGGCTGTCGCGGCGTGCGCATGACAACCGCTAAGAGGGAGGCGTTGGTCGTCTTGGGTCAGCCCGGTCGCTCGAGGAGGGGCTAGGGAATGCCGGAAGTCGTTATCACGTGCGATTGGACGATGATGAGCAACCACCACGGGAAGGAGTTCCTGGGGTTCGGCACCACCACCCCGGCGTACGTCTTCCCGGAGGCGGTCTACCAGCGGCTCTTCTACCCGGAGATGCCCGTCGACGAGCACGGGTTCCCGCTCCAGGCGCCGTACGGGATGCGGAAGATCGAGGCGTCCCTGATCGACGGGGGCTTCGACGCCCGGATCGTCCACCCGGCGCACCTGTCGAAGTACATGCCCGGCGAGGCGAAGCTGCTCCTCATCTCGGGCCACGACTACTTCGGGCTCAACCCGCCGAGCTCGACGTTCGCGGGCGTGATGAAGAAGGAGACGCTCAACTGCGTCAACTTCAAGCGGATGCTCACCCAACCGGCGGTCGTCGAGGCGCGCCAGCGCGGCCTCAAGATCATCGCGGGCGGCCCGTGCGCCTGGCAGCTCTCCCCGGCGACCCGCCAGAAGCTCCCGTTCATCCAGGAGTTCGTCGATTCGATCGGCGGGATCGACTCGGTCGTCGAGGGGGAGAGCGACCTCTTCGTCCGCGATATCGTCGCGAAGGCGCTCCACGACGAGTTCCTGCCGCCGCACGTCGTCCTGACGCCGAAGGAGGCGCCGAAGGTCGAGCAGATCTCGTCGATCAAGTACCCCAGCGTCAACGGCCTCATCGAGATCGGCCGCGGCTGCTGCCGGGGCTGCTCGTTCTGCTCGGTCACGACCCGTCCGACGCGCTGGTATCCCCTCTCCAAGATCGAGGAGGAGCTGAAGGTCAACGCGGCGATCGGCGTCCGCAAGGGACTGCTCCACTCGGACGACGTGATGTTCTACGGCAGCCCGAACGTGATGCCGCACGAGGAGAAGCTGATCCCGCTCCTCAAGCTCGCGAAGCAGTACTACGCGCAGGTCGGCTGGAGCCATGTCGCGATCGCGACGCTGATGACGAAGCCGAAGCTCCTCGCGAAGTGCGCCGAGGTGCTGATCGACGAGAAGCAGGCGTGGTGGGGCGTCGAGGTCGGCGTCGAGACCGGTTCCCCCCGCATGATCACCGCGGCGATGCCGGGCAAGGTCGCGCCGTTCAAGGCGTCGCAGTGGCCCGAGCTCGTCGTCCAGGCGGCCGGCCTGATGAACGACAACCACGTCTATCCGGCGTGCACGTTCATCGTCGGGCTGCCGCAGGAGACCGAGGAGGACGTCGCGCGGACGATCGACCTGATCGACGACCTCTGGGACTTCAAGGCGCTCCTCGTGCCGATGTTCTTCGTGCCGCTCGGGCACCTGAAGTCGAAGGACTGGTTCCGCCGCGACCGCCTCTCGCCGCTCCAGGAGGAGCTCCTGAAGCGGGCGCTGACGCACGGGATCCGCCAGTCGAAGCGGATGCTCGCGGACTTCTTCGACTGGGAAGGGTCGCACACGCAGCTGTACCGCGGTTCGTTCCGCGGGTTCATCGCGTTCCTCGAGCTGATCGCCAAGATGCACGGGCTGCTCAGCCCGTCCGCCCGCCCGGCCCGCGCGATCGTCGACCCGAACTCGGCGCCGGATCGCCTGCCGGTCCCGACGATCCCCGTCCGCGAGTAGCGCGACGGCTACGCCTGGTCGTCCGGGAACTCCCGCGGGCGCGGCCGCGCCCCCGACCGGGGCCGGTACTGCGGGAGGGGGCCGCCGCGTTCGACGCGGTCGCCCGGTCCGACGACCGTGAGGTGCGTCTCCTCGCCGTTCCCGTCGTACGCCCGCCAGCAGCCGATGTCGAACGGCGAGCCGACGATGAGGTGCCGTCGCCCCCAGCTGCGGAACAGCCGCACGTCGGCGTCCGACGGATGGAGGGCGCCGGACGGGTGGGAGTGGACGGTGCCGACGATCGAGAGGTCCGCGGGCAGCATGTACAGCTGGAAGTTCGCGTGCCGACGGCCGGCGGTCGTGCCCGGGAGGAGCAGCAGCTCCCCGATCACGCCCGGCGGCTCGGCCCGGAGCACCCCGCCGAACTCGTTCGGGTACGACGACGCCCCGCTCGCGAGCGCACTGTCGAGCGCGCGACGCGAGATCGCCGTCGGCGTCTCCCCGAGCTTCGGCGCCCCCTCCGGGCGTTTACGTTGGGGGCGGAAGATCGGCAAGCGAGCCGCCCCCTTCGGCGAACTCCTCGTTCCACGGGAGGATCCGCTTCCCGCGGAGCCGTTCCAGGAACCGGACACCGAACCGGACGAGGGTCGCGCGGCGGGGCGACCGGTGCACGGTGAACGGGACGCCGTCCCCGAGCGGGAACTGGTCCTGCCCGTCGACGAGGACGACCGCGCCCCCGGGGTCGTCGACCGACCGCACGGTCACCGAGCCGAGCGGATCGAAGACGAGCGACCGGCTCTCCGCCCGGAACGGGGCGATCGACGTGAGGACGATCCCCTCCACGGCGGGGTCGACGATCGGTCCCAGCGAGCTCAGGGAGTACGCGGTCGACCCCGTCGGGGTCGCGACGATCAGGCCGTCGGCGCGGATCCGTCCGACGACGCGTCGATCGAAGGCGATCTCGAACGTCCCCATCGCCCCGACCCGCGCCGCGTGCACGACGTACTCGTTCGCGACGTCCGGGAGGGCCGTGGGACCGATCGTCCCAGCGAGCTTCATCCGCTCCTCGAGGGAGAAGCGGCCGGCGAGCAGCCGTTCCACGCAGCCTTCGAGCTCGCCCGCGCGGCGGGCGTCGACCTCTGCGAGCACGCCCACGGTCCCCGCGTTGATCGGCAGCAGCGGGACCGCGGAGCGGCGGAGGGTGTAGAGGAACGTCCCGTCGCCGCCGATGGCGAGGAGCACGTCGGAGGCGATCCGTTCGAGCGGCGCGGACGGCCGGGCGGGGTCCGCCGGCCGGGCGGAGTCGCTGAGGACGACCTCCGCCCGGTCGCCGATCAGGGAGAGGACCTTGCGCCCGAGCGCGAGCGCCTGGGGCTTGTGGGGATGGATCGTGAGTCCGACCTTCACGGGAACGATCCTCCGGCGAACGCCCGCCCGACCTCGGCGTCGCCCCAGGCGAAGACGCTCGTCCGGGTCGACAGGTCGAGCGGCATCGTCCCGAGCGGCCCGCCGTCGGCCCGCGCGACCCCCCCGCCGGCCTCGAGCACGATGCGGTACGCGGCGGCGACGTCCGTCGCCCGCAGGTTGAGCGACGGGTCGCGGTTCTCGAACAGGTAGGCGTCGGCCGCCCCCTGGGCGACCATCATCATCTCGAGCGACGCGCACCCCAGGGACCGGATCCGGCGGACGGTCGCGGCGAGGTGGGTCGCCCGTTCGCCCGCGCGGTGGCCGAGGTTCAGGAAGACGACCTCACCCTTCGGCCGACGCGGCCGGGTGCGGATCGCCCGTCCGTCCCGGAACGCCCCTCCGCCGCGGACCGCCCAGTAGGTCGTCCCGCGGTCGAGGTCGCGGACGACGCCGACGTCGATCCCGTCGAGGTCGTTCGTGCCGAGGGCGAGCGAGACGGTGGAGAACGGCAACTGCCGGAGCGCGTTGGAGGTGCCGTCGATCGGGTCGACCACCAGGGTCCGCGCGCCGCCCCGGTCGACGTGCCCGATCTCCTCGGACAGGACGTTCCAGTCGACCCCCTCGGACTCGAGCGTCCGGAGCACCTCCCGCTCGGCGAGCCGGTCGAGCTCCTCGGTCGGGGACCCCCCGGGGCTCATCGCCACGACGTCGGCCCGGTGGGGAGAGCCGGAGGCGTCGCGCACCACGCGGTGCACGCCGAGCGCGATGCGGAACAGCGTCGCGAGCTCGGCGTGGTCGACCCCCGTCACGACGGGCCGGACCGGGGCCGGGGTAATGATGGCTTTGCCGATCGGCGCCGACGTCCGCGCGAAGTTGACGTTATCCGCGGACGCCGCTCGGCGCGGCGATGGATTTCCGCTTCCTCGGCGGCGCCTCGGAGGTCGGGTCGCTCGGCCTCGTCGTGCGCGACCAGGGTCGAACGCTGCTGTTCGACTACGGGATCACGCCCGACGACCCGCCGACCTACCCACGGCCGCCCCCGGCCCACGTCGACCTCGCCCTGCTCTCCCACGCCCACCTCGACCACTCCGGGATGACCCCGGTGCTCAG
Organism: Thermoplasmata archaeon; assembly: GCA_035499145.1. Lineage (GTDB taxonomy): Archaea > Thermoplasmatota > Thermoplasmata > Lutacidiplasmatales > UBA184 > Lutacidiplasma. Next base: position 7,892 of record DATJZK010000100.1, read on the forward strand.
CCGGCTCCCCCGCACGAAGCTGGTCGCCACCCCGGTGACGATCGCCGTGGCCGACCTGCTGACGAAGGACGCGCTCAAGGTCGCCCGGCTCGAGGGATATCTTCCGCCGTACTCGCCGGGGGACATCCGTGCGCTCCACGAGCGGTTCATCGCGGTCGATCGGCACGGCACGTACCGGCACCGCGGGATCGAGGTCGAACTGACCCCGGCCGGGCACATCCCGGGCGCGACGATGATGCTCTACCGGGGGGAGAAGGACGTGCTGTTCACCGGCGACCTGCAGACGATCCCGACCCACCTGGTCGGCGCCGCGCAGCCGCTGGAGTGCGACATCCTCGTGATGGAGTCGACGTACGCGGGGCGCGAGCACCCGGACCGGCGGGAGACGGAACGCCGGTTCCGCGACAAGGTCGCCGAGACCGTCGAGCGCGGAGGGATCGCGATCGTGCCGGCGTTCGCGGTCGGCCGCGCCCAGGAGGTCCTGATGGCCCTCGCGCACACCGGCTACGAGACGTACCTCGACGGGATGGCGCGCGCGGTCAACGACATCTACCGCGCAGCGCCGGAGTACCTCGCCGACCCGGTGCGGTTCCGCCGGGCGATGGACGCGGTCCACGTCGTCGAGCACTCGGGCGACCGCAAGAAGGCGCTGCGCGAAGCCCAGGTGATCGTGACGACGGGCGGGATGCTCGACGGCGGCCCGGTCCTCTACTACCTCGGGGAGCGGTACAAGGATCCGAAGTCGTCGGTCCTCCTCACCGGCTTCCAGGTCGAAGGGTCGAACGGTCGGCAGCTCCTCGAGCAGGGAACGCTCACGATCGATGAGGTGACCGTGCGGCCGGCGTGCGAGGTCGGGCGGTTCGACTTCTCGGCGCACGCCGGCCACTCCGACCTCGTGCGGCTCGCGCGCGAGAGCCGGGCGAAAACGGTCGTTCTGATGCACGGGGACAATCGGACCCCGCTCAAGGAGGCGCTCGACGGGGTGACCGAGGTACTGATGCCCGAGAACGGGCGGCCGTTCTCGATCTAGGTCAACCCGCTACCGCCGCGCGCGGCTCGGTCGGCGGCGCGGGGCCGGACGCTCGTCCGCCTCGAACGACGGTTCGCGGCCGTCATCGGAGCCGGGCTCCTCCATCGTCTCGTCCACCGGGAGCGGCGCCGGTCGCGCCGGCATCGCGCGTCGCAGCGCCTCCCAGAGCGCGTCCAGACCGGCCCCGGTCCGGGCCGAGACGTGGAGCCGGTCCCCGGGGCGCTCGAGCACGTCCGACTTCGTCTCCACCTCGACGATCGGGAGGGAGGGGAACTCCTCCCGCCAGCGCGCCAGGAGGCGCTCCTGCTCCTCGATCGTGTAGCCGCACGTCTCGGTCGGGTCGACCACGAACAGCACGGCCGTCGCCGCCCGCTCGACCGCCGTCTCGGCCTCCGCCTCCGCCGGATTCTCGCGTGCCGCTCGCCCGAGAACACCGGGGGTGTCGACGACCTGCATCCGGTCGAACCCGAGGTCGGCGTGCCCGACGCCGATCGACAACGTCGTGAACGGATAGTCCGCCACCCGCGGACGGGCGGTCGAGAGTCGGGCGACGAGCGACGATTTTCCGACGTTCGGGAACCCGGCGACGACGAGGGTCGGGACGTCGGCCGCGAGGCGGGGCCGGTCGTCGAGGAACCGGGCGATGTCGCGGACCTTCCGCAGGTCGGGGTCGACCTCCCGGACGAAGCTCGAGAGGCGACCGTAGAACGCCCGGACCGCCGCGGCAAGCTCGTCCCGGTCGTCGGTGCGCTGGACCTCGCGCTCCGCCTCGCGGGCCAGGCCGCGGATCCGCTCCTCCGCCCGGCGGAGGCGGAGGAGGGTCCGCTCGAGGACCCCCGCGCCGAACGCCCGGGTGACCAGGGCCCGTTCGAACTCCCCTTCGGTCGCGGTCCGGACCGGGGCCGACTCCAGCCGCAGATGGCGGAGGACCGTCGCGGAGCTCCGCACGACCTTCAGCACCGCGCGGAGCCGGTCCCGTTCCGACTTCGTCTTTCCGCGGGGCGTCACGAGCGACGCGCGGTGGAACGCCGTATCGAGGATCCCGATCGAGGGCGGGGGCGGCGGCGCCGCGGAGCGCGACGTTCGGCGGCGGGGACCCTGCGGCATCGTTTGCGGCGCTCGAGTCGGCCGGGGCGAATACGCTTGCGCCCGGCTCGCCGAGTGAACCCGGATGAAGCCAACCGATTTATGCGCCGCCCAACTCGCTCGCGCTGGGCGATCGCCGGTGCCTCGCTGGATCTCGGACGAACCCGGGGAAGAGGCGGCGATGCTCGAGGCGCTCGGCCTCGCGTCGGTCGACGAGCTGTTCCGCGACATCCCGAAGAAGGCCCGGATCGGGCGGCTCGGCATCGGCGCCGGCCGGGAGGAGCCCGAGGTCGTTCGGGAGATCGACAAGATCCTGGACCGGAACCGGCCGCTGCCCCGGTTCGCGTCGTTCCTCGGCGGTCGGATCGGGGTCCGATACCTTCCCGCCGCGGTCGATGCGATCGTCTCGCGGAGCGAGTTCTACACCGCGTACACGCCGTACCAGGCGGAAGCGAGCCAGGGGATCCTCCGCGTTCTGTTCGAGTTCCAGAGCCTCTGGGTCGAGCTGACCGGGATGGATCTCGCGAACGCCTCCCTGTACGACGGAGCGACCGCCGCCGGAGAGGCGCTCCTCCTCTGCCGCCGGGTCCACGAGGGGCGGCGGTTCCTCGTCCCCGCGAGCCTCCCCTGGGAGGAGCGGAGCGTCCTCGCGAACTACGCGAGCGGACCCGGTCTCACGGTCGAGGAGATCCCGTACGACCCGAAGACCGGGCGTCTCGACCTCGAGTTCGTTCGGACGGCGGTCGCGGCCCGGGACGTCTTCGGGGTACTCGCCGATATTCCGAACGGGTTCGGTCACCTCGACGAAGGGATCCCGGAGCTGAAAGCGATCCTCGGGGAGGTCCCGCTCGTCGTCTCGGCCGACCCGCTCTCCCTCTCGGTGCTCGAGGCGCCCGGGGCGTACGGGGCGGACGTCGTCGTCGGGGAGGGCCAAGGGTTCGGCACGTCCCCGTCGTTCGGCGGGCCGTTGCTCGGGCTGTTCGCCTGCCGCAAGGAGTTGGCGCGCCAGGCGCCGGGCCGGATCGTCGGGGCGACGGTCGATGTCGAGGGCCGGCGGGCGTACACCCTCACCCTCCAGACCCGGGAGCAGCACATTCGTCGCTCCCGAGCGATGTCGAACATCTGCACCAACGAGTCGTTGATGGCGCTCGCGTTCGTCGTCTACGCGAGCCTCGTGGGGCCGCGTGGCCTCGCGGCCCTCCAGAGCTCGCTCGCCGAGAAGGCGCGGACCCTCGCGAGCGCGCTCGGCGGCATCGACGGTCTTCAAGCGCCCCGGTTCGACGCGCCGTACCTGGGGGAGTTCACCGTCGAGCTCACCCGCGGGACGACCGCGGGATTCCTCGACCGGCTGCGCCGCCGCAAGATCCTCGGAGGGATCCCGCTCGCGGACCCCCGGCCGGGCGCCCCACCGTCGCCCGAACGGCTCCTCGTCGCCGCAACCGACTCGGTCGGCGAGACGGAGAGCCAGAAGTACGCGAGCACCGCGCGGGCGTGGTCGGCGGCGGGAGGGAAGGGATGACGTTCCGCCAGGCCCGATGGGACGAACCCGACCTCTGGGACCTGGCCGCGCCCCCGGCGGGAACCGACGAGCCGTCGATCCCGTCCGTCCCCGAGCGCCTCCGGCGGAAGTCGACGTTCCTCTGGCCCGAGCTCTCGGAGCTCGAGGTCGTCCGGCACTACACCCGCCTCTCGCAGATGAACTTCGGGATCGACACGTCGGCGTATCCCCTCGGCTCGTGCACGATGAAGTACAACCCGAAGGTCTCCGAGCTGCTCGCCCGCCGTCCGGGGGCGTCGGCCGTGCATCCGTACCAGCCGGAGTCGACGGTCCAGGGCTCGCTCGAGCTGATCTGGCGCCTCGAGCGGCTGCTGGCCAAGGTGACCGGCCTCCCGGAAGTGTCGCTCCAGCCGGCGGCGGGCGCGCACGGCGAGTACGCGGCGCTCCTGATGGTCCGGGCGTACCTCCGCGACCTCGGCCAGACCGCGACGCGGACCGAGGTGCTCCTCCCCGACACCGCGCACGGCACGAACCCGGCCTCCGCGAGCATGGCCGGCTTCTCGACGCGGGAGATCCCCTCGGCCGAGGGGTGCGTCGACCTGAAGGCGCTGCGGGAGGCGGTGAGCGAGAAGACCGCCTGCTTCATGCTCACGAACCCGAACACCGCGGGGCTGTTCGAGAGCGAGATCCTCGAGATCGCGGACGTCGTGCACGGCGCCGGCGGGATGCTCTACTACGACGGGGCGAACCTGAACGCGATCCTCGGCGCGACCCACCCCGGCCGGATGGGGTTCGACGTCGCCCACCTGAACCTCCACAAGACGTTCGCGACCCCGCACGGCGGCGGCGGCCCCGGCGCCGGGGTCCTCGCGGCCGGCGAGAAGCTGGCGCCGTACCTCCCGGTGCCGCGCGTCGTGAAGTCGGGTCGGAAGTTCCGCCTCGACTACGACCGCCCGAAGTCGATCGGGAAGATCAAGACCGCGTTCGGGAACTTCGGCCTCGACGTGCGGGCGTACGCGTTCGCCCTCTCCCACGGCGAGGAGGGACTGAAGCACGTGGCGCGTCGCGCGGTCCTCAACTCGAACTATCTCGCGGCGCGCCTCGGCCGCTCGCTCCCGCGGCCGTTCCGCACGCTCGTCAAGCACGAGTTCGTCCTCTCCGGAGCCCCCCTCAAGGAGCGGGGCGTCCGCACGCTCGACCTCGCCAAGCGGCTCCTGGACGAGGGGATCCACGCGCCGACCGTCTACTTCCCGTCGCTCGTGGAGGAGTCGCTGATGGTCGAGATGCCCGAGACCGAGAGCAAGCGCGAGCTCGACCACTACGCGGAAGCGTTCGAGCGCGCGGTGAACGACACTCCCGAGAACCTCCACGCCGCCCCGCGGTCGCTCTCGGTGCGGCGGGTCGACGAGGTCCGGGCCGCGCGCGAGCCGCTCCTCTCCTGGAAGGATCTGCGGGCGGCGGCGTCGGGAAAGGCTCAAGCCCCGTAACGATTCCGCGGGACGATGAAGGCCCGCATCGAGAAGATCCTGGCCCGGCTCGGCTCCCCGGTCGACGCGCTCGTCCTCGCGAACTCGGTCGACCCGCACCTCGACCAGAGCTTCTTCTACACCTTCAACGTCCCGAGCGGCCTGTTCGAGGGATCGCTCGCGATCGCGCACCCGGACGGGAAGCTGGACGTCCTCTCCTCCCCGCTCGAGCTCGAGAGCGCGCAGCAGGCCGCGAAGGCCGATCCGAACGTCACCGTCCACTCGGTCACGCGGGAGGCGACCGATGCGACGGTGAAGAAGCTCCTCCAGGGCGCCTCGACGATCGCGCTCCACCACCACGAGCTGACGCACGAGTGGTTCGCCCGTCTCGACCAGCTGCTGCCGGGGACGAAGTGGGTCGACGCGTCCGCGGCGATCCGGAAGGCCCGGGCGACCAAGGACGCCGACGAGATCGCGCTCCTACGGAAAGCGGCGGAGATCGGTTCCGCGGTCGGTCGGGAGATCCCGTCCGCCCTCCGCGCCGGCATGACCGAGCTCGAGCTGGCCGCCGAGATCGAGTACCGGATGAACCGCCACGGAGCGAACGGCCGCTCGTTCTCCACGATCGTCGCCTTCGGTCCGCACGGGGCGGAGCCGCACTTCCAGCCGGGGGACGCGAAGCTCGCCTCGGGCCAGTCGATCGTCTGCGACTTCGGGGCGATCCACCGGCGCTACGTCTGCGACATCACGCGCTCGTTCCACTTTGGCAAGCGGGACGACGAGATGAAGCGGGTCCACGAGACGGTCGAGAAGGCGCAGGCGGCCGCGTTCGCCGCGATCCGTCCGGGGGTCCCGGCGAAGGAGGTCCACCTCGCGGCCGAGCGCGTCATCGACGCTTCGCCCTGGAAGGGCCGGCTGATCCACGGCGTCGGCCACTCGATCGGCCTCGCCGTGCACGACGGATGGGGGTACGGCCCGAACGTCGAGGACGTCCTCGAGGAGGGAATGGCGTTCACCGTCGAGCCGGGGATCTACCTACCGGGCAAGGGCGGGGTCCGGATCGAGGACGACATCGTCGTCACCAAGAACGGTTTCGACTTCCTCACGACCGCCCCGCGCGAGTACCTCGAGGTCGCGGCGTGAGGTTCGGCATCCTCACAGGGGGCGGCGACTGCCCCGGGCTCAACCCGGCGATCCGCGCGGTGGTCCTTCGGGCCGCGAAGCGCGGGCACGCGACGGTCGGCTTCCTCGACGGCTGGAAGGGGGTCCGGGACGGCCTGGTCCGGCCGCTCGCGCCGGCGGATGTGCTGGGGCTGATCGATCGCGGCGGCACCGTGCTCGGCAGTTCCCGAACGAACCCGTTCGCCAAAGAGGCGGACGCCGAGAAGGTCCTCGCGACGCTGGCGAAGGAGCGCATCGAGGCCCTGGTGGCGATCGGAGGCGACGACACGCTCTCCGCCGCGCGGGAGCTCCATCGCCGGGGACGCCCCGTCGTCGGGGTCCCGAAGACGATGGACAACGACGTCGGCGGGACCGACTGGACGTTCGGCTTCCACTCGGCGACCGCGGTCGCCGTCGATGCGCTCGAGCGGTTGCGCGACACCGCGCAGAGCCACCACCGGGCGATCGTCCTCGAGGTGATGGGCCGCCACGCCGGCTGGGTAGCGCTCGGGACCGGGCTCGCCGCGGGCGCGGATGTGACGCTTCTCCCCGAGGTGCCGTACGACGAGCCCGCCCTCATGCGGAAGGTCCGGGCCGCGGTCGCGGCCCGCGGCTACGCGCTCGTCGTGGCGAGCGAGGGGATCGACCTCGGCGCGCGGCGCGGCAGCGCGGGGGGCAAGGACGAGTTCGGTCACGAGCTCCTCCGGGAACGAGAGGTCGGCGCGGAGCTCGCCCGCAGGATCCAGGAGCAGTCCGGCACGGAGACCCGGAGCGCCCAGATCGGCCATATTCAGCGCGGCGGCGCGCCCGAGCTGTTCGACCGGATCCTGGCGACGCGGCTCGGGGCGACGGCGGTCGACCTCGCCCTCGCCGGCCGGTTCGGCCAGGTGGCGGTGCTCCGGGGCGGAGCGACGGTCGGAGTTCCGTTCGACGAAGCGCTCGCTTCCCCCAAGACCGTCTCCCCCGAGTGGGTCGACCTGCTCACGACGTTCGAGCCGTAGGTCCGCGATGGCCGTCCGCGCGCTCTGGTTCCGCAACGGGGCCCTGTCGATCCTGGACCAGCGGGAGCTGCCCGGGCGGACGGTCGTCCGGCGGCTGCGGCGCGTCGAGCAGGTCGCCGACGCGATCCGGACCCTCGCCGTACGGGGAGCGCCCACCATCGGGGTGGCCGCCGCCTACGGGATGGTGCTCGCGCAACGCAACGGCCGCTTCACGCCCCGCCGAGCGGCCACGCTGCTCGGCCGGACCCGCCCGACCGCGGTCGATCTGTTCGTCGGCATCGAGGCGGTGCGGACGGCCTGGGTCGCGGGGGAGGACCCGCTCGCGGCGGCGGATGCGTACCGGGCGCGGATCGTCGAGGAGTGCCATCGGATCGGAGAGGCCGGGGCCCCCCGATTGATGCGGTCCCACCGGGTCCTCACCCACTGCAATGCGGGGGCGCTCGCGACCGTCGAGTGGGGGACGGCGCTCGCTCCGATCCGGGTCGCCCGTGACCGAGGGGCGCATCTGTTCGTCTGGGTCGACGAGACCCGGCCGCTGCTCCAGGGCTCTCGGCTGACGGCCTGGGAGCTCGCCCGCGAGCGGATCCCGCATGCCGTCATCGCCGACAACGCGGCCGGGCACTTCTTCGCCCGGGGGGAGGTCGACGCGGTGATCGTTGGCGCCGACCGGATCGCGCGGAACGGGGACTTCGCAAACAAGATCGGCACGTACGAAAAGGCGGTGCTCGCCCGCGAGCACGGGGTGCCGTTCTATGTCGCCGCGCCCTGGAGCACGTTCGACGCACGCCGCCGATCGGGGGCGTCGATCCCCGTGGAGGAGCGGGCGGAGGACGAAGTGCTCGAGTTCTCCGGTCGCCGAACCGCGCCGCGGGGCAGCCCCGGTCGAAACCCGGCGTTCGATGTCACACCCGCGAGGTTCGTGACAGCGTTCGTCACCCCGGGCGGGGTTGTCCCTCCGGGACGGCTCGCGACCGCCCTTCGGGCGCGGGTCGGGGCATGACCCGCTCGGACGGGGTGCCGCTTAGCTCTGGCGGTCGGAATTTCGCCGGGAAGGGATGATAACCCGGAACCCGATTCCGGCGGGATGGCGCGATCCCTTCGGCTGGGCGTCTTTCTGACGCTCTCGCTCCTGACCCTCTCTTCGGTACTGCCTGTCTCCTCGGCGATCGCTACGAACGCGGTCGGCCCGCTCGGGGCGACGTTCGGGCCCGTCCCCGGGGCGTCGCTCCCGACGGCTTCCGGACCGATGGCCCCGCCGTTGCCGAACCCGGATTCCGCCGCTCCCGTACCCTCGTCCCCAGCACCAACGGGGGTCCCGACCTCGCTCGCGTGCGATTCGAACTCCAGCCTCGGTTCAGGATCGGGCGCTGCGTCGGCGATGGAAGGCAACCGTTCCACGACCCCGGCCCCGGTCTTGACGGCGATCGCGGCCGCGTCCGCCGAGGGGGTATGCGCCCACGACCTCTTCCTCCCGGGTCCGGCCGCGTCGCCCACCCAGCAGGAGACCGCCCGCGCCGTCGGGCACGTCTCGCCCCTCTACACCCAGAGCCCGGCCCCGATGGGGCTCGCGTACTACGGCCTCTCGGCGGGTCCGGGAGGCTCGGTGGTCGCCTCCGTCCTGACCACCACGAGCGTGCGAGGCACGGTCGATGCGACGAACGTCCGTCCGATGGACCTCGTGCAGACCCAGCCCGACGCCTACGGGGTGCAGCTCAACGCGGTGCTGACCAACGTCTCGCTGTTCTCGGCAACCGGGGTCGGCAACGGGACGTTCCAGTTCTGGACCCAGAACGTGGTCGAGTACATCCCGTCGCTGGAGCAGATGATCCTCGTCACCAACGTCTGGAACTTCTCGGGCGGCTCGTTCACCCCGAACTCCGTCTACGCCCACGGACCGTACGGGACGGTCGTTAGCGGCGGACTGTACTACGCCGAGCTCCCGATCGCGACGCCCGTCACGTACCCGTTCGAGGTGAACCTGTACCTCAACTCGACCGTCGTCGGCGGGCGGGACGCGGTCGATTTCTCGGTGCAGCTCGCCGGCCCGAACGAGAGCTTCTCCGAGCCGTACGACTACCTCATCTTCAATTCGATCGGCGGGGGGGGCCATCCGCTATCGGCCCCCTCCGAATTCTCGGCGGACGGGCACGCGTACGACCCGCTCGGGCTGACCAACGACTTTGAGCTCGACTTTGGGGGACCGGGCGGCGGAAGCCAGGCCGACCTGTTCGCTGCGGACGCCCAGCTCGGTCTCGCCTACTGGAACCCCGCGGCGGAGGGCGGGGCGGGGGGCTACTCCTCGGTCCCCGCCGGCTACAGCTACGGAGGGGAGACCGGCGAGACCTCGACCGGCGCGAACGTCGCCTGGAGCAACTCCGTCGGGGGCCCGGACGGCCTCCCGACGTACGCCACGATGACCACCGGACCCTCGATCCTGCAAGGGCTCTGGAACGCTTCCGCACCGGAAGGCGCGTTCCCCGTCACGATCGACGCGACGCCGTCGAACGCCTTCGAGATGCTCTCTCCGCAGCTATCGTCGATCTGGTCGGAGGTCTCCCCGGGCGGCGCGGGGACCCCGGGGCTCCGGGACGCCTACCAGGAGGCCTACTCGCCGGCGCTGGGCATGGTCATCCTCTTCGGAGGGTACGCTCCGTACGGTCCGAGCCGGGCCCTGGGCGACACCTGGGAGTTCCACGGCGGAACCTGGACCAACATCACCACCTCCGTGCATCCGGCCCCTCGCTG
>DATJZK010000101.1:0-4949 GCA_035499145.1 Thermoplasmata archaeon
GAGGTCGGCCGGGCCCGGGGCGCCCGCCCCGACCCCCGAGGAGCTGATCGCCCGTCTCCGATCGACCGACCTGTTCCGCCCGCGGGTCCGCCGACCGCTCGCCGGCGGCCCTAGCCTCGTCGTCTTCCTCCGGGCGATCGAGGCGCAGACGGACCCGTCGGTCCGTTTGGACGCGATCGTCGACCGGCCGCTCTCGGCGCTCGGGGAACGGGTCGTCCACTGGCTGGCCGACCACCCGCGGATCCGCGTCTACCCGACCGGGCCCGGCGGGGCGTGGGACCGTTCGACCGAGGCCTGGCTGCGGCGATGGCCGTCGGCCCGTCTAGGACCCGACAGCCTGCGGCTGCTCGACGACTACCAACGGTCCGGCGCCCCCGTCCGGACCGGCTCCGCTGCGCGCACGCGCTCGGGGCGCGATCCCTCGGGCCGGGGTCGGACGCCCGCCGCCCGACCTCGGCCGAATAGGGCTAAGTAATTCAAGGCGGCATCCGCCGGCCGTGACCGACAAGGCCCCGCCCACCCCCCCTCGCCGTCGCCAGCGCTGGGGCCGGTGGACGTTGATCGGGGTCTGCGCCGTCGGCGCCGTCGTCGTGATCCTGATCGCGACCACGCACCCGTGGTGGTCGACCTCCTCCCCCGCCCCCGAGTTCACGATGAAGACGCTCGCGATCTCGTTCACGGGCACGGGCGCGAGCGCCGTCAAGGCGACCGCCGTCTGCGGAGGTCGCTGCCCGTTCCCGATCCCTGCGGGCAGCCACACGACCGTCACATTCACGATCACCCCGAACTCCCAGCCGACCGGCTGCGACTGGTCGACGTACTACCGGGTCACGAAAGTGGTGGAGACGACCTCGGGGGCGTTCGCGCTCACGGGCGTGACCGCCGACAATCCGCCCGTCGCCCTCCCCGTTCCGATCCCGTATCCGTACAACGGGTCGACGTGCATCTCCTACGCCCAGATCTGGCTGGCGTTCTCGGTGGTCGATTCGGGGGCGTCGACCCAGACCCCCGCGCTGACCGTGACCGTCGCCAAGGTGTGAGCCCCCCGGACCGCTCGTCCGCCCTCGCGGGAAGGCTTATCTCCCGGCGGCCGGCATTATCAAGGTCGTGCGAGAGGTGCGACCGTTCGCTCGCCGACGTTCGTTCCGCGGCCGGCGGGGGATCTCCGAGACGATCTCGGCCGTGCTGCTCGTCGTGATCACCGTGATCCTCGTCGTCCTGATCTACGCGTTCCACTTCCCGCTCAAGGGGAATCCCCCCAACGTCTCCTACCAGGTGAACACCGGCTTCAGCCGGCCGGTCTGGGGCGACCCGACCGACTGCTACCCGAACCTCCCGCACCCCCCGAGCTACTACCTCGGGCACGGGCAGTCGCGGTCGCTCTACAACACGTACATGAACGCCTGGTGGGACGATTGCGAGTACGGCGACAGCGGGACGTACAACAACATGAACGTCTCCGCGATCCAGATCTCCCAGGTCTCCTCCGCGATCCCGCTCCAGGACGTCGAGTTCCAGTTCATCTGCACGAACACGACCCCGAAGTACGTCCAGACGACGCTGGTCGAAGGGCCGCTGTACGACATGGAGTGGGAGCCGGGCTCCTCCCAGAACCTCAGCGCGAACGCCCCGAAGCTCGGCTTCTGCGCCACCTACGACGCCGGCGGTTTCGGCGGGGGAGCGAACAGCGTCTACTACAACCGGCTCGGCTACTTCGACCCGCTCAACGCGAACGCGGCGGACCTGGCGCCGGGTCAGACGCTGATCATCTACGTCCACACGCCCGACTCCGTCCTCGAGGCGCCGAACCCGCTCGAGCCGGTCTCCACCTGGAACGTCTCGGACGGGGACGACTACCACGGCGCCCCGCCGTGGTGCTTCACGGTCGTCGGGGCCTGCGAGATCAACCTGATCGACACGGCGTGGAGCCCGAACGTCATCCTGACGTCGATCCCGCTCTACATCCTGTAGGATGGCCGGTCTTCCGTACCGACGCCCGAGCACGCTCGGGCGGAAGGCGCATCGGCACCGGACGCTCCTCGCCGTCGGCCTCGTCTGCGCGGCGGTGGTCGTGGTCGCCCTGGGGGCGACGACCGGGTTCTTCGGGCTGCTGAAGCCCGCGGGGGCCCCGTCCGGCTACACCGGACCGCCGCTCAACCCGGACCACCAGCTGATCGCCCACATCCTGGGCAGCCTGACCGGACCGAACGCGAGCCAGTTCTCCGGATTCACCGGCGATCTCTGCGGGATCCGCTGCCCGCTCTCCCCGATGCTGTACACGACGCCGACCCCGGCCGAGATCGGCGTCTACTTCTTCTTCAACGTCACCGACGTGACGGGCGTCGCCGCGTCGATCGCCGCGCCGACGATCCGCACGAGCGGCGCCGACCCGACGCTGTTCGTGATCATCACGTACTGCTGCTTCTCCAGCACGCACGCGTCGTACACCGAGGAGGTCGCGAGCCCGTTCCCGTTCACATCGACCACGCCCGTCGGCTTCGCCGGCTACGCCTACACGACGGTCCCGATCCCCGCCACCGCGGGGGACTCCTACACGCTCTGGGTGAACTCGACCGCCAGCTGAGGGACGACCCCGCGCCTACGCGGCGCGGCTTCCCTCGACCGTCGCCCGCGCCTGCCGGGTGCCCTCGACCAGATGCTCGAGCTTCGCCCAGATCACGTCCCACGATCGGGTCCGGAGCCCGCAGTCGGGGTTGACGCGGATCCGGCTCGGGTCGCCGAGGTGCCGGCTCGCGCGGACGATCCGGTCGGCGACGAGCCGCGCCGGTTCGACCTCGTCCCGATGGACGTCGAGCACGCCGAGGCCGACGCGCCGCGGGTCCCCGTGCTCCCGGAGCAGGGAGAGGAGCGCGTAGGCGTCGTGGCCGGGGGTGTCGCGGTTCGCGAACTCGAGCGCCCACTCCCGGCACGACTTCGCCTCGAGGATCTCGGGAACGAGCTTCGGATAGTCGGAGAAGCAGAGGTGCATCGTGAACTCGGCGTCGAGCCCCGCGACCGCCGTCTCGAACCCTTCGACGGCGACGGCCGTCTCGTCGGGGTGGGTCCCGAGGGCCGGCTCGTCGACCTGGATCAGCCGCGCTCCGAGCCGCACGAGATCGGCGATCGTCGGACGGAGGACGTCCTTCGCGAGCGCCAGCACGAGCTCCCGCTGCGCCCGGAGCCGGGCGGCCCGGGAGTATCGGTCGGCCTGCCGCCCCAGGAAGTAGTCGTTGTACGTCCACTCGGCGAGCGTGTACGGCCCCGTCACCGGCACCTTGATCCGCGCCGCGCCGGACGGACCGAGGGTCGCGAGGACCGAGCGCAGCTCCGCCGTGTGGTACGGCTCGGTCAACCCGAGCGGTCCGCGGACGGCGGCCTTCCGGAAGTACTTGTTGTCGAACGAGCGGACGTGCCCGATGAACTCGGCGCCCCGGATCGAGCGGAACGGGTGCTCGCTCATCTCGATCCGATGCGCCTCCCCGTCGTAGATCCGGTCGAGCCCGACGGCGGAGAGGAAGGCGAGGTTGAACCGCGAGCGACGCTCGGCCAGCGGCGCGCTCGGATCGTCGTCGGTGAGGCGGACCCGGCCGGCCCACTGCGCGATCGTCTCCGGGGTCGCCTTCGGAAGGCTGCCGATCTCCTGCGTCGGGAAGAGGGGCGTCATCGGAGCGCCTCCCGGAGCGCGGGGAGGACCTCGAGCTTGCGCACCGCGGCGTCGAACGGCAGGAGGTCGAGCGGAGGGCTTGGCCCGAGCCAGACCGAGGAGGGGCGGGCGATGCGGACCACCTCGCGGACGAGCCGGGCGACGTCCGGCACCGACTCGAGGACGGTCGACCGCGCGTCGAGGCAGCCGAGTCCGATCGTCTTGTTCCGGAGCGGCTCCGCCGCCCCCGGATCGGTCTCGAACAGGTCGAACCCGACCCCGTCGACCGGCAGGCGCGCCAGCAGGGGCATCGCCCGGGCCGCGTCGCCGAAGTACGTCCAGACGATCTTCGGGGTCGACGGCGCCGCCTCCGCGATCGTGCGGTAGGCGCGGACGACCGAATCGCCGTCGTCCGCCGGCGGCGCGTAGACGAGCATCGGCTCCTGGAACTGCCACTGGGCGGGACCGTCCGCTCCGAGCGCCCGGATCTCCGCGGCGATCGCCTCGGCGATCCGCTCGATCGGCTCGTGTCCGCGGCCCGAGAACGCCACCTCCGCCATCGTGCTGAACGTGTACGGTCCCGGCACGATCGCCCGGGCCCCCGGCAGGGGGGACGGCAGCCAGTTCGCGAGACGTCCGGACCCGCCCTTCGGCCGTTGGGTCAGGACGGGTTGCCGGTAGAACGTGTTCGTCTCGAAGAACCGCGTGAGCGGACCCGGCGACGCCCCTTCCCACAGCCGCGTGAACGGGCGGAACAGATCGTCCCACCGAAGGTAGCCGCCGGTCCGGACGTCGAGCCGGAGCCGCTCCTCGACCGCCGCCACGTCGGCGTCGGCGCGGGCGAAGGCGGCGTCCCCGTCGGCGGGAGCGATCCGACCCCGGTCGAGGTCTCGGGTCGCCTGGACGAGCGCCTCGGGCCGGGGGAACGGGCCGGTGACCCCGGCGTAAACCGGCACGGGGCTACCCGACGGCATCGCCGACCTCCTGCTCGAACGCGGTCAAGAGCTCTACGGCGGTCGCGAAATGCCTCGGGGAGACGACCTCGACATTGACGCCGAGCGGTACGGGCACCTCCCACCGGCGCGACGCCTCAACGACCCCTCGCCAGGTCCCGATCGCGGCGGCGATCGACCCGCTGCCGTCCCCCGTGAGCAGCATCCGCTCGACCTTCTCGGGCACTTCGGCGCCGAGCCAGCGGACGAACTCGAGGTCGTCGTCGTCGGCGACGGGGGCGACCGAGAGGAGCACGCTCGACGGCCGGACGCCGTACGCCCGGCAGAGCCGGCCGTACTCGTCGATCAGGCGC
>DATJZK010000102.1:0-3011 GCA_035499145.1 Thermoplasmata archaeon
CCCCACCGAGGAGGAGAAGGCGCTCGTCGATCGCCTGCGCGCGCTCGCGCGCGAGCTCAAGGACGTCGAGGCGCACGCCGCCGCGATCGAGGAGCGCACCCGGCTTCGAGCGGCGGCGGACGCCGCGATCGACGAGGCGCGCGGCGCGGTCGAGACGATCGCGGCCGAGATGGAGAAGAGCGCCGCCGAGCGCGACCGGCTGATGGGCGAGATCCGGGCGCGGCTCGAGGCGGCCGGCGGCTTGGTCGCCGAGATGCGGGCGAAGGGGCGGACCCGCGCCGAGCTGATGGCGCAGGTCGACGCGGTCAGCAAGGAGATCGACGAGGTCGAGCGGGACGGCCGGGAGCTCCTCAAGCGGGTCGAGGCCCGGCGCGACGAGATGCGTCGCTCCCCGCCCCGGAGCGGCGGCCCCCGCGGGGGCGGCCCCGGGGACGGGGGGACGACCGCGGCCGACCGGCGCTTCGAGGAACTGATGAAGCGCGGGAAGATCTCGCTCGGCGGGTAGGCCAACGGCCCGCGCGCGGGGCCGCTACGGGTAGATCGCGTCGACGGTGACGACGAAGACGAGCGTCTGACCGACGACCTCGCGGTTGAAGTTCTCGGTGAACGTTCCGAGCCCCGGGTCGACCGACGAGACGATGAACTGCTTCTGGGAGCAGACGGTGCTCTTCGAGTGGCCGAGGAGCAGGCCGGCCTGCGACGGGGCGATGTCGTTCAGGACGGTGATCTCGCCGGCGGCGACCGCCGTCACCTCGATCTCCCAGCCGGCGGGGGTCGCCGTGAAGCCGACGGTCGGGAGGTTCTCGATGCTCACGCTCGTCGCGTTGGTGCTCAGGATCAGGTCGGTCCAGCCGTACGTCGGGTCGGTGAACTCGGTGCCGACCGATTTCGTCACGTTCGGGTAATCGGTGGCGAAGCTGCCGCTGGCGATCGACACGACGACCGGCACCTGGACCGCGAGCGGGGCGGTGACGAGGCAGCTGGCGTTCGTCCGCCCGTACCCCTCGAGCGGGGGGATCGTGATCCGGAACGTCTGGTTCCCCGGCAGTCCGATGAGGCCGCGCCAGAACCCCGTGACGACCTGGCCGAACGTCACGTTGTCGCGCGAGTAGCCGCTCTTCGGCGCATGGGGGCCGATATAGACGCCGAGCGGGACGTACGCCGACTTGTTCCCCCGCGGCGTGTACTCGAGCGACTTCGGCCACGTGAGGTTGTTCTTCGCGACCGAGAGGACGGACGTGTCGAAGACGCGGCCCTGCTCCGGGCCGCTCCCGAACATGCCGATGTAATCGACCGTCACGTTGTCGCCGACCGCGACCGTCTTCGGGCCCGGAGCGGGCGCCCGGTGGTTCTGGAGATAGAGGTAGCCGCCGCCCACACCGGCGACCGCGAGGATCACGACGACGAGCGCCGTGAGCAGCCACAGGGACGGAGGTCGATCGGCCATTGGTTTCGATACCTAGCAGAGGTGGGGGTCAGCTCGTCGCTGGTCTCGTCACCGGATCGGAGAGACAGGTGTTCCTCATTCCCCCGCGCCCCCCGAGCGTGGGCGGTATATATATGCTGCCGAGCGGCGCCGCCGGCCGGGGGCTCACTCGGCGCGCCGGAGCTTCCCGACGATCGGCTCCTCGATCGCGCCGCCCTCTTCCAGGCGGGCGAGGACGGCCTCGGCCCGCTCGCTCTGGACGCCGCGGAGCGCGATCTGCGCGAGCACGTCCTTCAGATCGGCGTAGCCGTCGACCGAGTGGTCCGACAGCTCGTCCACGAGGTCGAGGAAGACCGACTCGTCCGCGCGCTCGTCGGCGGTCGGCGCCGGGCGGGACGGGGCGGGGGGGGACGCGCGGGTGACCCGGACCGTCGCGGGAGGGGGCGACGCCGGGACCTCCGGGCCGCTGTCGCCGGCGACCCGGCGAATCGCCGCCCGCAGCTCGTGCCGGAAGCCGGGTCGGTCGACGTTCGGGTATCTTCGGAGGGCGTCCCGCGCCGCCCGCACCCAGGGGCGTGGCGCGCCGGCCCGGGCCAGCTCCTCGTCGGAGACGGCCGGCTCCTTCTCGAGCCGCTCCATCAGGTCGAGCCGGTCGAGCGTCTGCCGGACGATGTCGGCGACCGCGGCGCGCTCCTCGTTCTCCCCGACCCCGCGGATCGCCTCGGCCCGCACGGAGACGGTCGCGACCCCGTCGCGGCCGCGATAGAGGTGGACCTTCCCCACGACGATCGACGGGCGAGGCGCCGCGACGGCCCGGAGCTGCGCCATCGCGCGGGGCTGGAACCCGCCCGCGGTGACCGCGATGGAGCCGGTCGGGTCGCTGAACCGGGAACGCCAGAACGTCGGGGGCTCCTCCCGCCCGAGCGGCTCCGGCGGGGAGAGGGTCCCCGCGATCAGCACCCGGTTCATCCGGGCGCCGAACGGGCTCAGGACGTGGCCGACCGGGCGGTCGCCGCTCCCCTTCTCCTCCTCGAGGGAGCTCTCGAGCTCCCGGGCCGAGACCCGCCAGGCGACCTCCCGCAGCGCCATCAGGCGGAGCCTCCGAGCCGACGCGCCAGCTCGGCGGCGGACGCGGCGAGGTCGACCTCGACCGCCTCGACCGCCTCGGGGACGACCGTGAGCCCGAAGTCGTCCCGGGACGCCGGCCCGCGCACCCGCAGCCGGCGCCCCAGGAGCGACTCGAGCATCTGCTCCGAGATCCGGCTCGGGTCGGGCAGATCCTTCAATCGGCGCAGGACCTCCGCGAGGGTCACCCCCCAGAGCGCCTCGGTCGTCTCCCGTCCGGCGGCGACGGTCGCGCTGCCCGTCCCGTCGTCCAGCACGATGCGGGCCCGGAGGTCGGGTTCGCCGTCGACCGTCCCGTGCACCCGGCAGAGGCCGCTCGCCACGCTGCGGCGGCAGGTCGGACACCGGTAGACGAGGCCGCTCGGCGGCGCGAGCCCGACGACGATCCCCTCGACCGCCACGATCGCGCCGCCGCCCTCGTCCTCGACGTCGGCGATCGGACGGGGCGGGGCCCGGAGCA
>DATJZK010000103.1:0-9483 GCA_035499145.1 Thermoplasmata archaeon
GGTGTTGCAGGCGACCATCTCGGCGCCGGAGAGCCCTTCCTCCGCGAGCCGGTTGATCGTGTTGCAGCCGCCGCCGCCGCAGCCGACGACCTTGATGTTCGTCTTGAGCGAGGCGAGGACCGCCTCCAGCTCCGCGTCGTCGTTCGACGGCGGGGGCGGGGGGGGTTCGGCGCCTTTTCGCGCCTCTCCGGGGAGGTGGGCGAGGATCTCTTGAGCGAGCGGGCGCATCGAGGTTCTCCTGTCGGGCGGAGCATCGGCTTCATTATAAAGGGTTGGCGCAACCGGACGCTCCCGACCTCGGAGGAAGCGTGGAGTACGGCGACTGGGCCGTCCGCTACGCGCGGATCCAGCGCGAGTTCGGCTTTCCGTTCGACCGCGAAGAGCGGGCCGCGGCGACCCTCGAGCGGCTGCTGCCCCCGGCGAGCCGCCGGGAGCCGATAGGGCGGCTCGGAGCCCGGCTTCGGGACCGGGACGCGATCGTGGTCGGCTGCGCCCCGGGCGGGGGGCCTCCCCCGCTCTGGCGGCTGCCGCCGTCGGTCGATCGGCCCGTCCTCGTGGCCGCGGACGGCGCGACCGAGGTCTGCCTCGCCGCCGGCCTGGTGCCCGCCGTCGTCGTGACCGACCTCGACGGTCCCGTGGCGTCCGAGGTGACGGCGAACGGCCGCGGCAGCCTCGTCCTCGTCCACGCGCACGGCGACAACGTCCCGGCGCTCGAGCGGTGGGTCCCCGAGTTCCCGGGCGAGCTCGCCGGATCGTGGGCCGGCCCGCCTCGCCCGGCGCTGATCGACGTCGGCGGGTTCACCGACGGCGACCGCGCCGCCTTCCTCGCCGAGGCGGTCGGCGCCCGCCAGATCCTCCTCTGGGGATTCGACTTTGAGCAAGCCGAGGAGACCGATCCGGCCCGGCGGTCGGTGAAGCTGGCGAAGCTGCGGTGGGCGCGCGCGCTCTTGGGCGACCTCGCGGCCGCGGGCCGGGTCCCCGTGCGGACCTGGGAACGGACCGGGCGGCTCGTCGACTACGAACGGACCGGGTAGTCGGTCGGACCGATCGCGATCGCCACGAGGTAGACGACGGTCGCGCCGTTCTCGTAGATCGGCACGAACGGCATCCGTTCGAACCAGGCGATCGCCGCGGCGGAGAGCGGGTGGGCGAGGTCGGACGGGCTCAGGGCGACCCCGTGGAGCATCACGCCGTCCAGGGCGACGAGGGCGATCGGGCTCGGGAGGGCGGGGTTCGGGACGCCGCTCGAGAGCAGCTCGGCGGTCGCATCAGCGGGCGAGCTCCCGACGAACAGGGCCGGGGTCGTCACCCAGGTCGCCCGCAGCCCGTCGACCCCGAACAGGAACGAGCTCAGCCGGTGGTCGGAGGCGACGGTCGTGTTCGGCGGCTCCGCGAGGCCGACCCAGAGCCAGAGCACCGCGTCCCCGTGGGTGAGCCCCTCCTGGAATCCGCCGAAATCGGTCTGGGGCGGATAGGCGATCGCGGCGTTCCCGGCGACGAGGAGGATCGCGGCCACCGCCCCGGCCGCGATCGCCCGACGGCCCGCGCGATCGCCGGCCCGGGCGACGAGCCGTCCGAACCCGACGGCGACCAGCAGGCCGACCGGGATGAGCAGGTACTCCGCGTGCCGGGACGGTGAGAGGGTCGCCGCGAAGGCCGTCGCCGTCGAGTACTGCGGGGCCGCGGTGCCGACGGCCGCGAGCGCGAGGGTCCCCCCGGCCGAGACGGCGAGCGCGGCGAGCCAGGTCAGCGCGAACGGACCGAGCCGGGCCATCGTGAGCATCCGCCGGCTCCCGGCGCAGAAGATCCCGAGGGCGAGCACCGGCACGAACCAGAGGATCGTCGCGGGGGTCGTGTGCTGCGACGTGCCGGGGATCGGCCCGACGAGCAGGAGCGAGACCGCGCCGAAGACGCCGACCGCGATCGCGACGGCATCCCGCAGGACGCTGCGGTCGGTCGGGAGGCGGACCCACGGCCGGACCCGCGGCCGGCGGCGGCGGAGGCGGATCGCGAGGCCGCTCAGCGCGAGGACGCCGAGCCCGCCGAGCTCGAACGCCGCGAAGCCGACATGGGCGCTCCCCCCGAAACCCGGGAGGAGCACCTTCGCGACGAAGGTGGTCGTCCCGTAGAACCAGAAGGCGAACGTCCCCGAGACGAACGCCCCGAGGAAGACGAGCTCGCGGAGCGGGAACCGCCGGCTCCAGAGACCGGGACGCCACAGCTCGAGGAGCAGGATCCCGCCCAGCGCGCTCGCCGCGAAGAAGTACGACGAGAGGTGGTGGCTCGGGATCAGCGCGGCCGCGGTGATCGCGAGCGGCCCGTACCAGCGCGCATCCGTCCGGCTCTCGACGAGCATCCAGAGCGCGGCGACGCACAGGAAATCCCCGAGGGCGAGCGGAGCCGGGTGGGCGATCGAGAACAGCCGGGGCATCGCGACCGCGGCGAGCGCGGCCCCGAACAGGGCGGTCGTGTCGTGCGGGTAGAGGCGGCGGAACAGGAGGAACAGCGGAAGGACCGAGAGCACGGCCACGACGGGCACGACGACCGTGAGGGCGGTGAGCGGGTCGAGCCGGAGGGCGCCGGCGGCGCCGCCGGCGAGCACGTAGATCCCCGGGAAGTCCGGGTACGCCGACCCCCACCCCAGATAGTGGGCCCCGTACGGTAAAGTGCCGGTCGCGACGAGGTCCGAGGTGAGCCGGTAGTACTCGCCCGTGTCGGAGCCGAACACCGAGAACGACAGGTACGGCTCGAGCGCCAGGAAGACGAGCAGGAGGCCGAGACCGGCGAGCCAGAGGAGCGTCTCGGGACGGAGCGGCGCGCGGGGGATCGACGCGCTCCCGTCCGCGCCCGCCGCCACCGACCGCCCTCGGCCGGCCGAGCGGGTCCCCTACGTAAATCGATGCGGTCCGGCCGGCAAACGGCGTCGCGGAGCGGTTTTCCCGGCCATATCGATAAATAGGGGGGGCTGGTGCGCCCGATTCGAGGCGCCCCCGGATGCCCTCGCGGAACCGTTCGAAACCGCGCCCCCGCACGCCGGCCCGTCCGAAGCCGCGGGAACGCCCGAAGGCGCGTCCGAAGCCAGCGAAGAGTTCGAAGCCGTCCCCTCCGGCGAAGGCCGCGGCAGCTCCGAAGAAGGCGGCCCCGTCCAAGGCGGCCCCGACGAAGGCGGCTCCCCCGGCCAAGAAAGCCCCGCCGAAGCCCGCGCCCGAACCCGAGCCGGCCCCGCCGCTCGACGTGCCGCTGCCCGGCGGCCGCCGGCACGTCCTCTCGCTCGCTTTCGTCCGGGACGGCGACGAGTTCCTGGCGCGGCTCGAGACCGACTCCGGCCACATCACCGAGCTCAAGAACCGCTCGCTCGACCAGCTCCTCACGCTGGTCGCGGGCGAGCTCGAAGACCTGCTCGAGTGACCCCCGCTACGGCCGCTCGGCGAGCGGGGCGAGCAGCCCTTCGTCCATCAGGTACGTCCGCCGTACCCCGCCCGCCGCGATCTCGACCGATTCGATCGCCCCCGGCGTGAGCCAGCCGACCGGCATCCGACGCAGGGTGCGGATCGAGCGGTTCGGGGCGCTCCCGAACCGGCGCCGGCCGCCGAACACCCCGACGACCACGATCGCGTCGGCGGAGAGCTCCACCGCGGTCGGCGCCGAGGTCAACGTGAGAATCGCCCCCGCGAGCGCGACCAGGAGCGCGATCCCTCCCGTAAGCCAGAGGTCGAAGAGCGCCCCCGGCGACCCGCCGGTCGCCGACGTACGCTCGGCGAGGGCGAACGCCAGGAAGAGCACCGCGATCCCGACCACGAAGAGGAGCGCCAGGCGCCGGGCCCGCCGGGTCGCCGCCCGGTTCTCGCGTCGCTCCGGGGCCGGCGACCCGGTCGCCGCGGGGGGCGGCGCCGGGTCAACGGGGCGGTCGGCGGGCGCGGTCGGCGCCCCGGCCCGGGCCGGAGCCCGGGAGAGACGGATCGGTCGGGCGGCGCCGGCGGCCATCGACGGACCGGTTCGGTCCGCCGCGGGCTTAAATCTACCGGGCGGCCGGCGCCGGGCGATGGCGCACCACACGGAGTACCTGACGATGCAGACGCCGACGCCCCGGGAGTTCGTCGACCTCACCGACCGGGTCCGCGCGATCGTGGAGAGGAGCGGGGTCCGCGACGGGCTCGTCCTCGTCTCGTCGATGCACATCACGGCGGCGGTCTACGTCAACGACCACGAGGCCGGCCTGCTCCGCGACATCGCGGCCTGGGCCGACCGCCTGGCGCCGCCGGGGCCGTACGAGCACCACCGCACCGGAGAGACGAACGGGGACGCCCACCTGAAGAACCTCCTGCTCGGCCACCAGGTCGTCCTCCCGGTGACGGACGGGACCCTCGACCTCGGTCCCTGGGAGGCGATCTTCTATGCGGAGTTCGACGGCCAGCGCCCGAAGCGGGTCGTCGTGAAGGTCGTCGGGGACTAGCCCCGCCTAGGCCTCGAGCTGGGGGTCGGCGCCGGCCTTCGCGGAGGGGGCGCCCTTCGGGCGGGGGAGCGGGCGGTCGAGGTCGACCAGCGGGACCTTCCGGGCGATCTCCTTCGCCATCGCCGAACAGCTCGACGGCGGTACCGGGCGGGCGGTGTAGGCGGGGAGCGCCAGGTCGTACGTGACGACCTTCTTCTCGGCGATCGTCTCCCAGACGGCGCGGAAGACACGGTCGGCCGCCTCGCGCTCGCCCAGGTGGCGGAACAGCAGCTCGATGCAGAGGATCTCCGCGACGGGGTCGGCGCGGTCCTGGCCCGCGTACTTCGGGGCGGAGCCGTGGACCGGCTCGAACACGGCGAGGGTGTCGCCGTAGAGCGCGCCCGGCGCGACGCCCAAGCCGCCTGCGAGCCCCGCGCAGAGGTCGGAGAGGATGTCGCCGAAGAGGTTGGTCGTGACGATCACGTCGTACTCCTCGGGCTTCTTGACGAGCTGCATGCACATGTTGTCGATCAGGCGCTCGTCGGCGGCGATGTCGGGGTACTTCGGCGCCATCTCGCGGAACGCCGTCTGGAACAGCGCCCCCGTCGTCTTCATGATGTTCGCCTTGTGGACCGCGGTCACCTTGCGTCGGTGCTCGCGGCGGGCGAGCTCGAAGGCGAACCGGACGATCCGATCGGACGCCTTCCGCGTGATGACGTTCACCGTCTCGGCGGCGGAGTGGTCGCGGTCGATCCAGTGCTCGACCCCCGCGTAGAGCCCCTCCGTCGCCTCCCGGACGACGATCAGGTCGGTCTCGGGGAACCGGGTCCCCTCGCCGGCGATCGCGCGGGCCGGCCGCACGGACGCGAACAGGTCGAGCTGCTGGCGGAGCGCGACGTTGACGGAACGGAACCCGCTGCCGATCGGGGTCGTGATCGGCCCCTTGAGCGCGAGCTTGTTCTTCCGGACGGAGTCGAGGACCGCGTCCGGCAGCGGGGTGCCGTGCGCCTTGATCGCCGGTTCCCCGGCCTCGACGGTCTCCCACTCGATCGAGACCCCCGTCGCCTCCGCGACGAGGCACGCGGCGCGGGTCACCTCCGGGCCGATCCCGTCCCCCGGGATCAGCGTCACGCGATAGCCCATCGCGCCGTCTCCGGCGGGGCCGAGACGCGGTCGGATTTAAGCAGCCGGGCGCGCGGGCGGCTCCGCGTCGCTTCCGAGGTGGGCCAGCACGGCCCGGAGGAGCCGGTCGCGGGTCGCTCCGACCTCCTCGTCGGCGGTCCAGACCACGACCACCCCGTCCCAGGTCGACGCGGAGAGGTCCGCGACCTCGAGGTGCGGCGGGGGGGCCCCCGGGGCCCCGGGCGGCAGCCCGCGCACCGCGTCGGCCAGGGCCGCCTCGACCTTCCCGACGGCGACCGAGAGCGGGAACGTCATCCGGATCCGCTGCTGGGTCCCGCCGCGCGGGGCCAGGACCATCGCGGACATGACGACGTTGTTCGGCAGTCGGGCGACCCCGCCGCGGTCGAGCGAGACGACCGTGTAGACCAGGCCGATGTCGAGGATCGTCCCGCCGTACGCGGGATAGTACGCTTCGTGAGGGTGGGTCGGCGGCGAGACCGAGTAGTTCCCGCTGACGAACGCGACCCGGTCCCCGGGGCGGAACGGGTCGGCGACGACCAGGAGCAGTCCGGCGAACACGTTGGCGAGCACCGTCTGGGCGGCCAACCCGAGGACGATCCCGGCGAACGCCGAGCCGAGCAGGATCGACTCCGCGGAGACGCCCGCGAGCTTCGACAGCGCGAGGATCGCAGCGACCGCGATCAGCAGGTTGAGGAACAGCCGGACTGCGTGGCCGCGGGCGAACTCCCCCCGGCGCAGGATCACGGCGGTCGCGGCGCCGGTCACCGCTCGGGCGACCAGCCAAGCGATCAGCACGACCCCGCCGGCCTCGAGGAGGACGATCTCCGACCCCGTGAGGCGGGGCAGAAGGCGGCCGGGCAGGACCACCAGGAGTACGTAGATCCCGACGGCCAGGGCGGCCGTCACCAGGAGGTTCCGGGCGAGCGCGCGGAGCGGCGGGGCGGGACCGGGCGTCGCCATCGCCGCCCCGAGCGACCGCCGAAGAAAGCAGTTTTCACCCGGGGGGCCTTGGGAGTAAACAGTATTCTTATACACGACAGCTATACAACTCGCCATGCTGTCGCCGACGAACCCCGAAGTGCTCGCCCTGGACTGGGTCCCGCCCGTCGCGATCGCACGGGAGCGGGAGGTGCAGGCCGTGGTGCACCGCCTCGACCCACCGTCCCCCTGCGCCCCCCCGCCGTGGATCGTCGGGGTCGTCGGGCCGTCCGGGAGCGGCAGCTCCGCGGTCGCGCGCCGGGCCGCGCGGGAGACGGTCGACCGGCTCCGAGCGTGGCACCCGACGCCCGCGCCCCGAGTTCTCGCCGTGCGGACCGCGTTCCTCCGAGGCGCCCACGGCGTCGCGACCGCCCTCCTCCGCCGCCTCGACGAGGGGTTCGACGGACGGGGGTTTCCCACGGCCGAGATCGTCGCCGGGGTCCTCCGCCGGCTGCGCCGGGAGAACCGTCCGACCGTGCTGGTGCTGGACGACGTCGGCGTCGGCGGCGCCGACCTGGGGCCGATCCTCCGGGCGCTCGGCGACCCGGATCGGTTCCTGCCGGAGGGGGAGAGCGGGCTCCCCCCGATCTGGACGATCCTCGCGGGCACCCCCGAGGGGCTCGCGACCGCGGTCGCGGACGTGGAGCCTCGGTACCCGGTCCGGCCGTTCGTCGTGCTCTCCCCGTATCCCGAGACCGCGCTCCGCTCGATCGTGCGGGACCGGGCCGAGCGGGCCCTCGGCCGGGCCCCGCCGAGCGGGCTCGTCGAACGCGCGGTGGCGCGGGCGGTCGAGGACGGGCTCGGCGCCCGACGGGCGGTCGACCTGCTGCGCCGGGAACTGCTCGGGGTTCGCGGCGTGGGGGAGAGCGGGACCCCCCACGGGCCCGGGGTCGCCGTCGAGCCGCGCGTCGTGCGGGCGATCGGGGCCGCGAGCCGCGGGCTCACCGCCTTCCTCGGCGACGTGCGCCGGTACGAGGCCGAGATCGCCCGACGGCAGGGAGTGCGCCCGCTGCCGACGACGACCCTCTGGCGGCGACTGGTTCGCCTGGAGCGAGCGGGCTACGTCCGTCGGGAGATCCGGACCGGGGGGAGCGGCGGCACCCGGTCGGTGGTCCGCGTGCTGACGCCGATCGACGAGTGGGTCACGGCGGCGGCTCCGGCGGGAACTCCTCCAGGGTTCGGGGGGTCCGTCGGGTCGGTGGACCCGGGGGACGTTCGGCCGTTGCTTCCGGAGCGGGGGCTCGACGGGCCGCTCGCGGATTGAGCTGGGCGACGACCGAATCGGCGAGCCGGCGCGACTTGAGCGCCTGCTCGATCCGATCGACGGGGGCGTTCCGGAGCGCCTCCCGGTCGCCGAAGCCGGCGTTCCAGAGGAGCCGGGCGCGCACGCGGCCGATCCCCCGCAGCCTAACGAGGTCGAGCAGCTCCTCCTTCACCCCGTAGCGGACGCGGAGCGAGAGGTCGTCCACGGGTCGTCCGAGCCGCCGCTGGAACGTCGAGGCGAGCCGGCTCAGCGCGAACAGCAGCCAGTCCGAGTCCTCGACCCGGCTCCGCAGGTCCCCGGCCCCGATCCCGTGCTTCTCCGTGATCTCGACGATCGGCGTCTCGGCGATCCACGACTCGAGGACGGTCGCGGTCTTGAGCGTCGCGAGGAACCCGTCGAGGTCGAGGTCGATCGGCGGTTCCATCGGCTTCACGAGGAGCTCGTCGGCCTCGTCGGTGAACCGGCCGAGCAGGTCGGCCTCCTCGCCCCGGCGGAGGAACAACGGCGCGAGGTCAGGGGTCGCGGCGACCGCCGCGAGCAACGGGAACGTCCCGACCCCGATCGGCGCCCGCTCGAGGACGCCCCGCAGCACGATCGCGCTGAGCGGGTCCAGGTACAGTTCGCTCGTCAGGGCCCCGAACCGCGTCGCCGCGAGCTCGGTTCCCGGGGCGAGCAGCTCGTGCTCCTGAAGGAACCGACGCACCCGACCGACCTTCTCGTGGAGCTCGGCGAGCGGGAGCGTCCGGCCGTAGAACGTCGCCCCGAAGAACGACTCGAGCGCGGCGTCCGACGCGACGGCCCCGCTCGCGACGAGGGCGAGCAGGTGCATCCGGAGCGCCGGCTCGGAGGCGAGCCGGCTCACGATCGGTTCCGGGGCCGCGGAGACGTACGTGTCGAGTAGGCGCTCCTCGTCGTCGACCGACCGGGCAACGATCACCGCCTCCCCGGACGGGTCGAACCGCGGACGGCCGGCGCGGCCGAGCATCTGCTGGACCTCGAGCGCCGGTATCGGCGCCTGGACCCCCAGCCGGTCGTCGTAGCGGGTCGTGTCCCGGACGATCACCCGGCGCGCGGGGAGGTTGATCCCGGCCGCGAGCGTCGGGGTCGCGACGAGCGCCTTCAGCACCCGGTCGCGGAACGCCCGCTCGACGACCCGCCGCTCCGGGTTCGTCAACGACGCGTTGTGGTAGGCGACCCCCGCCGGGATCAACGCGGAGAGGCGACGCACGCCTTCCGTCTCCTCGTCCCCGACCTGTCCCAGCTCCTCGGCGACCGTGCGGGCCCGCGCGCGGTCGGCGGCGTCGAGGCGCGCGCGCACGGTCGGCGCGAGCGTTTGGGCGAGCTGCTCGCTCGCCCGTCGGCTGTTCACGAAAACGAGCGCCTGGCCTCCGTCCTGGACGACCGTGCGAACGAGCCGGGGCACGGCGTCTCCCGGCGGCGGGATCTCGCGCGTCGAGAGGTCGTGGAACGTGATCCGCCCCTCGCAGTAGACCCCCCGCTTCAGCGGGACGGGCCGGAAGTCGCTCGCGATGTGCTCGGCGTCGAGCCATTCCGCGACCTCCTCGGAGTTGCCGACGGTCGCCGACAGCGCGATCACCTGGAGGTCCGGGTACGCCCGTCGCAGCCGGGTGAGGCTGACCTCCAACGTCGGGCCGCGGTCGGGGTC
>DATJZK010000104.1:0-7632 GCA_035499145.1 Thermoplasmata archaeon
GTCCGCCGTCGAAGAACGTCGTCGGCCGCTGCTTCGTGAGATCGACGAACTGGTTCGGGAGGACGAACGTGCCGGGCGGCAGCTCGTCCCGGAGGGAGCCGACCGAGCTGACCGTGACGATCGCCTCCGCCCCGAGCGACCGCAAGGCGTCGACGTTCGCCCGATAGTTGACGCGGTGCGGCGGGATCGTGTGCCCGGGGCCGTGCCGCGGAAGGAACAGGACCCGCGCCCCGCCGACCTCGCCTTCCTCGATCGGCCCGGACGGCGGTCCCCAGGGAGTGGCGACGCGGTGGCTCGTGCGGGGGGGACCGTCGAAGATCCCGGTGACCCCCGACCCGCCGATCACCCCGACCGTGCGATGGGCCGGCGCGGTCACGGGCGCGCCCCCCGCCCATCGCGGGCGTGGATCAACAGGCGGGCCATGACGACCTCGCCGCGGGTCCGCTCGAGCAGGAGACGGGCCTGATCCTGCTTCGGCTTCAGCTGGACGATCGCCCGCGCGGTGTCGAACCGGAGGAGCGCGTCGGTGAGCCGCTCCATCCGCGTGAGGTGGCGCTCCGCCGCCGGCAGGTCGTCGTCGCCCAGCCGGTCCAGGAGCAGGCGCCGAACCTCCCCGACCACATCGCCGAGCCCGAGCAGGTACGGCTCGGGGTCCACCCCGAGCTCGGCCGGCCCGGGGAGCGGAGATTCCGCGACGATCGCCGCCAGCAGGCACGCCTCGACGCCTTCCTGGAGGGCGTCGAGCGCGAGCGGCTCGTCGGCCCGCCCGTCGCCGCGGAGCGCCCCGGCGAGCTCGGCGAGCCCGTCGCGGACCGGTCGGACCGTCTCCTCGGCGTCCGCGCCCCCGTGGATCCGGGCGACCGCGGATTGCGCCGCCCGACGGAGCCGGCGGGCCCGCCCGAAGACCGCCTCGCGCCGGCGCTCGCGCTCCGTCAGGTGCGTCTCGATCGCTCCGAGGACCCGGTCGGAGAGCCCCGCCGGCTCGGGCGGCCGCTCAGCGGAAGAGCGTGAACCGCTGGTCATCGTTCCCTCCGTCGAGCAGGCCGAGGCGGACTCCGGCGTCGAGCCAGCCGTGGGCATAGCTCACGGCCGCGAGCGCGCGATCGAGGTCCCCGGCCGTCGAGAAGTGCTCGGCGTCCGCCAGGTACGAGCGCGCCATGGTCAGGAAATCGTCGGACGCGCCGCGGAGGAACGACCGGGCGGGGGCGGCGGCGGAGACCCGGGCCAGCGCCTCGCGGGTCAGCCTAAGGTACTTCTCCAGGAGCGGCGGCGGGGCGGCCACGATCGACGGCTCACCCCTTGGGGACCTTCTCCCAGTCCTTCAGGAACCGGGCGAGGCCCAGGTCGGTGAGCGGGTGGAGCGGGAGCTTCTCCATCACGGCGAACGGCATCGTCGCGATGTCGGCGCCGATCTTCGCGGCGTCGAGCACGTGGACGGGGTGGCGAACGCTCGCCACCAGGACCTTCGTGGTGCACCGGTAGTTGCGGTAGATCGTGACGATGTCGCGGACGAGCTCCATCCCCTCCTGGCCCTGATCGTCGAGCCGGCCGATGAACGGGCTCACGTACGCCGCCCCGACCTTGGCCGCGAGGAGCGCCTGGTTCGCGCTGAAGACGAGCGTCATGTTGACCCGGGTGCCCTCCTTCGCCAACGTTCGGGTCGCCTGCAGGCCGGCCGGGGTCATCGGGACCTTGACGTAGATCGACGGGTGGATCTCCCGGAGGCGACGACCTTCGCTCAGCATCCCCGGAACGTCCGTCGCGACGACCTCCGCGGAGACGGACGGCACCCCGAGCGCGCAGATCTCCCGAATGAGGTCCTCGAACCTCTTCCCCTCTTTCGAGACGAGCGTCGGATTGGTCGTCACCCCGTCGAGGATGCCGATCTCCCACATCGCTCGGATCTCTTTGACGCTCGCCGTGTCGAGGAACAGCTCCATGGTCGACCCTCCCCAGCCGCCCGCCCTACTCAACCTTGCCCCGAACGCGGAGAAGCTCCCACGCCTCCTCCGTCATCCGTCCGAGCGAGAGCGCAAGGCCGACGGACGTTTCGCCGTTCGGCGTGGGGGTGCCGAGGACATCGGGCAGCCCCACCCGCCGGACGGGGACCGGGTGGTTCTCGGCGGTCGCGGCCGCGACGAGCGAGCCGATCCCCGTAGCGACCGAGTGCTCTTCGGCGACGAGGAGGGCGCCCGTGTCCCGGGCGGCGCGGAGGACGGCCCCCAGGTCGAACGGCTTCACCGAGGCCAGGTCGAGGACCCGAGCCGAGACCCCGACCTTGGCGAGCTCCGCGGCGAGCTCGAGCGCACGGGCGACCATCGCTCCGACCGCGAGCACCCCGAGGTCGGCGCCGTCCCGCACGACCGGGGCGTGACCCAGCCGGAACGGCTCGTGCGTCACGGTCGGGAGCGGAGCCCGCGTGAGTCGGAGATAGGCGGGACCCTCCGTCGCCGCGACGGCCCGTACGGCGGCCTCGGCCGAAGGTCCGTCGGCCGGCACGGCGACCGTCAGCCCGGGAATGCCCCGGGCGACCCCGATGTCCTCGACCAGCGGGGACGGCCCCTCGGCCGCCCCGACCGGGACCCCCTCGTGCCATCCCAGGATCTTCACGCGGAGGTGCGCCCGCCCGAGCCCGTCGCGCAGCCGGCGGTACGCCGGCCCGAGCAGGTCGGCCGCCGCTCCCGACACGATCACCGTTCGCCCGTCGGCCGCGAGCTCGGCCGCCCGGCGGAGGGGCCCGAGCTCGTCCGACTCGACCGTGAACGCGCGGTCCGGGTGACGCCCGGCCAGCTCGCGGAGCGGTCCCGCGAGGGGCCCGTCTGCCTCGACCGTGCAGCACCGGCCGTCGGCGGCGAGCACCGCCTCGACCCCCCGGGCGGCCGCCGACAGGAGGCTGGAGCGGTCGTGCGGCGCCGTCACGGCCCCGGTCCTGCCGACGGGATCCCGCGGAGTGGAACGCCGCGAGCGGTCGCGGACGGCATCGAGGGCGTGCGAGGCGGAGAATCCTATTTGACCGTTGAGGCACGGCGCTTCCGCGCGGGCGGCCGCGGCTTCGGCCGCGTGGCCGCCGCGACGTTTCCCTCGAGGGACCGGAGGGTCACCAGGTCCTCCGCGTACCGGGCGTACCCGCGGTCGTCGAGCGGGGTCTCGAGGAAACCGGGGACGGCCGCCCACCGACGGTCGCTGAGGAGCTGGCGGAACCCCGCCGTCCCGATCTCCCCCGCCCCGATGTTCTCGTGGCGGTCGAGATGCGAGCCCGGGGGCGCCTTCGCGTCGTTCAGGTGGAAGGCGTAGACCCGTTTCGCCCCGACCGTCGCCTCCAGCCGGTCGACCATCGCCCCGTACCCCTCGGGGGTCCGGAAGTCGAACCCCGCGGCGAACAGGTGGCAGGAGTCGAGCGCGACGCCCAGCCGTCGCGGCTCGTTGACGGCGTCGAGCACCTCGGCGAGCTCCTCGAACGTCGCGCCGAGCGTCGTCCCCTGACCGGCGGCGTTCTCGAGCAGGATCCGGACCCGACCGTCGGGCGCCGCGGCGATCGCCGATCGAAGGCTCTCCTCGAGGGTCCGCAGCCCGGCGGGAACGCCGGAACCGAGGTGGGCCCCCGGATGGAAGATCAGCCCGTCGACCCCGAGCAGCTCGGCCCGCCCGAGCTCGTCCGCGAACGCGGTGCGCGAGCGCGCGAGCATCTCGGGCTTCGGGCTCCCGAGGTTCGCGAGGTATCCGTGGTGCACCGCGGTCCCCCGAAGCCCCTCCGACCGGACGGCGGCCCGGAACTCCTCGGCCGCCGCCGGGGCGATCGCCGGTCCGGCCCACATCTGCGGGCTCTTCGAGAAGATCTGCAGCGACTCGCAGCCGATGCCGCGGGCGTCCCGGACGGCCTGGGCGAGCCCGTTCGCGATGCCGAGGTGCGCCCCCAAGTACATCGTTCGAGAGGGACGCCGGTGGGCTACTTCAGAGTCCCCGGAGGCTGACAGCTTTCCGCGTTTCCCGTAGGCTCGCGCACTTCAGTACCGCGCGGAACGCCAGTGGGCTTAACTGCCGGGTTCGGAATGGGACCGGGTGTTTCCCCACCGCTTTGGCCGTCAGCCATCGGGGCCGACCCGGGCCGGCTATTTAACTTTGGTTTCGCCGCCCCGCCGGACCGGCCCGACCCGGGACGACGCAAACGTTCTTTTCGCAGGTTCCGTCCGGCCGACGGGGCCCGGGGTCGTCGGGCGACCGACCGGGCGCCGACCGTGACCGCTCCGACCGTTCGCGCTCCGACCGAGTACCGTCTTCGTCTGCGGATCGATTTTACCGCCCTGACGTTCGACGGCACCGTCGAGATGGACGTGCCGGCCGGGGGGCCCGACCTGGTGCTGGACGCCGAGGAGCTGACGATCGCCGCCGTCCGCCGCGACGGGGCGGCGACCGAGTTCCGGTCGGACCCCGCCGCGTCGACGCTCACCGTCCCGACCCCGGGCGGGTCCGCCGCGCGGGTCGCGGTCGATTTCTCGGGCGCGGCGAGCACCCGCACCCTGAGCGGACTGTACCGCTCGCGCCACGGCGATGCCTACATGCTCTCGGCCCAGTGCGAGCCGACGGGCGCCCGCTCGATCTTCCCGTGCGTCGACCGTCCGGACGCCAAGGCCCGGCTCCGTCTCCGCGTGGAGGCCCCGAGCGAACTCGAGGTCGTTGCGAACGGACCCCTCGAGTCGGTCCGGCCGACGGCCGCCGGATGGTCGGAGTGCACGTTCGGTCCGACGCCGCCGATGGCGACGTACCTCTTCTATGTCGCCGTCGGGCGGTTCGACCGTCGCGAGGGCCGCTCGCACCGCGCCGCGATCCGGGTGCTCGCCGCGCCCGGGCGCGGGACCGCCGCCGACTTCGCGCTCGCCGCCGGCGGGCGGATCCTCGACGCGTTCGAGGAGTACTACGCCATCCCGTACCCCCTCCCGAAGCTCGACCTTCTGGCGGTCGAGGAGCACGCCTTCGGGGCGATGGAGAACTGGGGGGCGATCAGCTTCCAGGCCACGCGGCTCCTGGTCGATCCGACGAGCAGTTCGTTCGCGGCCCGGGACGTCTTCGAGACGATCTCCCACGAGGTCGCCCACCAGTGGTTCGGCAACCTCGTCACGATGTCGTGGTGGACCGACATCTGGCTCAACGAGAGCTTCGCGGCCCTCATGGAGACGAAGATCACCGAACGCCTGGAGCCGGCGCTCGACGCCCGGGCCGATTTCTTCCTGCGCGTGGCGGGCATGGCCGCCGCGATGGACGGCGACTCCCTTCGGTCGACGCACCCCGTCCGGGCGCCCGTCCGCGATCCCGCCGAGATCGGGCAGATCTTCGACGAGATCAGCTACGGGAAGGGGTCGAGCGTCCTCGCCATGATCGAGGGCTACCTCGGCGAGGATCGGTTCCGGACGGGGGTCACCGACTACCTGCGCCGCTTCCGGGAAGGCAACGCGACGACCGACGATCTGTGGCGGTCGCTCGAACGGACGTCGTCCGAGCCGGTCGGGGCGATCGCCGGACCGTGGATCGATCGGCCCGGCATCCCCGTCGTCACGGCCCGGCTCGGGCCCGCCGGACTCGAGCTCTCCCAGCGCCGGTTCGGCTACCTCGGATCGACTCCCGCCGACCCGTGGCCGATCCCGATGGTCCTCGACATCGACGGGCGTCGGGAGCGACTGCTGTTCGACACGCCGACCCGCGTGGTGCCCGCGCCGCCGACGGCGACCGTGCACCTCAACCCCGGGGCCGTCGGGTTCTACCGTACGCTCTACGACCCTCCGCTCTACGACCGGCTCCTCGCGGCGCTCCCCAACCGCACCGGTCCCGACCGCTGGATCGTGCTCGAGGACCTCGCCGCGTTCCTGGCGGCCGGGGACGTCGACTGGGCGACGTTCGATCGGTTCGCCGCCGCCCTCGGGGCGTCCGCCGACCGATTGACGGTGGAGTCGATCGGCGGAACGCTGGTCGGGCTGGCGCTGGCGTACCCGGAGGCGGCGCCGATCCAGTCGGCCGCCCGGCGGTTCTTCGCCGCCCAGTCCGACCGGCTCGGCCCGGCGAAGCGGCGCGACGAGCCGCGGACCGACGGCATCCTCCGCGAGCGGGTCTCGTTCGGCCGGAGCCGACTGGACGCCGGGTACGCCCGGAGCCTTTCGGACCGGTTCCGCGACTGGGAGCGGATCGACCCCGACCTGCGGCTCGCGACCGCGGTCGGGCACGCCCGCACCGCCGGGGCCGACGGCTACCGGGAGATCCGCGGCGCGCTGGAGCGGGCCGTCGTCGACGCGGACCGCGCCCGCCTCGTCCGTTCCCTCGGGTGGAGCGCGGAGCCGTCCCTGATCCGCGAGTCGCTCGATTTCGCGATCTCGGGAGGGACGAACCGCAGCTACCTGCCGCACCTGATCGTGCAGGCGGCGTCGAACCCGGCGGGCCATGCCGTCGTCTGGCCGTGGTTCACCGAGCGGGTCGACACGCTGGCCGACGTCTTCCGAGGGTCGGGCAGCCTGCCGACCGTGCTGGAGCACGCGGTCCCCGCGATGGCCCTCGGGCGCTCCGAGGAGGTGCGCGCCTTCTTCCGCGGACACCCCCTCCCCGACGGGACCCGTGGGGTCGCGAAGGCGCTCGAGCGCCTCGAGGTGCAGGAGCGCCTCGGCCGCCACCTCGTCGGCGCGCGGACCGGCGTCGCCTGACCGGTCGGTCAGCGGGACGGGCGGCCGGCCGGCGGGGGCCGGGGCGAGCGATCGTCGGGGGACCAGATGTACCACGTCCCCCGCGCCTGGCTGAGGCGCTCGCCGTCCGCGCCGTGGAGGTCCCCCTCGACGAACGCGATATGGCGCCCGCGGCGCTGGATCCGGCCGCGCGCGCTCAGCGTGTCGCCCTCCCGCGCCGCCCGGAGGAACTCGACGTACAGCGAGGTGGTCGCGGTCGTCTCGCCCGGGGCGAGCATGCTCACGACGGCCGCCCCCATCGCGGTGTCGAGGATCGTCGCATAGACGCCCCCGTGAACGATCCCGTTGATGTTCAGATGGCGGCGCTCGACGCGCCCGGTGACGGTGCAGTCGCCCGGCGAGCTCCGCACCGCGTCGACCCGGAAGCCGACCTCGTGGTGGAACCCCTGGCGCGCGGCGCGGTAGAGATCCGGCTCGGGCGGGTGCGGGTGCGGAGCGGCGGTTCGCGCGCGTCGGGGCACGCGTCCCGCACCGGGGGCTCGGGATATGTACTCTCCGCGGCCGTGAACCCCCACCCGATGGCGCGAGGCGGGAGCCGGGCGGCGACGTGGGATGCCCCCCCGAACATCGCGCTCGTCAAGTACTGGGGCGTCCGCGACCCCGCGCTCGGCCTCCCGTACAACTCCTCCCTCTCGGTGACGCTCGACCGGATGCGCTCGCGCACCTCGGTCGCGTTCGCGAACCGCCCCGGGGACGACGACGTCGTGCTGAACGGGGCGCCCGCGACCGGCGAGCCGCGCCGGGCGGTCGTGGCGCTCCTCGACCGCGTCCGCGGCCTCGCCGGGGAGACGGCGCGCGCGACGGTGCGCTCGGAGAACAACTTCCCGACCGCGAGCGGACTCGCCTCGAGCGCGAGCGGCTTCGCCGCGCTCGCCGCGGCGGCGAGCGACGCGCTCGGGCTCGGGCTGAC
>DATJZK010000105.1:0-3322 GCA_035499145.1 Thermoplasmata archaeon
CCCGAAACCCGCGGCGAGCCGACCGGCCCGCGACCGTTTAGACCGCGGGCGGCCGTGGGGCGCGCGTGCCGTCGCTCGGGACGAGCCGCAGCCGCTGGCCGGTCGTCGCGTGGATCCGGCTCAAGCTGCCGCCGTCGCCCGCCCCGCTCCAGCTGACCCCGGGGCCGCCGCCTCCTCCGTCCCCGCCGCTCGACATCCTCGAGCCGAACCCCGTGGTGACCGATCCCCGGAAACGGGTCTTCGCCTACGAGGAGGAGCACGACGGCTGGGTCGTCCGGCTGATCTGGGACACGGACGACGCCGAGCTCCTCGAGGCGGAGTGCCGGGCGCCGCTGTACGGCACGCGGCCGACGAACGCGACCGTCGTCGCCTTCTGGGCGGCCGTGAAGGCGCTCGTCGCGCCGCTCGGTCCGCTGCCCGTGGACGGAGCCGACCCGCGACCGGGGCCGACGGGGCCGTGACGATGGCGGGTGCGCGCGCCCCCGGGCCCACCGAAGGCGCCGGCGTCCTGCGGGCCACGTTCGTCCACCTTCCCGGGATCGGTCCGGCGACCGAAGCGGAGCTGTGGCGGCGGGGGATCCGGGACTGGACGACGCTCGCCCGGTCCGCGGCCGGCCCCCGGGCGTCGGCGCGGGGGTCGCTCACCGGGGCCCTCGCGGAGAGCGAACGGGCGCTGGCGGAAGGGGACGTTGCCTGGTTCGGCCGTCGGCTCCCCGACCGGGAGCACTGGCGGCTGTACCCCGGCTTCCGCGAGCGGACCGCCTTCTTGGACATCGAGACGACCGGGCTCTCCCCGTACGAAGGGATCGTGACGGTCGTCTCCGTCCACGGCGGCGGGAGCACCCGGACGTTCGTCGCCGGGGAGGACCTGGAGGAGCTTCCCGCCCACCTCCGGCGGTTCCCGCTGCTCGCCACGTTCAACGGCAGCCGGTTCGACGTGCCGTTCCTGCAAGCGACGTTCCCGCAGCTCGTCGTCCCCCCCGTCCACATCGACCTGCGGTTCCTCCTCTACCGGATCGGGCTCGCCGGCGGGCTGAAGCGGATCGAGGCGACGCTCGGCCTCGGCGACCGTCGGGGCGTGGAGGGGATCGACGGGCTGCAGGCGGTCCGGCTCTGGCAGGAGTTCCGTCGCGGGAGCCGGCCGGCCCTCGACCGGCTCGTCCGGTACAACCGCGCCGACACCACGAACCTCGAGCCGCTGCTCGCGTTCGCCGTGCGGGAGCTCACCGCCCGCCTGTTCCCGAACGCGGGGCCGCGCGCCCCGACGTCGGCCGCGGTGGCCGGCGCCTGACGACCGATGGTCGACGCGGTCGAGGTCTCCGTCGTCATCGGCGCGTTCCGACGGTCCGCGCACCTTCCCGCGGCCGTCCGGTCCGTGCGGGACCAGACGCTCGGCCGCGACCGCTTCGAGATCGTCGTGACGAAGTCGTTCGCCGACCCGTCCGTGGACGCCGCGCTGGCCGCGGACGGCGTGCGGGTGATCCAGGACGACGAGCCGGTGATCGGGCGGTGGCTCCTTCGGGCCGTCCGGGCCGGCCGCGGTCCGATCGTCGCGTTCCTGGACGACGACGACGAGTTCGAGCCGGACCGGCTCGCCCGGATCGTCGAGACGTTCCGGGCGCACCCCGACCTCGGCTTCTACCGCAACCGCGTGCGCGTGATCGACGGCGACGGCCGGGCCGTGCCCCCCGAGCGGTGGCGGCGCCACGAGGTCGACGCGGCGCGCGACGCGAGCGGACCGATGTACCGCGCCGCCCACGACAAGCGAGGGCTCTGGCGGACCGGGGCCCGGGACGGTTGGGCGACGTTCAACTCGAGCACGATGGCGATCCGTCGCGAGCTCCTGGACGGCGCGGTCGGGGCGGCGTTCGAGCGTACGATGCAGCCCGACCAGTTCCTGTTCCTCGCCGGGCTCGTCGCCCCGTTCGGGGTGTTCCTCGACGACCGGCGCCTGACCCGCTACCGGTACTACGGGGGGAACGTGAGCCACACGCTGGAGCGGCTCCACGACTGGGCGGGCTCCGAGCACGAGATGGCCGACGTCGCGCGCCGAGGCGGCGAACCGGAGTACGCGGAGTTCCTCGCCCGGGAGGCCGACCACTACGAGCAGATGTACCGGGGCGGCCGGCTGATGCAGCGGATCGGGGAGGGGGCGGACCGGCGCGAGGTGATGCGCCTCACCGAAGAGTACTTCCGGTTCCTCGGGGCGCATCCGGCCGAGCGGCGGTGGACGGTCGATGCGTGGGCCGCCGGCCTCTACGGCCTCGGCTGCGTCGTGGCCCCGTCGCTCACGCGTCCGATCGCGCGGGCGCGGACCTCCGCGCGGGCGGCGGCCGAGGGGCGGCCGGACCCGTTCCGGGGACCCGCGTAAAGCCCCCGCGCGGCGGCGGCGGGACCGGCGCCCCGGGGGGCGGGACGACCGCCGCGACCCGGGCGGCGGCGCTGCGGCAGTACTCCTCCGACGCGTCGATGTGCACGTAGTGGCGGCCCAGCCGACGGGCGACGGCGGCGACCGTCCCCGTGCCGCCGAACATGTCGAGGACGACGTTGCCGCGGTACGAGTAGAACTTCACGAGCCGCTCGATCAGCTCCTCGGGGAACGGCGCCGGGTGCCCGTTGCGCCGCCGTTCCGGGGGGATCGGCCAGAACCCGTCGGAGAACCGCTCGAACTCCTTCGGCGAGATGTCGATCGCTGCCCGATCGCCGTCAAGCCGCCACTGCCCCTTCGAGAAGACAAGCACGTACTCCCACGACGGGACGATGTGCGGGTTCGACGGGCTGCACCAGCTTCCCCACGCGGTGCGGCGGCCCATCGTCTGCTTGTACCAGAGGATCTCGGTGCGCATGATGTAGCCCAGCGCGCGCAAATCGCGCGAGAGGTCGTGATGGATCGGACGGAAGTCCTTGATCGACGTCGGCGCGACGTTCAGCACGAACCGTCCCCCGGGGACCAGGACCCGGTGTAGCGCCGACCAGACCTCCCGAAGCCAGGCGAGGTACTCCGCG
This sequence comes from Thermoplasmata archaeon, assembly GCA_035499145.1. GTDB lineage: Archaea > Thermoplasmatota > Thermoplasmata > Lutacidiplasmatales > UBA184 > Lutacidiplasma. The sequence continues at coordinate 3,007 of DATJZK010000105.1, forward strand.
ATCGGCCGGTCGTCGGAGTAGCCGCGGTACGGGATCTTCACGTTGTACGGCGGGCTCGTGATCGCCAGATGGACCGACTCCGGCGGCAGGCGGCGGAGGGTCGCGCGGGCGTCCCCGAGGAGGATCCGGTCCTTCCAGGGGAACGGGCCGGTCCCCGCCCGCGCCTCCGTCATCTCGGCCCCGCGCATCGGGACCGAGCGGATGAGCGTTCGTGTGCCGGCCGACCGATCGTTCCCGGGCGGCCGCGTCAATCCGACTCCACGGCGCCGCTTTGAGCGCCCCGGCCGACTCGGGGCTGGCGCCGCCCCGGGGCGCG
>DATJZK010000106.1:0-19053 GCA_035499145.1 Thermoplasmata archaeon
CGGCCGAGCGTGTCCTTCGAGTAGCCGCACATCGAGCAGCCCTTCACGTCGGCCCAGTAGCACCCCCGGGTCCGGAGGATCACGACGAACGCGGTGACCCGGCGCGTCCCGATCGCTTCCTCCTCCGTCCAGAGGTTGACGTAGCGGCTCGCCGCGTCCGGCCCCGCCGGCTCCGGCCGGCGGTCGTGGGCGATCGCGCGGGCGACGGACGGGGCGGTCACGGCTCCTCGATGTCGACCCGGATCGGGTCGGCGTCCTTGAGGCGGAGGGCGTCCCGGAGGCGCTCCGGCGCGACGAACTCCACGACGTCGCGGTGGTGGGTCCGGTCGGGGCGGATCAGGTGGCCGGGCCGGCCCCCGATCCGCGCCGCGAAGCAGCTCGCGCCCCCGAACGTCCGCCCGCTCGCCTGGAAGCCGTCGATCCGGATCCCGCTCCAGCCGCCGACGACCGAGAGGGTCCGCAGGGCGGTGCCGTCGACCCGGACGTTCAGCGTGCCGGGGTACGGGGTGTAGCCAAGCCGTTCGGTGAACTGGACGACGTAGCCGGGCTGGCTCAGGTAGTAGCGCCCCTCGCCGAGGCCGGAGGCGACCGTTCCCTCGATCGTGATGCGGGCCGGGCCCTCGAAGATCCGTCGGTAGACGTGGTACTCGCCCCGGAGCAGTTCCATCGCCGCGGGGGTCAGCTGGACCCGCTGGCGGCGCTGGGCGAGGGTCCGGACGATCATCCCGCGGCGCTCGAGCGCGACCAGGTACCGGTCGGCCGCCTGCTGGCTGACCCCGATCTTCGCGCCGACCTCGCGGGAGGTGACGACGACCGGCGTGTGGTCCGCGCCGGACTGGGCGAGGAGCTTGAGGACCGCGAGCGTCTCGCCGCGGGCCCGCGGGGAGGCGGCGGGCGCGGTCGCCGAGGCGGCGGGCACGGTCAGCGGGCGTGCCCGGGGCCGGGCGCCGGGCCGTTCAGGGTCACGACGTTCGAGCCCCGCAGGACGACCCGTCCCAGGTGGCGGCTCACCGACTCGGTCGTCTCGGTGGCGTCGTCCAGGACGACGTTCATGTGGTCGTCGATCCCGACGAGGGTGCCCGCGAGCTCCCGCTGGTCCTTGAGGAGGAGCGTGACCCGCTGGTCGAGGAAGCGTTCGAGGAGGTGGGCGACCCCGTCCGGCATCGCGCGTGCGACCGGGGGACGCCCTTAAGGCTTTACGCCGAGCGGGACCGCTGACGCTAAGCCCCGACCGCCTGCTCCGAGCGCCGATGGAGGCGCCGATCCGCGTTTCGAAGGGGCTCGACGGGACCGTCGTCGGCCGCTCGTCGATCTCCTGGGTCGGCGGCGAGACCGGCGACCTCGTGTACCGGGGGTACGACGTCCGCGACCTCGTGCCGGGGGTACCGTACGAGTCGGTCGTCCACCTCCTGCTGTTCGGTGAAGCGCCCGACGCGGACCCGTCGCCCGAAGTGACCCGGGCGCTCCGCGCGTCCCGGAACATCCCGCCGGGCGTCCTCGCGGCGGCCGACGCGCTGCCCGCCGGCCTCCCGCCGCTCGAAGCGCTCCGTTCGCTGATCTCGCTCCAGGGGGACGGCACCGCGGGCTACCCGCCGACCCGCGAGGAGGGGTTCCGGCTGATCGCGCAGACGCCCGAGCTGCTCGCCCGGTACGTCCGCCGGTCCCGGGGCGAACGGCCGGTCGCGCCCCGCGACGACCTCGGCCACGCGGCGAACTATCTCTGGATGCTCCGCGGCGAGCCGCCCGCCCCGGCGCACGTCGCCGCCCTCGAAGGCTACCTCGACCTGCTCGCCGACCACGGGATGAACGCGTCGACGTTCGTGCTGCGGATCGTCGTCTCGACCGAGTCGGACCTCTTTAGCGCCGCGACCGCGGCGCTCGGGGCGCTCAAGGGGCCGGTCCACGGCGGCGCCCCGAGCCGCGTCTCGGACATGCTCGATGCGATCGGTCGCCCCGAGCGGGCGGAGGGGTGGATCGAGGAGCGGCTGCGCGACCGCCAGGTGCTGTACGGATTCGGGCATCGGGCGTACAAGACCGACGATCCGCGCGCGACCAAGCTGCACGAGATCGCGCGCGCGGTCGCCGAGCCGGAACGGCTGCGCCTGGCGGAGTCGGTCGAACGGACCGCCCTCGCGCTCCTGCGCGCCGCGCACCCGAACGCGCGCCTGTTCACGAACGTCGAGTACTACAGCGCCCTCGTCCTGGAGGCGATCGGGCTCCCGCGGGCGATGTTCACGCCGACGTTCGCCGTCGCCCGGACCGCCGGCTGGACGGCCCACGCCATCGAGCAGGCGAGCGACAACCGCCTGATCCGGCCGGACGTCGACTACGTGGGCCCGGCGAAGGGGCTCGCGTGGCCGCGCGCCCGGGGCGGGGCGTAGCCGGTCGGGACGCTACGAGGCGCCCTTCTCGGAGCCCGGGTCGTCGACGACCTTGAAGTCGGCGTCGACCGGGCCGCTCCCGCCCGCGGCGTCGCCGCTCGCGCCGGGGGGAGGCGGCGGCGCCTCGCCGGGAGTCCCGCCGGCGCCCGCCGACTGGTACATCTTCTGGGCGATCCCGTGGAGCGCCTTCGTGAGCTCGTCGGCCTTCGACTGGATCGACGCGGTCGTCGCGTCCTTCTGCCCGAGCGTCTCCCGGAGCTCCTTGACCAGCGATCGGACGTGCTCGGCCTCGCCCGCGTCGATCTTCTCCTTCTGCTCGGAGAGGACCCGCTCGGCCTCGTAGGCGAGCGACTCGGCGTGGTTCCGGGCCTCGATCTGCGCGGCCCGGACGCGGTCCTTGTCCGCGAACTCCTCGGCCTGCTTCACCATCCGGGCGACCTCGTCCTTCGACAGCTTGTTCGAGGCGCTGATCGTGAGGCCCTGCTTGCGGCCCGTCGCGAGGTCCTTCGCCGAAACGTTCAGGATCCCGTTCGCGTCGATGTCGAAACCGACCTCGATCTGCGGCACCCCGCGCGGGGCCGGGGGGATCCCGGTCAGGAGGAAGCTGCCGAGCGCGACGTTGTCGGAGGCGATCGGCCGCTCGCCCTGGAAGACCTTGATCTCGACCGTCGACTGGCTGTCGGAGGCGGTCGTGAAGATCTGGCTCTTGCGGGTCGGGATCGTAGTGTTGCGCTCGATCAGGTGCGTGAACACCCCACCCATCGTCTCGAGCCCGAGCGACAGCGGCGTGACGTCGAGCAGCAGGACGTCCTTGACCTCCCCGGCGAGGACGCCGCCCTGGATCGCCGCGCCCAGCGCGACGCACTCCATCGGATCGACGCCGCGCTCGATCGGCCGGCCGATCGACTGCTCGAGGAACTTCTGGACGATCGGCATCCGCGTCGGGCCGCCGACGAGGACGACCCGGGCGATCTGATCGTTCGAGAGCTTGGCGTCCCGGACCGCCTGCTGGACCGGCGCGCGGCACCGCTCGACGATCGGGCGGATCAGCTCCTCCAGCTTCGCGCGCGATATCTGCAGGGCGAGGTGCTTCGGCCCGTCCTGGGTCGCGGTCAGGAACGGCAGGTTCACCTGGGTCTCGGCGGTGGACGACAGCTCGATCTTCGCCTTCTCCGCCGCGTCCCGGACGCGCTGCATCGCCATCTTGTCCGAGCGGACGTCGACCCCGGACTCCTTCTGGAACTCGCCGGCGATCCACTCGGTGATCGCGTTGTCCATGTCGGTGCCGCCGAGCTGGGTGTCGCCGCTGGTCGACAGGACCTCGAAGACGCCGTCGCCGAACTCCATCACGGTGACGTCGAGCGTCCCGCCGCCCAGGTCGAAGACGAGGATCTTCTGGTTCTTCCCACCCTTGTCGAGGCCGTAGGCGAGCGACGCCGCCGTCGGCTCGTTGATGATCCGGACGACCTCCAGTCCCGCGATCGCCCCGGCGTCCTTCGTCGCCTGGCGCTGGTTGTCGTTGAAGTACGCGGGGACCGTGATCACGGCCTTGTCGACCTTCTCGCCGACGAACGCCTCGCTGTCGCGCTTGATCTTCTGGAGCAGGAACGCCGACAGCTGCTGCGGGGTGTATTTCTTGCCGTGGAGGGTGTACTGGTAGTCGGTCCCCATCTTCCGCTTGAACGCGGTGACCGTCCCTTCGGGGTTCGAGATCGCCTGGCGCCGCGCGGGCTCGCCGACGATCAGCTGGCCGTCCTTGGTGAACGCGACGTACGACGGGAACGCCTTCCCGCCGCCCACCGTCGTCCCTTCCGCGCTCGGGATGATTGTCGGGCGGCCGGCCTCCAGGAGCGCGGCCGCCGAGTTGCTCGTTCCCAGGTCGATGCCTATGATCTTCCCCATGATCGGTTCCGGTGCGGCCGCCCTCGACGAGGAGCCCGTCGCCGACGGCCGTCTACGCGATTTAGTAAGAAAGCACTCATATAAAAGGACAGGCGTCTTCGAACCTCGAGCGGGGCGTCGGTGAGCGGGGCGGTGGGCGCCGGATCGGGGATCGCCGCGAAGGGTCTTCCCCTGCCCCCGATTCGGGCGGTCGTGCCGGGTCGGGCCGCGCGGGACCGCCCGCTGCCGCGGGCCGTCCTGCTGGACATGGACGACACGATCTTCGACCACACCGCGACATGCCGAGCGGCGATCGGCCGCGTGCGCGGGGACGAGCCGGCCCTGGCGGAGGTCCCGCTCGAGGAGCTGGTCGACGTCTACTCGCGTCTCCTCTGGGCGACGCACGTCCATGTCCTCCGGGGACGGACCACGACCTCGGAAGGTCGGGCGATCCGCTGGCAGCGCCTGATCGCCCGCTACGCCGGCGCGTGCTCGATGCGAAAGGCGATCTCGTTGGGACGCCGGTACCGGGCGGAGTACGAGCGCGTCGGTCGGCCGGTCCCCGGGGCCGTCGAGCTCGTCCGCTGGCTCGCCGACCGGACGACCGTCGGCGTCGTCACGAACAACACGGCGCGCGAGCAGTCGCGCAAGCTTCGGTTCCTTGGCCTGGAAAGGTCGGTCGACGTCCTGATCACGTCCCGGGAGGCGGGGTGGGACAAGCCCGATCCGCGGATCTTCCGGTTGGCGCTCCGCGCCGCCGGGGCCGCGCCGACGTCGGCCGTCATGATCGGAGACTCCTGGGAGAGCGATGTCGAGGGGGCCCTCCGCGCCGGCATCCGGCCGATCTGGCTGAATCGACTCGGGGTTCCGCCCCCGGTGAGCACGCGGGTCGAGGAGATCCGGTCGTTCCGGCCGCTCGCCCGCGTCGAGCGGATGCTGTCGCACGCCGGCCGGGACTCGGTCGCGTCCGCTCGCATTATAACGCGCGGTCCCGTGCAACGCCGATGAGCCCGGCGTCGGTCGCGTGGACGCCCCGCGCCCGCGAGATTCTGCCCGCGATGCGCGCCTGGCGGGTCGCGCTGCATCGGGAGCCGGAGCTCACCGGACACGAGTCGAGGACCCGCGACAAGATCGTGGCCGCGCTCTCCGAGCTCGGGATCCCGTACCGCGCGTACGACGACCTGCCCGCCGTCGTCGGACTGATCGGCGCCGACCGGCCCGGACCGGTCGTCGCGCTGCGCGCGGACCTCGACGCCCTCCCCCTGACGGAGGCGACGGGGCTTCCGTTCCGCTCGCGCACCCCGGGGGTGATGCACGCCTGCGGCCACGACGTCCACATGGCGTCGTTGCTCGGGGCCGGGGCGATCCTCGCGAGGAACTCCCGCGACCTCCGCGGGCCCGTGAAGCTGCTGTTCCAGCCGGCGGAGGAGGAAGGGACGACCGGCGGCGCCCTCCCGATGATCGAACGCGGCTGCCTCGACCGACCATCAGTCGACTTCGTGGTGGGGCAGCACGTCGACCCGAGCATCCCGCTCGGCCGGATCGGCTGGAAGAGCGGACCGTTCATGGCGGCCGCCGACACGGTCACGATCGTCGTCCGGGGCCGCGGGGGCCATGCCTCGACCCCCCACCAGGGACCGGACGCGATCCTCGTCGCCGCGGAGATCGTCGCCGGGCTCCAGGCGCTCGTCAGCCGGGTCCGCGATCCGTTCGACCCGGTCGTCGTCAGCATCGGGTCGATCCACGGCGGGACGCGGCACAACATCCTCCCGGACGAGGTCCGTCTGGAGGGGACCGTCCGCACGCTGCGCCCGGAGACCCGGGACCTGATCGAGCGCTCGCTCCGGCGACGCGTCCGGTCGATCGCCGCGAGCCTCGGGGCGAGGGTGAGCGTCTCGTACGTCCGCGGGTATCCGACGCTCGTCAACCCCGACGGGGCGACCCGGACGGTCGTCCGCGCCCTCGAGATCGAGCTGGGGCGGGAGAACCTGATCGAGGTCGACCGGCCGCTGATGGGGGCCGAGGATTTCTCCCGGTACCTCGAGCGAGTGCCGGGGACGTTCCTGAGGCTCGGGGTCGGCGTGGTCGGACGACCGGCGAGCCTCCACAGCGCCACGTTCGCCCCCGACGATCGGGCGCTCGTGGTCGGGGCGGCGACGCTCGCGGCGGCGGCGATCGGGCTCCAGGGAGCCGCCCGGTGAACGTACCGGCGGTGCGTCGCGACTTTCCGGCGCTCCGCGACCGACCCGGTGGCCCGCCGGTCTACCTCGACTCGGCGTGCATGTCCCTCGTCCCCCGGCCGGTGCTCGCGGCGATGGAGGAGTACTACGCGGACTACCCCGGGTGCGGGGGTCGCAGCCTCCACCGGTTCGCCCAGGAGGTCGGCGCCCGGTACGAGGGCGCCCGGGAGACGTTCGCCCGGTTCCTGGGGCGGGCGGACCCGGCCGGCGTCGTCTTCCTTCGGAATGCGACCGAGGCGATCAACCTCGTCGCGCAGGGCCTGCCGTGGAAGCGCGGCGACCGGGTGCTCATCTCCGACCAGGAGCACAACTCGAACCTCGTCGTCTGGCAGCGCTTGGCCGCCGAGGCCGGGATCCGCATCGAAGTGCTGCCGCTCCCGGACGACGGCGGCTTCGACCTCGAGCGGTTCGAGACGATCGTCGCGCGCCGCGTGCGCCTCGTGAGCCTGTTCCACACCTCCAACGTCGACGGACGGACCCTGCCGGTCGCGGCGATCGCCGAGCGCGCCCGGGCGCACGGAGCGCTGACGTTGATCGACGGCTGCCAGGCCGCCCCGCACCGACGCGTCGAAACCGACCGGTGGGGCGTGGATTTCTACGCGGTCTCCGGCCACAAGATGCTCGGCCCGACCGGGACCGGGGTCCTCGCCGGCGCGACCGATCGGCTCGGCGAGCTGCGGCCCCTGCTGCTCGGCGGCGAGACGGTCGAGTGGACGACGCTGGATGCCCACGCCCTCCGACCGCCCCCCTACCGGTTCGAGGCGGGGCTCCAGAACTACGCCGGGGTGCTCGGGGCGGCGGCCGGGGTCGACTACCTGACGCGGATCGGGCTCGACGCGGTCGAGGCGCAGCAGCGGGCGGTCAACGATCGGGTGAGCCGGGCTCTGGCGGGGGAGCGACGGCTCCGTCGGCTCGGGCCGTCCGACCCGGCGGACCGGCCGAGCGTGTTCGCGTTCGCTCTCGACGGGGTCGACCCGCACGACGCCGCCGTGTTCCTCGACGAGGGCCACCGCGTGCTCGTGCGCTCGGGGATGCACTGCGCGCACTCCTACTACGCCCGCCGCGGGCTGACGGGGAACGTGCGGGCGTCGTTCTACCTGTACAACTCGCTCGACGACGGCACGGCGCTCGTCCGCGGGGTCGAGGAACTGCTCTCGCGGGTACCGGGGACTACCGGTACATCGGCGGCGACTGGGGCGGCGTCGGCTCGGGCCGGTTCCGCTCCGCGCGGCGCTGGATCGAGAGCAGCTGCTGCTCGATCCGCTCCGCCTCGGCGTACAGCGGGACGGCGTCGAGCGGGGTCCGCAGCAGGATCCGGTTGATCGCCTCGATCACCTTCGCCGCCGCCCGGGCGTCCGGGTAGTCGGACTGCGCCTCGGCGAGGAACGTCAGCACGTCGAACCCGCGCCGCCGGCCCTCGTTGAGCAGCACCCCCGCGATCCCCGTGATCACGCCCTCGAGGAACGGGATCGTGTTCGGTTCGATGTACAGCTCCCGGGCCTTCGGCGTGCTCGCGATCCCGTAGACCTTCACGTCGCCGAGCCGGGCCGACTTCGGTCCGCGCCCGTGCGGCTCGGCCTCGACGACGAGGCCCTCCGGAGAGACGAGCAGCGAGCAGCGCTGCTCCTGGACCCAGTCGAGGATCGTCGTCGCGAGCGGGTGGATGATCGCAGGGGCCGGGTGGAACTCCGAGACGAACGCGACGATCTTGTCGGCGCCCCGGCCGGCGCGGTCCGCCGGAGGACGACCGGCGTAGATCCGGACCGGGTGCTGGGGCACGCCGTTGCGGACGAGGGAGACCGTCGGGAACGCCGGCGACTCCACGATCCCGATCTGCTCCATCTTGAGCGTGTCGATGAGGTAGTTGGCGACGATCGAGCTGACGAGCCCGACGGACGGAAAGCCGTCGATGACGATCGCGCCCTCGACGTCGACCCGCTTCACCTCGTAGATCCGGACCTCGTCCGGCGCGAGGCGCTGGGTCACAGCGACCTCTCGACGATCTGGCCGAGCTCCTTGGAGATCAGCTCCACGAGGTCGCTCGTCAGGGCCCGCCGGATCTCGGGGGGCAGCGCCGACAACCCGAGGCGCGCGGTCGCCGTGCCGATCCGGACGACCGCCGCGTACTCGTTCGCCCGGGCGGCGAGGAGGTCGCGCACCGCGTCCTTCAGCGCCTGCGCGAGCTTCGGGTCGTCGTGAAGCGTCTTCTCGAGGTGGCGCCGGATCTCCTCCTTGACGAGGTCGCGCGTCGCCTCGCGGACGAGCTCCTCCGGCCGGAGGAGGTCGCGGGTCCCGCGCAGCAGCGCGTCGATCGGTTCGCCGGGGGAGCCGTCGTCGGCCATCGGCGGCTCGAGTCGGGGAATCGGCTTAAGGGTTTGGTCGGAGCGCCGCGGCGCCGGGCGCCGTGCGACGGACGCCGCCCGCGGAGGCCCCCCGCGACTTCGGCGCAGAAGGACTTATCCTGCCGCCCGCCTCGGCGGGCGCGGTGGGCCGGTAGATCAGCGGAAGATCGCTACCTTGGCAAGGTAGAGGTCGCGAGTTCAAACGGACGCGGAGGGTTCCTCCCGGCCGGAGATTCTCGCCCGGTCCACTCCGACCGGCCGACCGCGTCCGCTCGGCAGATGTCGATGCCCCCGGCCGACAGGAAGCTTACCGATTTATACGTCGGCGGGCTCGAGCGGTTCCGTGGAGGCCGAGATCCGGGAGAAGATCGCGGGCGAGGTCGTTCTCTCGCCCCACCCGGGCCGCACCCTGCGGAAGTGGCGGGAGGATTTCGGCGTCTCGCAGCGCGACCTCGCGAAGCACCTCGCGACCGTCCCGTCGGTGATCAGCGACTACGAATCCGAGCGCCGGATGAACCCGGGCGCGGGATTCATCCGGAAGTACGTAGGCGGGCTCGTCGCGCTCGACTCGGAGCACGGCGGCCGCGTCGGCCAACGGCTCGGGCTCCGCCCGCACTCGGACGGCATCCTGGGGATGAGCGAGTTCGCGGTCGCGATCCCGCTGAAGACCCTCGCCGACACGCTGGACGCCCGACCGGTGAGCCGGGTCGATCTCCACCGCGACGTCCACGGCTTCACCGTCCTCGACGCCCCGCGCGCGATCCTCTCGATCGACGCCTCCCGGTTCGTGGAGGTGTACGGCTGGTCGACCCAGCGCGCGCTGATCTTCTCGAACGTCCGCTACGGCCGCTCGCCGATGGTCGCGATCCGCGCCCATCCGCTGAAGCCCGCCGCGGTGTTCTTCTCGAACCCGGGCCGGATCGACCCGCTGGCCGTCCGGCTCTCGGAGGTCGAGAACATCCCGCTCCTCACGACGGCGCTGACCGCGCCGACGGTGCTCGAGAAGCTCGAGGAGCTGTGAACGGAGGAACCGGATGAAAGCGGGGATCGTGAGCTACGGCGCGTACGTTCCGCGGTACCGGATCACCCCGACCGAGATCGGCCGGGTCTGGGGGGCCGACGGGGAGAGCACGGGCGAATCGCTGAACGTGCGGCGGAAGAGCGTGCCGGCGCCGGACGAGGATACGATCACGATCTCCACCGAAGCGCTGCGGACCGCCCTCCTGCGGGGGGCGATCGACCCCCAGCAGATCGGCGCCGTCTACGTCGGCTCGGAGTCGCATCCGTACGCCGTGAAGCCGACGGCGACGGTCGTCGCCCAGGCGGTCGGCGCGACGCCCAACCTGACGGCGGCGGACTTCGAGTTCGCCTGCAAGGCCGGGACGGCCGCGATCCAGACGTGCCTCGGCCTCGTCGGTGCCGACATGATCCGGTACGGGGTCGCGATCGGCACCGACACCTCCCAGGGGGCGCCCGGCGACGCCCTCGAGTACTCGGCGAGCGCCGGGGGCGCCGCCTTCGTCATCGGCCAGGAGCGGATCATCTGCCGCGTGCTCGGGACGCTCTCCTACACGACCGACACGCCCGACTTCTGGCGGCGCGAGGGCCAGCGCTACCCGAGCCACGGGGGGCGGTTCACCGGGGAACCGGCGTACTTCCGCCATGTCACCGAGTGCGCCCGCCGGATGATGGAGAGCGCCGGCACGACGCCGGCCTCGTACCGGCACGTCGTCTTCCACCAGCCGAACGGGAAGTTCCCGCAGCGGGTCGGAAAGCAGCTCGGTTTCTCCGAGGAGCAGATGCGCTACGGGCTCGTCACCCCGTCGATCGGGAACACGTACTCGGGGGCGGCGCTCCTGGGGCTCGCGAACGTCCTCGACCACGCGGGGGCGGGGGAGCGGATCCTGATGGTCGGCTACGGCTCCGGCGCCGGGTCGGACGCCTTCGACCTCGAGACGACCGAGGAGCTCGCCCGGTACGACCGCTCGATCGGCCGGCCGGTGCAATGGTACCTCGACAGCGGGGTCGAGATCCCGTACGCGGTCTACGCGAAGTTCCGCGGGAAGATCCACATGGGGGGAAGCTAGCGATGCGCGAGGTCGCCGTCCTCGGCGTCGGCCAGACGAAGTTCGGCGAGCTCTGGGACCGCTCGTTCCGCGAGATCGGCATCGAGGCCGGGCTCCAGTCGCTCGTCGACGCCAAGCTCTCCTCGGGCGAGCTCGGCGGGCTGTTCCTTGGCAACATGGCGAGCGGCTCGCTCCTCGAGCAGGAGCACATCGCGCCGCTGATCCTCGATTACGCCGGGCTCGCCGGCCGTCATCTGCCGGCGATCCGGGCCGAGGGCGGAGGGGCGTCCGGCGCGCTCGCCCTCCATCAGGGGTACCTCGCCGTCGCGAGCGGACTGTACGACTACGTCGTCGTCGGCGGTGCCGAGAAGCTGACGGACGTCGCCGACGCGACGGCGAGCCAGATCACGAGCGCGACCGCCGACCACGAATGGGAGATCGTCTTCGGGGCGACGCTCCCCGCGCTCTGGGCGCTCGTCGCGCGCCGCCACATGCACCTTCACGGCACGACCCGCGAGCAGCTCGCCCGCGTCGCGGTGCACGCCCACCAGATGGGGTCGAAGAACCCGAACGCCCACTTCCGCAACAAGGTGACCCTCGAGCAGGTCCTGGGTGCGGGGCCTGTCGCCGAGCCCCTCGGAGTGTTCGACTGCTCGCCGCTGTCGGACGGGGCGGCGGCCGTCGTCCTCGGCCCGCTCGAGACCGCGCGGAAGCACACCGACACGCCGATCCGCATCGCCGCGAGCCAGGTGGCATGCGACACGATGGCGCTCCAGCACCGGGCCGAGGTGACGCGCCTCGCGGCGACGTCCGCCGCCGCGGAGCGCGCGTTCCGTCAGGCGCGGCGCGCTCCGGCGGACGTCCAGGTCGCCGAGATCGACGACTCGTACTCGATCGCCGCGCTCGTCGGCCTCGAGGACCTCGGGTTCGTCGAGCGGGGGAGCGCCGGGCCCGAGTTCGCGTCCGGTCGGTTCGGTCCCGGTGGGAAGACCGTCGTCAATCCGTCCGGCGGGCTGAAAGCGCAGGGACGGCCGTTCGGCGCCGTCGGGGTCGCCCAGGTCGTCGAGCTCGTCCGCCAGCTACGGGGCGAGGCAAAGGAGCGCCAGGTACCGGGGGCGACGGTCGGGCTCGCGCACGACCTCGGGGGGACGGGGGCGACGGCCGTCGTCCACCTGCTCGAGCGGGTGAACTGAGGGGGGCGAAGGACGATGTCGATCGCACGGTTCTGGCGTGAGACCCCCCGGCGGTACAACCTCGGCGGCTCGAAGTGCACGAACTGCGGGACCGTCTACTTCCCGCCGCGGCCGGTCTGCCCGGCCTGCCCGGTCCACCGCCAGTCGATCGAGAAGATGGTCCCGCACCAGCTCTCCGGGGACGGGGAGGTGTACTCCTATACGACCGTCCATGAGCCCGCGGAGGGGTTCGAGATGCAGGTCCCGTACGTCGTCGCGCTCGTCAAGACCGACGAGGGCCCGATCCTCACCGGCCAGGTCGTCGACGTGGACCCGACGGAGGTCCGGATCGGCCTCAAGGTCCACGCCGCGTTCCGCAAGCTCCGGGAGGAGGGAAAGGCCGGCGTGATCCACTACGGCTACAAGTTCGCCCCGAAGGAGGACCCGGACGACGATCGGCCGGCGCCCCGCTCCGCTGCCCCGGTGCCCGCCGAATCGCCGCCCCGGAGCCGGGCGTCGGCGTGAGCGACCGCGACGACGACCCCGACGCCCCGGAGTCCGGCGACCCCGAGCCCCCGGCGGATGAGGAGTACGCCCGCGCGTACGCCGCCGGCTACGAGGACGGGGCGCGGAACGCGCTGCGCGAGGTCGTCCAGCACGCGGCGCGCGGCCATACTCCGCAGGAGATCCGGATGCTCGCCGAAGGGCGGCTGGTCCGCCTGGCCGAGGAGGTCGAGTCGAAGCGGAAGGGGCTCCTTGCCCCGCCCCGACGGACCGCCTGGGGCGCAATCCTCCGGCCCGCCCCGTCCGCCCCGGCCCGGCCCTGGCTCGTCCCCGTCGGGAGCACGCCGCCGGCGGCGCGGATCACCCCCGGCCAGGGGATCCTGGTCCGGGAGGAGCGGCCCGCCCGCGCGCTCGAGCTGCTGCGCGCCGGCGCCCGGATCTTTCCGAGGATCGTCCTCGTATCCCTGCACCCCCCCGACCTGCCCGGGGTCCGCCCCGAGGGCCGGATCGATCTCTCCCCGCGCGGACCGGCGGGGCCGGACGGCGGCGGCAGCCGGATCTCGCTCTCGGAGCTGGGCGGCCGCTTGAAGGGGCCGACCGAAGCGCCGGGAGGCGCGCTCGTCTACTTCGACGCCGCGGAGTACTACGTCACCGAGGAGGGCGCCGAGACGACGCTGCGCGCGCTCAACTGGATGGTCTCCCAGGCGCGACTGACCCGCTCCGGTCTCGTCGTCTCGTGCAACCTGCGCGCGCTCGACCCGAAGGACGCGGTCCGCCTCGAGCGGCAGTTCCCGAGCGTCCTGTAGCCCGCGCCGCATGGACCCATAAGGATACGAACCCCCGGCGACGCTCTCCGGTCCCGCCGATGGAGATCGCGTTCTTTACCGACTCCTACGACCCGATCCACGACGGGGTCGCCGCCGTCACCGGGGGCCTCGCGCGGACGATCGCGCGGCTCGGCCACTCGGTCCGGGTGTTCACGACCGCGAACAAGGTCGGCGCCCCGTCGTCGGAAGAAACGGTCGGCGGGGTCCGGATCCGACGGATCCGTTCCGTCCCGGTCCCGCTGTACACGCAGTACCGGTGGCCGGTGTTCCCGTTCTCCCTGATCCGATCGGCGCGCGGGGTCCGGGACGCGGACGTCGTCCACCTCCACACCCCGGGCCCCGTCGGCAGCATGGGGTTCCTCACGGCACGTCGGTTCGGCCGGCCGCTGGTCGGCACGTTCCACACGAACATCCGCGAGATGCGCGAGAGCGTTCCGCAGAAGTGGCTCGTTCCCCTGTTCTTCCGGGTCGCCTGGTGGTACAACCTCGGTACGTACTGGCGGTGCGACGTCGCGACCGCCCCGTCGGACGCGGCGCGCGACACGCTCGAGCGGTCGGTGCGCAAGCCGTTCCGTCGTCCCGTCGAGGTCGTCCCGAACGGGATCGACGTCGACCGGTTCCGCCCCGGGGAGCGCGTCCCCGACTGGCGCACGCGGTGCGGGCTGCCGTCCGGGCCGCTCCTCACCTACCTCGGGCGCCTGACGGTCGACAAGGGAGTGCATCGGTTCCTCGACGCGGTCGGGGCGATCGCCCGGGTCGACGACGTCGTGGCGATCGTCGGCGGCGCGGGGCCCGAGGAAGGCGCGGTGCGCGCCCGCCTCGCCGCCGACCCGCTGCTCGCCGCCCGCGTCCGGTACGTCGGTCCGGTGGCCGAAGTCGAGAAGAGCGCGCTGCTCGGCCAGACGGACCTGTTCGTCCTCCCGTCCACGAGCGACACGTCGAGCGTCGCCCTCCTCGAGGCGATGGCGTGCGGCACGACCGTCGTCGCGCCCGCGACCGGCGGGGCGGCCGAGGTCGTGACGGACGGCGTCACGGGCCGGCGCATCGACGTCCTCGAGCCCGAACGGTTCGCGGGCGCCCTCCGGCGGCTCGTGGAGACGGACGGGGAACGGCGGCGGCTCGCGACGGAGGGGGCCCGGTGGGTCCGCTCCCACGCGTCCCTCGACTCGATGGCCCGGCGCTTTATCTCGCTCTACCGGCTCGCGGCGGAAGAGAGGGCCCACGGTGGCGAGCGTTCCGCTGCGTGAGATCGACGCCCTCGGCCGGCGGCTCGCGGGCGACCGGTTCGATGAGTTCTCGGCCCGGGTGCTCGCGCGCGCCTACGATGAGTACGTCGCGCGGCGCAGCACCGTCCTCGGGCCGATCGAGCTGCGCGTCGACGGGAAGACGTTCCCGACGGTGTACGACGCGCTCGCCGACCCGGACGCGCATTTCACCGAGGGGGAGATCCGGCTCGCGGCCGCGCCGCCGCCCGGCCCGGAGTGGGCGTACCTGACCCCGTTCTCGCGGCTCGCGTTCCACCCGGACGGCTCGGCGGAGTTGTTCCCGCCGGGCGACGCCCCGCCCCGGCGGGCGATCGCGCGGGTGTTGCTCCGCGAGCACTTCGTCCCCCGGAGTCGCCTCGAGGAGGATCGGGCGGCGTCGGGCGGGAGCCGCGTGCAGCTGCCGGCCCGGATTGGGACCCTCGCCCAGGGGATGACGATCTGCCGCGTCCAGCCGGTCCTCCCGTTCGCGGTCGCGATCCTCCTCTACCTCGCCGAGGAGCGCGTCCGGTACGAGATCGACCTCGTCCGCTCGTCGCTCCTCGCCGACCCGCGCGCCGGCCGGCTCGCCATCGCGCGGCGGGTCGCCCGCCCGTCGCGGCTCGCCTGGGCGCTCGACCGGGCGATCGGCCAGGGGGACCTCTCGCTGCTGGCGACGCGGAGCCTCGAGGTGCTCGTCGAGTCGAACGGGCTCTCCAGCGTCGAGCTGTCGCACGTCTTCGGCGGCGTGCGCGAGCTCGTCGACTCCGCCCTCCAGGGGCTCGTCCAGCGGCGGCTGGTCGCCTTCGACCGCCGGACCGGGATCTACCGGGCGCGGCTGGAAGCGTTCCTCCCGGAGGCCGACGGACGGATGCCGGCGGAAGGGCCCGACGAACCGAGCGATCCCGCGCTCCGGACTAGCGTCCAGGAGCTGATCGCCGCGGCCGACGCCCGCTCGACGTGCCCGCTCTGCGGTCGCCGCCTGCCGTCCGGACCGAGCTCGCTGCTCTGCGCGGACTGCACGGCGCTGGTGGAGACGGCTTAGGGTTTGCGACTGAGCAGTTTGTTCCTTGGACTTGGCTGCGTTTGCCTTCCTCGCGTCGGAAAAAGACCCCCGGTTCCGGAGGCTAGCTACAATGTGGAGAGACTCGACATAGTCGGCTCACCCGAGGGCGGGGGCGGCATCGACTAGCGGAAACTTCGAAAGGCGCTTAGGGCGCTCCAGCAGCTGGGTTGGCAGCTGAAAACAAGCGGCCCGTATCGGATCCGGTCCTCGACCATTTGTACCGGATTCGCGTCGTGACTCATTCGGGATCTTCTCCCGATGGCGACCCACTTTCGGACACTTTATCGGATTGAACGCGCATGGGGTACCGCGGGGAAATGCGGCGTGGTTGGGCGATTTTGTTGATTGTGTGTGTCTCAACCGTTTCGCTTACTGTGGCGGTTGGTGGGCTGGCTACAGGTACGAGGCAATCCCCACCACCTTCGTGTCCGATGTCCGCACAGACGACCTACAATGATACATCTTACTGGATTTGCTCGACAGGAGTCCAATTTGCCCCCATCTCCTCCAATCCGAGTGTCCACGTGAACCACTCATATGTGAGATTTCACAACGTGACTTTCGACCTTTTCGGCTACGAGACGTACGACTGTCCGGTGGTGAACGTGACAGGTCATGAGGCGAATGGGTCGGCTTTTGACTTCCTCGTCGCTAAGAGCCCTTTGACCTGCAACGGCGGGATTCAGGGTCCGGTAAAGCTCTCTCAAGATGGTGACGTGGGTGTGTCATGGTCGATGGGGGACTCGTACGCTGTACTCTATGTCCGCGCCTCCTGATGCGACACCTGTAACACTCGGTATCCGGAATGGGACAAAGTTCTGCATGAACTCGTGAATGGACCTGACATTTCCCAATTCACCCTCTCGTTGGGGGACAGGATCGCTGCCACCCTTGGCCGACCCGATATCTTCCCTGCTTACCACTGTAGTCGATCCACCGAAGAGGCGGGGCGCGACCGACTAGGAGAGGTAGTACCAACGAACGTCGGCGATGCTCGTCGTTATCGAGTACGGAGCGAGAGTTTCGGAGGGCGGTCCGTCTTCACACTTTCCGAAACAGAAAGTGCTGTTAGATACATTCATGGGCATAACAAATGAATCCGAGCGGAAATGGCTTGATGAGAACGTCGGGTCGCCGAACTCCAAGTCGGTCGAGAATTCCGGAAAGGGAACGCAGTTGTAAGCAGAATCGCAGTACGGTTCGGCAATCCACTCCCCAGTCCCCTGATCCGGGTAGAAGTTGACCACCGAGCCATTCCACCAACATCCGGTGCTGCCAAACTCGCCGCAGCGGCCTATGCTAAAGGTATCTGTTCCATTAATCGAGGTTACCGAAATGTAGACGGTCGCATGAGGTCCCGCACAAAATCCTCCGGGCGGAGAGTAGGGCGGGCTAGGATACGCCTCGTACCAAGCGCACACGGATTCGTTAGCCCCGTCCTCCGAGTAATTGACGTGGAACCCAGCCTGCCACAAGCTGGCATCCGTGCCCTCCCCGGCTCCGATTCCCACCCATAGAGCTACACCTTCGAGCTGAGAACTGAAGTGAATGAAGTTAGCCGGGTTTAGGGTGGGGATGGTAAACGAACCTGCTACGTGCGTGACGTCAGTGCCCCAACCCGTGAAACCCGCCCACCTGGTGAAGTTGTCTCGAGGCGTCCCGACCATAGAGATATTGCCGATGTCGTTGGTGTTGTACCCGATGCTGAAGTCAGTGCCGGGACTGAGAGGGGTTCCAAGCGATCCATCGTCGGTAACCCACCTCCAGAACCAGTTCGGGAGATTCGTTACGCCTACCAGCGAAGCAATGCTGCCATCCTTTTGACAGAAACTCTGGCCGTTTGAGTAGCCCGTACCGTTGACGAAAACAGTCCCTAAACCGTCCGGGATTCGAACCGTGATCACCTGCCCACCACAATTTTCACCACCTCCACCCCCGGGGTGATTCAAGTAGTAATTTCCACTGCACACCTCGCCGAACGGACAGAAGGCCCAAGCCTGCGATGGATTGCTGTACGATTTCCCTTCGCAGTTCGGGTAACTTCCTAGGCAGGCGTCGCCGGAGGACGTCCACGAGGCAAAGGAATTGCCCGCATCCATCGTCGCGACTAGCTCGAAGCTGCAGGTTCCTTCACAGACGTCGCGGGTCGCCGACCCATCGTGGCAGACGACCGCACCCTCCCAACTAACCTTCCCGTTCGGGCAATGGAATGTTACGTAGTCGCCCATTTGAATCAAAGGGGAGGCGCTCGCGGTTCCAAAGACGGACGGGAATCCCGAAACAGTCACCATTCCGAAACTGATGCAAACCACTAGACCCGCTCGTATCAAAACCTTGCGAGCCGCTTCCCGACTACGACCTGGAACAAGCGATTCGTTTCCCGAGACGGTTCTAGGGCGTCTTCTGCCCAAGAGCGGTCGCAGTTCCGAGGGAACTCGTCGACTCAACACATTCCCGTAACTGCCTATGGAGGTTTGACTTGATAGAATCTCGTAAGGATTGGAACGATCTCCAAAGGCAATCAGACAGACGCTGGGCTTTGCAAGCTGTAAACCGGGACGGGGCGAAGCTCCTTGATTCATCGCCATGTCGCTCGAATCCGACCGGCGCCATCAAACCATTACTCACCCATCGAATCTAGAGGAGTTTTCCCTCAATCCTAGGTTGACGCCTGAATCGAATGGATGCACTCCCACTCGGAAGAGGCGGGCCTGTCGGGAGTTTCCGCCCCGGGGGTCGCCTCCCGGGACCTTTGAACCCGAGTATGCTGGCTTAGAAGGCCAGTACTTTGTCCAAGCTAAGCTACAGGCCCGGGGGCCGGACGGGGCCGTCGCCCCTTAACGGTATGGTCGGACCGTCGGCGGGTCGGCCGTCCCGCGGAGGCGACCAGGTGCGCGAGCCGCAGCGGTTCCGGCCAGAAGCCGCGCACGGCCGCGCGGTGGACGAGCGCCGCGGCGTCCGCCCGCGAGCAGCCGGCGGCCGCCGCCCAGATCGGGGTTCCGGCCGTCGGCACGCGGAACAGTCGGTGGCGGCGGAGGAGGTTGAAGCGGGCCCGCGCGGTCCGCGGGAACCACCGGGAGAGCGCCGTCCGGATCTCGGCGAAGTCGGGGTGCCGTCGGGTCACGGCGACGACCGGAACGCCGAGCGACCGGCGGATCGCTTCGAGGTCGAGAACGTTGAACCCGCCGACGACCGCCCCGTCGAGGAGCACCGCGCGGATCCCCGCGCGGCCCGTCAGGGATCGGAGCAGGCGAACGACGCGGGCGGTGCCGTCCCGGCCGTCGACCCCGACCGAGCCGGTCCGGATCTCCTCGACCCGGTCGGGCAGCGACA
>DATJZK010000107.1:0-29296 GCA_035499145.1 Thermoplasmata archaeon
CGAGCTCCTGCTCCTCCTCACCTTCGGGCTCGTCCCAGTGGCGGTGGCGATGACGATCATCATGGTGTCGATCGCCTATGCGAGGGCCGAGTGATGGGAGCGCGACCGGCGGCCGCCGCCCTGCTCCTGGCGGCGCTCCTCCTCGCGCCCCTCCTCGGAGGGACGGGTTCCGCCCGAGCCAGCCCGGACGGAACCCCCAGACCGCTCGTTCTCTCGGTGGTCAGCCCCGCTCCCAACAGCACGATCCACTCGACGACCCCGACTATCGAGGTCCGCTTCGCCGACAGCCTCGCCGCGATCGATCCGGCCACCGTGTCGGTGTTTGTGGACGGCCTCAACGAGACGCCGAGCGGCCTCGTCGTGTTTGGAACGTGCACGATCTCCTACCCGATCCCGAGCCTGCTCAAGCTTGCGGACGGGCCGAACAACGCCTCGGTGACCGCGTTCGACACGCAGCACCACGAAGCGAAGGTCTTCTGGACGTTCACCGTCACCCCGGCACCCCCGCCCTCCTCGAACCCGCTCGCCGGCGTCAAACCGACGACCATCCTGCTCTACATCGGCGTCGGCGCCGCGCTCGCGGGCGCTGGCGTGGGCGGTTACATTCTCTTCCTGAAGCAGACCACCCGGTTCACGTTCCGGAGGTACTTCGCGACCCACCCCGTTCGGCGAACGTACCTCGTCCTCTATCTGCCGCTCGTGGTCGCGTTCGTTGCCCTCCTGTTCGGCCTATCGTACGTGGCGAGCACGCCCGGACTTCCTTCGAACGCGATCGACTACGTGTTCATCGGGGTGACGTTCATCGCGCTCACTCCGTTCGGGATCGACGCCCGGCACGAGATGCTCCGGATCCGGTCGTACGAGCGGGCCTTCGCCCAGTTTCTCTTCGAGATGGCCGACGCGATGCGCGGGGGGATCGATCCGGCCAAGGCGCTGGTGGAGCTGTCGAAAACGCACACCAACATTCTCGCAAAGCACCTACGGATCGCGGCGGACGCCGTGCGTCTCGGTCGGCCGCTCGAAGCGATACTTCGCGAGATGGTCGTCTCGATGCAGAGCCGCCTCATCACTCGGTACGCGGGGTTGATCGCGGACGCGTCCCAGATCGGCGGAGAGACCGCCACCGTGGTCTATCGGGCGGCGAAGGACATGGACGACTTTGTGAAGATCGAGGAGGAGCGAGAGAAGCAGTTGATGCTCCCGGTCGCCGTCATCTACATCGCGTTCGCGGTGCTGATGGCGGTCCTGTTCGCGCTCCTCTACATCGCTCCGACGCTCGGCTCGCTGAACGTCTCGATCCTCGGAATCGGGTCTCCGCTGGGGGGTGGGGGCGGCAGCGCGGCCACCACCGTCGTCCCGAAGCTCAGCTTCCTGACGCTCAAAGAGAGATTCTTCGAGTTGATGCTCATCAACGGGCTCGGCACCGGGGCGATCATCGGTGCCTTCACCGAGGGACGTGCTCGGTACGGCATCCTCCACTCCCTGGCCCTGGTCGCGGCCACCTTGGGCGCTTTCGTGGTCCTGTTTCCATGATCGATTCGGTGCAAGGAAACGGGGGGACTGTCGACTCCGGCGAGCGCTCCCCCCCCTCGAGGCCTCCGCCTCCCCTACGGTCTGACTGCCTCGACCGGGCCGTCCGGACCGCTCGCACCACGTACGTGCTCGGATCCCCCGCACCGATTCTGGAAGCGCCCTGCGGTCCAGGGTGAAGGGAGGGGGGATTGTACCCCCCATTCGCGCGAACCGACCGCGGGACTGGAACACGGTGGCCTGTTTTCCCCCTTTCTGCCAAAGCCATCGGCCGGGGGTCCAGACATGCCGGTCGGGTCATCGAACCGGACGAGTAGCCAGGTTGGACGAGACCGTATAGGGGCGATTCGCCCTCTCGAGTAGACGCGGCCGTTTGCCCGCACCGTCGAGTGGAACGTGCATCGGATCTGGAGCACGAATCCGCGGCGGACTCGACCCGCGCTCGTGCAGGTCGTCCAGCCGGAGCTCACTAGGAGGGACCAAAGGAGATTGCCTCTCCTACGGCTCCCCCGGAGACCGTCACGAGGCCATCGGGTGGGGTGGCGTCGTACCCTGTGACCGTTCCGACCGTGAATCCGAATGTTCCGTCCGTGGCATTGAAGGTGATCGAATTGCCTATCGTGTGCTCCGAGATGCCGCCGAGCTCCACCGACCACCGAGTTCCCGACGGAAGGGTACTCTCCGAAAACGTGACGCTGTAGGCTACGGGCGCGACGTGCTATCCCGGAGCCACGTAGACTTCGCGTGCGGTCCCGACGAGTCCGAGCGCGTTGGTCACGGTCAGGTTGATGAAGTAGGTAGCTCCCGGGACGAAGGGAGCCGGCAGCTCCGTCTGTTGCCCCGAGTAGTTCCCGTTGTCCTGGTCGACGCTGTTGGTGTGCACCGACCACCCCCACTGGTCGATCGACGCGTTCGTGGTGACTCCACCCGACGGCTGGTAGGAACCGGAGCCGTCCAGGATGGGCCACGAGTCTACGTACGTCACCCCGAACTTGGCGACGGGCGGCACGAACGTGCCCACGAACGAGTTTCCGAGCGAGGTCAGAAGATCGAGCACTAGCTCGTGCGAGGCCGAGATCGCCGTCGAGTCGAACGGCGTGCCGAAGGCATAGAGGCAGTCGAGAACCCTCGACCCACCGCAGCTCGATGCCGCTGAGAAGTCGGTGTCGTTGTCCAGGTTGAAGATGAACCGAGGTTCCGCGTATGGCGGGAGGGCGACGGCCTGGCACGGAATGGAGGTCTTGTTGGTCGAGTCGAAGCAGGGGGTGTACGTGGAGTGGCCGATCACGACGGAGTAGTTGACGACCGGGTGCCCGGCAAGGTAGACGCCCGTGACCCCGATCCCGTTGATGTCGAGGCTCGCGACCTCGACGGTGACCTCAGCGAACTCGTCGTTCGGCAGCGGGGTCGCGCAGGAGTGGGTCGCCCCGTCGTACAGGGCGCAGCCGTCGGACGAGAGCGAGATGAACTTGAGGTTCTCGAGCGCGCGGTCGTGCACCACGGTCTCCTCCGTCTGAACCTGCTTCTGGTACGCGGCCACAAAGAACGAGAAGGCGGTCGCGGCTGCTACCACGATCACGACGAGCATCAGCGTCCCGACGATCTCCGCGAGACCCCGGGAGTCTCGGCTCCGGCGACGCATCGCCGGACTAGCCGGGGAGCGCGCCTTAGGCACGCCCTACGAACTTCGCGTAGTACTCCGACTTCTCGGTAGTCGTCCTTTACACGCTCGCCGTAGCACTGTTATGTCGCCGGGGGATTGAACGCCTCCATGAACATCCCGATCGACATTCCGGGTCTCGACACTCTCCTGCCCGAGGTGACCCAGGGCTCGGTCGTGGTCGTGGAGGGAAGTGCGGACGCCGCGAAAGGATTCTTCGTCCGGCACATGGCCCTCACCGCAGGTCGGAACGGCGATCCGGTGACGTTCGTCACGTCTCGCGACCGCGAAGAGGTCCACTCCCAGCTGCTGGCCGAACAGGGCCCGACCGTGCTTCCCGAGACCTGGATCAACGTGCAGGAACGGGATTCGGTCCAGCGGTTGGACGAGTTCGGGGCCTCGGGCGGTCTTCTGGCCGTCGACTCCTTCTCGTTCCTCACGCTCGACCTGACTCCGGACGCCCTGGCGCAATCCCTTCGGGCGCTCCGCAGCCAGTGCCGGGAACTCGGCACGACCGTCGTCCTGGGTACCGACCGCGGAATGTTCGTGCCCCGCTCGGAGGCGGTGGCGGTGCACCTCGCCGACGGTTTCCTCCAGTTCCACACCCGGGAGGGGTCCGAGGGGGTGCAGCGGTTCCTTCGGGTCCCGAAATGGATGTCGGGCCGGTTCATCGACCGGAACGTCTACTACGAGTTCGACGGACAACGGCTCGCCATCGACCTCCGAAGCCGGGTGCTGTAGGGACCGAAGATGCCGACCGGGAGCTACGAGCGGTACGGACTGACGGGCAACCCGTTCCGCGAGCTGGCCAGCGAGAATCTCGACGACATCTCGATCTTTCACGTCAATCAGTCAGTCGATGCGGCGCTCCGAACCATCGAGGACGAAGTCCTGGACAAGGAGAACCGGGCCGTCGTGGCGATCACCGGCGTTCAGGGGTCCGGAAAGACCGAACGTCTCCTCGTGGCCGCAGCGCTCGCCAAGGAGCACCGGGCGTTCCAGGTCTACTTCGACATCTCGTCGAAGACCCCCTGGGTCCTCAAGGGGCTCGCGGACGCCTTCCAGAAAGCCGCCCGAGAAGCAAGGCACGTGAAGATGCTGGGCGCTCCGGCGTGGCTGCGACCGCTCGGATCTCTCGCCCGGTCGAAGGAGGCGACCTACGATCCGAACGTCGCCGGTCGACGCATCGGGGAGGCGCTGAACGCCACCGCGCCCTCCTTCCTCCTCCTCAACGACATCCACAACCTGGTCGAGATGCGGGAAGTGGACTCCTTCGCGAAGACGATCGAAGAGATCTCCGCGGTGATGAAGCCGGGGGTTCTCCTGATGTTCACCTGCTACGCGAGCTACCTGGCGTGGCTCAACGTGAACCATCCGTCCCTGGCGTCCCGGATCAATCGGAGCGTCCAGCTGCAGCCGTTCTCCGACGACGAGGCGAGGCTCGTGCTCGCGAAGAAGCTCCTCGCCAAGCGGATCGTTGAGGAGCTCGAGCCGACGTACCCGTTCGACCGCGAGGCGGTCCACGAGATCAACCTCCGGGCGCGCGGTAACCCGCGACGGATGCTCGAGGTCGCCGACGCCGTGCTGGAGCGCGGCGTGGAGACGCGCGCCTACCAGATCGATGGCGAGCTCGTCCGCGCAACGTTCGCCGCCCGGGAGGTGGTCGGGCTGGGCGGCACCCCACCCGCGGCCGAGGGGTCCATGGCGACCCCCGTGGATGTCTCCGAGTCCCTACCGATCCCGGCCAAGGACGAGCGCCGCCCGTTCTGGCGAACCCCGAAGAAGTAGCCCGTCACGCGGTCGGGGGACCGAGGAGCACCGAGAGGTCGATCGTTTCCTCGGCGATCTCCGCCGCATAGACCGCCGAGCGTCCCAGGCTGTCGACCACAGTGCCGAGGGCCAGGAGGGCCGCGCCCCGTCGGAGCGACACCCGCTGCTTCAACGCGTCGATGAGCCGCTGGTGCTCCACCCGGGCATCGATCGCCTCGTTCGCCATCTCGATGTTTCTCGTGAAGAGCGCGTTGAGGGACGTGTCGAGGATCGCGGTGGCCGACGACCGTGCCTCCGAGAGCAGCTCGAGGAGCTTGGGGTCGATCCCCTTCTCTCGAGAAAGAACCTCCGAGGCAGCGGCGATTCGCTGGGCGTGGTCGCCGATCCGCTCGAGGAGCTTCGCGATGAGGCGGTGGCCGTGGATCGTGGTCGCCGTAGCTCCCTCGGCCGGGGCGGTGTGGGCGAGGTGGAACTGCTTGGCGACCATCCAGTACAACCGGTTCACGTCCTGCCCCCTCAGCTTGACGTCGTTCGTGAGCGTCGAGCTGGCCGAGCCCAGCGCGGTCACCGCGTCTTCGAGCATCGCGCGCACCGTGAGATGCATGCGCCGCAGGCACTTCTCCGAGCTCAGCTCGGAAGGATCCGAGAGGTCCTGCACGAGCAGGGAGTTCGGATTCTCCTCGATCACTTCCGGTCCGATCACGAGCCGGCAGAACTCCCGGGCGACCTTCCGGACGAACGGTCCGCGGTCCGGGGCGAACCGAACCTCGATCAGACCGAATCCGGACACGTACGCGCCGATGAGCTTCCGAAGGAGGTGGTCCCGGCTCTCCTCGGTCCGTTCGTGGAAGACCTTCCGACGCACGACGGATCGCTGGCCCGAGTTGGTCCGAACCGACACCGACCCATCGACTTCGGTATCTACGAAGAGGGTGTCGCCCGCCTTCAGGCCGGCGTTCGTGACCCACCGTTTCGGAAGAGATACGAGGAACGTCGACTTGCCGGCCAACTGGAGCTTTCGCCCTTCCATTCGAGACACCAAGGCGTGCGTCCATGGAATTGCGGACCCTTAAGCGTTGAATCCATAGACTATATTCACACGCGAACCCTTCGTAAATCGGCGGGCGGGGGATGCTCCCGGCGGGATTCGAACCCGCGTTACGGGGTCGAAGGCCCCGAATCCTTGACCGGACTAGACTACGGGAGCGCCCGACGCCCGGCGGAGGCGGACGATGCGCCGGGGCTATGGAGCTTTCGGGGACCCCGTGGCGTCCGGCGACGCGCCGGCCCGGTCCGGTTCGCCCGCGGGGTCGTTCGCCGCGGGCCGCTCTGGGCCTCGGGTGCGGGGGTACTCGCTCCGTCGCTGGCCGGTGATGGCATACACCGCCTTCTCCGCGATCTTGCAGGCGTTGTCGGCCACCCGCTCGAGGTGCCGGGCGCCGAGCAGTTCGAACGCCAGCCGGTCGGTGGCGCCCCCGCCCTTGCGAAGCAGGGTGATCAGGCGCTGTTGGATCTCCCGATGGAGGGCATCGACCGCGTCGTCCATCGCGAACACGGCCCGGGCGCGTTCGGCATCCCCCGCTACGAACGCATCGATCGCCTCGACGACCATCGCACGCGCCTTCTGGTCCATCAACCGGAACTGCTCGCGGACCGACGCATCCGCGCCCTCGGGCGCCGGTACGATGTACCGGCCAAGATCGTAGCCCAGCCGTCCGATCCGATCGACACAGTTCGCAATCTTGATGGACGCCTCGATCGTGCGGAGCTCCGGCCCTTCGGGCTGGATCGTCGCGACCAGGTGGATTGCCTCGACCTCGATGTTCAGGTCGTACCGGTCGAGCGGCGCGTCCCGAGAGATCACCGACCGGCTAAGCTCCCCGTCGGCCGCCAGGAGCGCGCGGGTCCCGTCCGCCACCATGCCGACCGCGAGCTCGGTCATCTCCGCGACGTGGCGCTTCAGTTCGACGATCTCTCGGCGTTCCTCTTCGTGCGTGCGCCCTGGACCCCCTGAGCTCGGCGTCATCCGAACCTCCCGGTGATGAACTGCTCCGTGCGCGGATCCTTCGGTCGTTCCAGTATCTCGGCTGTGGGTCCCAGCTCGACGAGGTGGCCCGTGTGCAGGAACGCCACTCGATCGGAGACTCGCGCGGCCTGCCCTACGTTGTGCGTCACCAGGATCAGCACGTGGTCGTCCTTGAGGCCTTGCATCGTCGATTCGACCCGCTGCGTCGCCGCCGGGTCGAGCGCGGAGGTCGGCTCGTCCAGGAGGATCACTCGGGGTCGCGTGGCCAGCGCTCGGGCGATGCAGAGACGCTGCTGCTGGCCGCCGGACAACGAAAGGGCCGGTCGATCGAGGTCGTCCTTGACCTCCTCCCAGAGGCCGGCTCGCTGCAGGGAATCGGTGACCGCGCGGTCGATCTCGCTTTCCTCGGTGTTGATCAGCCGCAGTCCGAAGGCGGCGTTCTCGAAGATCGACTTCGGGAACACGGTCGGTCGCTGGAAGACCATTCCGATCCGACGTCGGACCAGCACCGGGTTCACCTCGGGTCCGTAGATGTTCTGGCCGAGGTACGACACGGAGCCGGAAACGCGAAGCCCGGGAGTCAGCTCGGCCATCCGGTTGAGCGATCGCACGAACGTCGTCTTCCCGCAGCCGGACGGCCCGACGACGGCGGTCAGAGTCCGTGAGGGGAAATCGAGGGAGATGGAGTCCAGGAGCGTCCGTTCCTTGGATCGGACCGTCAGGTCCCGAACCGAAAGTACGTTTCCCTCCGACCCCCCCGGTGGGTTCGACGATGGGATTGTCATTGGTAGAGCCCCTCGAGTCGCTTCCGGTATCGGGCGGAGATGAAGCGCACCACGATATTGAGCCCGACCACAATGACCATCAGCAGGAAGGCCGCCTGGAACGCCAGGATCTGAAGTCCCGAGTTCGCCGGTGAACTGAAGTCGGACCAGATCAGCCCCGTCAGGAACGACACCGGTGAGTAGATGGTCTGGGGCACGATGACGCCGTGCGTCGTCGTCAGGACCAGGGGAGCCGTCTCCCCGACCCCGATCGCCATCGCTAGGAAGACGCCCGTCAGGATCTGGGGGAAGGCGATCGGGGCGCCGACCCGGACGACGTACTGGGACGGTCGGGCACCGGATCCGAGCGCCGCCTCCCGGATCGGACGAGGAATGGAGGAGAACGCGAGGTCGGCCGTTCGAAACACGTACGGGGTCATGAAGATCGAAAGCGTGACGACGCCAGCGATGTAGGAGAGACCCCAGCCGAAGTAGGTCACGAACGCAATGTACCCGAAGTAGCCGACGACGACGGACGGCGCGCCGGCGAGCATGTTGGCACTGGCCCGGATCCACTCGGCGGAACCGGGGGAGAGGAACTCCGCCGTCGCCACCCCTCCGAAGACCCCGAGCAGAACGGCGAGCCCCGTCGCCACGACCATGATCTCGAAGGTCGTCACGATCGGAACGCCGAGGGCGTCGATCGCGGTCGGGTCGCTGTTCGTGAGGATCGCCCAGGTCAGGGTCGGAACGGCCCTCGACGAGATGTAGTAGACGAGGTCGAGGATGGGGAAGATGGCGACCACGAACAGCAGCGGCAGGAGCCACCCCATCCAGGTGTCAAACCCGGTCCGCCATCGGAGGCGGCCGCTCGAGCGGGT
This sequence comes from Thermoplasmata archaeon, assembly GCA_035499145.1. Lineage (GTDB taxonomy): Archaea > Thermoplasmatota > Thermoplasmata > Lutacidiplasmatales > UBA184 > Lutacidiplasma. Next base: position 8,632 of record DATJZK010000107.1, read on the forward strand.
CAGGACGTCGTCGGGGGCGAGTCCGGGGGCGTGGGCTGAGACCGTCGCCATCTCACAGACCCGCCATCTCGTAGGCGTACACGCTGGAGATCAATCGGCGACCGAGGATGTTGACGACGAGAGTGATCGCGAGGAGGACCAGTCCCATGTCGGCTAGGGCGGAGAGAAAGTGCGAATTGTTGCGCGCGGAGTCGAGGAGACCGAACATCGTCGCTGGGATCGTGTTGGAGGTGGAGTAGATGCTGGTCGGCAACGTGGTCGCGCCACCGATCAGCATCGCCACCGCCACCGTCTCTCCGAAGGCGCGGCCAAAGCCGAGCAGCGCGGCGCTGAGGACGCCGCGGCTGGAGTAGGGGATGGCTACGTGGCGAACGACCTCCCATCGGGTCGCCCCCAGCGCCAGTCCGCTTTCCCACAAGTCCCGGGGGACGGAGCGGAGGGCGTCCCGGATGAGGAGTGTGGTGATCGGCAGAGCCATCAGGGTCAGAATGAAGATGGAGATGGGCAACCCCTGGCCCCCAGTGCTCGGGAGTCGGCCCCCGAAACCCGGAATGACCCCCAGGTGGAGATTGAGCCACGGGTTGAACGAGTTCTGGAAGTACGGCGCGAGCGTCACGTAGGCCCAGATTCCGTACACCACGCTCGGGATCCCGGCGAGAAGGTCGACGAACGGATCGAGCCATCGGGAGAGGTACGCCGGGAGGTACGACGTCGACGCGATCCCCAACCCGAGCCCGATCGCCATGGAAAAGACCAGGGCGGGGATCGCCGTCAGGAACGACCCCACGAGAAACACCCCGATGCCCCAATGGTTCTGGGCCGGGTTCCAAACGAAGCTGAAGAAACTGCTCCCGAGGTTCGCCTCAAGGCCCGCCGACACGAGGGAGAGAACGATGCCGGTGATGATCGCGGCGGGGACGAGGGCGGGAAGGAACGGGAGCGTCGCGAGAAGCCCCCGAACGACCCGGCTTCGTGCCGGACCGCTCTGCGGCGGAGAAGAAGGGGGAAGGGGTTGTGTCCGGAGCTTCTCCGGTGCCGGGGAAGGGTGCACACCGACCCCCGGCGAGCCCGACCGCTCCTACGGCTGGACCTCGGCGAGCTCGATCTCGTCGTACCCAATGACGGCCGGCGTCAAGGGCACGAAGTTCACCGCGTCGAGGTACGCTGACGCAGCGCCGGAGGTCGCGTAGTTGCCCGCGGAGATCGCCCACTGAAGGAAGGCGACCGTCGCGGAGAGCGCTGCCGCCGTCACCACGGGCCCCGTCGGAGCGAGCTTCACGAGCGCGTACTCGAGATTGACGATCGGGTACGGGTTCGGATTCGTCACGGTCGGGTCGGTCCCCGTCGAGGACGAACCGTGCGCGAGGGGAACGGCGACCGCGCCCTTGTAGCTGCCGCCCATGATCAGGTTGACGGCGAGCTGGTCGGTCGAGAACTGCAGGTGCGACAGTCCGAGGTTCGCGTCGTACGAGATGTTCTGCGCGCTCGGGAGGATGTAGTTGGCCGGGTCGAGTCCGCCCACGGCCGAGTTCGACAGGTTGTCGCCGACGGCCGCGTACGGCACCGAGCCGGTGCTGGATTCGTAGCTGATCCCGATGTAGGCGATCGAGTACGAGGTCGCAACGACCCCGGACGCCATCTGAGAATTCCCCGTCTCGGAGGTCCACGGGGCGCCCGAAAGGTTGCCCGTTCCGTAGCCGTAGGTCCACCCGCTCCAGGACATCGCGCAGAGCGAGGTAAACAGGAACGTGTCCCCGCTCGCGTCGTACCGCTTCAGGGGGACGATCAGGTTGCTGCCCGTGGCGTTGAGCTCCTGCTGCACGCTGCCCTTCTGGGCGGCGACGATGAACGGATCGCTCCAGTGGGTAATGGTCCCCTCGTAGATCTCCGCGAGCATCGTCCCGTTGAGGCGGAGGTGCTGCGTGACCCCGGGGATGTTGTAGTAGATCAGCTGGGCGGAGATGGCGACCGGGAAGTTGATGATGCTCGGCTGACCGGTGACGAAGGCGTCGGAAGCGCCGATGTTGACGAGCCCGCCCTCCGCGCTGCTCTGTCCGGTGCCGCTGCCCGTGGAGTCCGGTGCCAATACGACGTTCGGGTTCACGGCATGATACGCCGCATCCCACTGGTTGTTGAACAGGGGGTACAGCAGGCTCGAACCGGTCTCAGTAAGCTGGATCGTGCTGGACGTCGTGCTCTTCTTGTTCAGCGAGGTGCCCAGGAAGTACCCGCCCCCGATCCCGACCAGGAGGAGGACCACGGCAATCGCGACCGCGATCCCCATCCCGACCTGGCCCGATCGGCGCCGCTGAGGCGTCGAGAGGCTCTCGGTGGGCGACGTTCCGCTCGGGGCTCCGCTCGATGTTGGTCCACTCATCCTTTCATCCCGTCCTTTCGGTTACGACCTTACGCCGGCGACCGGAATCCCTGGGACTCGGCCCCGAGCTGTCGTTCGTGACCCGCCGAGCGAAACTCGGGATATAGAGACACTGAATTTAGACTACATATCAATACATACATGGGAGTATGACATACATTGTCACCGAGGGCCGGGGCCATCCACTGCCGCTAAACCGTGCCCCGCCCTCGCGCGGTCACGACTCGCTGGCTCGTCCGATTTGGATACGACGGAAGTTCGTTCGCGGGATGGGCTCGACAGCCGGCCCGGCGAACGGTCGAGGGAGAGATTCTTGCGGGCCTGAGACGGGCCGGACTCGAAGGCGATGGATCGGCGACCCGGGTCGAGGTCGCAAGCCGCACCGACCGTGGAGTCAGCGCCCGAGCGAACGCGCTCCTGATCGACTCCCCCCTGCCGGGCGCTGCCCTGCTCCGCCTGCTCAACGGGCTCTCTCCGGAGATCTTCTTTGCGGCCGCGAGCCCGGTCTCCGAAGCGTTTCGCCTACGGAGTCCTACCCGGAGGGTCTACCGGTACTTCGAACCGTGGAACGGGGAGCACGAGGACCGGTGGCGGAGTGCAGCCCGGCTCTTCCGCGGTCCGGTGGACGTGCGGACGTTCGGCCGGGGATTCTCCGGCAGTCGGCCCACATTCCGTGAGTTAGAGTCCGTCTCGATCCGTTCCATACCCGGGGGCCTCGAGATCGACGCGATTGCCCGATCGTTCGTCTGGGGCATGGTTCGGAAGATCGTGAGCGCGCTCCGCGAGCACGCCGAGGGGCGAGTCTCCCTTTCTCGCCTCGAGCTCGCGATCGCCGGGAAGGAGAGGCTGTCACTGCCCCTCGCGAATCCCGAGCGGCTAGTGCTCTGGGACGTTGAGTACCCGATTTCCTGGCAGCATCATAGGGCCGGGCCGAGCCGCCGCCAGGCCTCCTGGCAGCGAGGGGCAATCGACGGCCAGTGGGCGAGGGCGGCGATTCTCCGGTCCCTGATTGAATCCACCGCGTGATCGCCCTCGGGAAACGAGAAGACTCGCGAGGCTCGAGGTCCGGTTCGGTTAAGTACTTCATCGGATTATCGATATCGGTATTCCGATGTTCGGCTTCGGCGGCCACGAGCACAAGCGTGGACTTCGTCAGTGCGTGCTCCTCTTGTTGGCGCGAAATCCGCGGAACGGGGCGGAGCTGATCGACGACATCGAGCATTGGACCCACGGACGGTGGCGTCCTTCCCCCGGTTCGGTCTACCCGCTCCTCGAGGAGCTGACGGGGGCCGGGATGATTCAAAAGGGGTCGGACGGTCGCTACGGGGTGACCGCGCGCGCGCGGAGCGAGCAGAGCTGGTTCCGCGGCTGGATCGCCACGCCCCGAACTCCCGGCGAGGTGTTGAGTGAGCTCTCGGGCTACGTAAGCTATCTCGAAGACGTTTCTCGTACCGCCGCGCGGAATGACTGGAGTCGGCTCAGCGACGAGTTAAGGAGCCTCGCCCTCCGACTCGAAGCGCTCGCGAAGTAGGGCTCGAGTTTCCGAGGGAACGATGTCGATCACTATCGAGGCCGATGGGCTGACGAAGATTTTCGGAGAGTCGGTCACGGCCGTGGACCGGGTCTCCTTTCAGGTGGAGGATGGGGAGGTGTTCGGATTCCTGGGGCCGAACGGGGCTGGGAAGACCACTACCCTGGGAATGCTCACGACCGGCCTCCAACCGACCCGCGGCCGAGCGACAGTGGATGGTCTCGACGTGTCGACCGAGGCCGCCCGGGTGCGTCGGCGGATTGGGGTGATCTTCCAGGAATCGACCGCCGACGACGACCTCACCGGCCGAGAGAACCTTCGGCTCGCGGCCGCGCTGTACGGGGTGCCCGTGGCCAGCACCGGACCCCGGGTCCAGCAGTTGCTCGACCTGTTCCAGCTCGGCGAGGCGTCCGAACGACGGGTGAAGACCTACTCGGGAGGAATGCGGCGTCGGCTCGAGATCGCGGCGAGCCTGGTCCATACCCCACCGGTGTTGTTCCTGGACGAGCCGACGCTCGGTCTCGACCCGCAGGCGCGCGCGGGCATCGCGCAGATGATCCGCAACTTGCGAAAGGAGGACGGCCACACGTTCTTCCTGACGACCCACTACCTCGACGAGGCCGACAGCCTCTGCGACCGGATCGCGATTATCGACCACGGCCAGATCCGGGCGATCGGCACACCGTCGGAGCTTAAGGAGAAGGTCGGGGGCGATGTCGTCACGATCACCCCCACGCACGACGATGTCGATTCGACCGCCACCTTCTCGAACGTTCCCGGAGTCCTGGGTGTCACTCGAACGAACGGCTCGTACCGGCTGAAGGCGCTCCGCGGGGAGGGCATCGTCCCCGCCGCGGTCGGAGCGGCGCTCGCGGCCGGGGTCGGGCTGGCAACCGTCTCCGTCAAACGGCCGTCGCTAGACGAGGTGTTCCTCGAGTTCACCGGACGGGCTTACCGGGAGGACGAAGGACCGTCGGCGACGGACTGGGCGGTCCGCGTGCAGCGGTTCCGGGGGGGCGGCCGGTGACGGTCCGGGAGTTCCTCGCGCTGACGCAGCGCGAGCTGCTGAAGTGGATCCGGGCCCCGATCGGGATCGTCTCGTCGCTGATGCTGCCGTTCTTCTACCTGCTCCTGTTCGGCCAGGCGCTCAACTTCGGCAAGCTCCTCGGGCTGGTGCACGCCCCGCCGTCCCTTGCGGCCTCGATCTATCTGGGTGCGCCGGACTACTTCTCCTACTTCTCCGTCGGGATGGTCGGCTTCATCATGCTGTTCACCGGCCTCTTCGCCGGTGCGAACGTGATCTTCGCCCGTCGGTTCGGGACGCTCAAGAAGGAGACTGCGGCGCCGATCCCGCGGGAGGTGATCTTCGGCTCGCGCGTCACCGCGGGGGTCATCCGCGGCGTGATCTTCGGGTCGGTCGTCTTCGCGATCGCGCTGCTGTTCGCCCATCTTCCGGGGCTCAACGGCCTCACCCTGACCGGGCACGCGGGGGTGCTCGGGGCGGCGGAGATTGTCGTCGCGATGGCCAGCGTGACGGCGCTGTTCTCATCCATCTTCATCGCGCTGGGGTTCCTCACCGAGCAGATCGAATCGTACTTCGCTCTGGTCAATCTCGTGAACCTCCCGGTCCTGTTCTCGTCGAACGCGTTGTTCCCGACCAGCCTCTTCCCCGGGTGGCTCAAGAATGTCGCCGCGTGGAACCCGGTCTCGCTCGGGGTCGACGTGATGCGGGAGAACGCGTTCGGCTCGGGCGCGTACTATCCGTACACCGCGGCCGAGTACCTCGGCCTTCTGGTCGGGCTTACCGCCGTTGTCGTGGTCATCATGGCCGCCCTCACACGCTGGTCGCTCCGGCCGAAGTAGCCCCGGCCGTCGCGCGGCTCAGCCGACGCGTTCCCACCGCTCGAGCTTCTGAACGGCGCCGAGCGTCGAGCCGCGCTGGATCTCCTCGCGGACCCGGTTCTCGTGCTCGAGCACGTCAAGGGCGCGGTTCGCGACCTCGACCGCCCGTTCCCGCGGGACGACGACGATCCCGCTCAGGTCGCCGACGATCCAGTCGCCCGCGCGGACGCGCTGGCCGCCGACCGTGACCTCGACGCCGATCTCCCCGAGCCCCTTCGCCTCGCCGGCGTTCGGGCTGGTGGACCGGCTGAACGACGGGAAGCCCATCTCGAGGATGGCGTCCAGGTCCCGGATCGCCCCGTCGATCACGACGCCGGCGACCTGTCGGCCGCGGGCCGACCAGCTGGCGAGCTCTCCCCACACCGCGGTCGTCCCGCCGCCGGCGTCGATGACGATCACGTCGCCGGGGCCGGCCCGGTCGATCGCCTCGACCGGTTTCGCCCAGTCGCCGTCCCGCGTCGCGACGGTCACGGCGGGGCCGACCAGCCGGCTCGTCGCCGTCGGGAGGTGGGGCGCGAGGCCGTGCATCGCGCCCTGGCGCTGCATCGCGTCCGTCACGTTCGGGCTCGAGACCTTGCCGAATGCCGTGCGAAGCTCGTCCGCCGAGTAGCGACGGAACATCTCGCTCGGCACCTCGGTCTGGGTGTCGATCGCTTTCCGGATCGACCGGGTCGCCTCCGTGATCTTCGGGCTCTTCGTGATGGCGCCGCCGACGATCACGACCCGGGCGCCGGCCCGCACCGCGCCCGCGACCGTCTCGCTCGTGAGCCCGCCGGCGACCGCCACGGGGACCGGCGACGCCTTCGCGATCTCCGCGAGCCGGGCGAACGGGGCGTCCGCCCGCATCTGCATGTCGATCCCCACGTGCCAGCAGACCGCCCCGGCGCCGAGCTCCGCCGCCCGCCGGCTCCGGCCGACCGGGTCGGGGACCCCGAGCAGGTCGACCATCACCTCGGCCCCGTACAGTTCCCCGCCCCGCACCGCCTCGGCGATCGTATCGTCATCCGCCGCGCCGAGGACGGTCACGACGTTCGCCCCGGCCTTCGCCGCGATCTCGACCTCGAACGCCCCGGTGTCCATCACCTTCATGTCGGCGACGATCCACCGGTCGGGGAACGCCTTCTTGAGCGCGCGGACCGCGTCCAATCCCTCGCTCTTGATGAGCGGGGTGCCGGCCTCGATCCAGTCGGCCCCGCCCTCGACCGCTTCGCCCGCCGCCGCGAGGGCCCGGGAGAGGTTCTCGAAGTCGAGGGCGACCTGAAGGACCGGCCGCTCGATCCGCATGGCGCGTCGAGTGGCGAGCCGTATAAACCCCTCCTCCCCTCGGCGCGCCCGTGGCGGCGCCGCCCCGCGGTCGGGTCCGCCTCCTGCGTGGCGACGCCCGCCGTCTCGACGGCCTCGACGACGCGAGCGTCGAGCTGATCGTCACCTCCCCGCCGCACCCGATGGTCCCGCAGTGGGACGCCCTGTTCCGCGCGCTCGGGGCCGACGACTACCGCTCGATGCACGGGGTGCTCGAGGACGCCTGGCGGGCGGCGTATCGCGTCCTCGTCGACGGCGGCCTTCTGGTCGTCGTGATCGGGGACGCGCTCCGGCGGGCCGACGACGGCTTCCGGCTCTGGCCGAACCACGCCGAGACGCTGCTCGCGGCCGAGCGGGTCGGGTTCCGGCCGCTGCCGTACGCGCTCTGGAAGAAGCCGACGAACCGCCCGAACGCCTTCCTCGGTTCCGGCTTCCTGCCCCCGAACGCCTACGTCACGCTCGACTGCGAGTTCGTCCTCGTCTTCCGCCGGGGCGATCCCCGACGGTACACCCCGCACGATGCGTCGAGGGCCGCGAGTCGCTTCACCCGCGCGGAGCGGGACCGCTGGTTCAGCCAGGTCTGGAGCGACATCCGCGGGGCCCGGCAGCGTTCGGCCGGTCGCCGGACCGGGGCGTTCCCGACGCCGCTCGCGGACCGGCTGGTCCGAATGTTCTCCGCGGTCGGCGAGACCGTGCTCGATCCGTTCGCGGGCACCGGCACGACCGTCTGGGCGGCCGCGGAAGCAGGCCGCAACGCGATCGGGGTCGAGTGGGACGGCCCGACGTTCGGAGCGCTGCTCGCCGAGGGTGCCCGGCGGGGCCTCCTGGGTCCGTAGTCAGGGCGCGGCGGTCGGCGGGGGCGCCGCGGCGGGGGGCGCCGCGGGCTCGGGCGCGGGGGCGGACCGTTCCCGATGAGCGATCTCCTCCTCCACCGTGCGGAGCAGGTACCGGAGTCCGGAGTCGCTCAGGCGGTCGACATGGAGCAGTAGGTAGTGAAGGTACAGTCGTTCCGGTCGGTGGGACGGCCCGGGGGCGCGTCCCCGCCCCCCGTTCGTCGGCGGCTCCGGGCGATGGCGGTCGAGCGTCTCGGCGTGGTGCTCGTGCGCAGGACCGTGGTAGGCGCGGCCGGTCGGGCCGACGAGCGGGGGATACAGGTTCTCGACGGGATCGTACGGCGCCTCCTCGTCCGCGGGGTCGCCGGCGGTCGGGGCGCCGTCGACCTTCCCGCGAAGGTACGGATGGACCGGCCGCCCGGGGTCCTGGAGCTCCCCGATCGGACGACCGGCGACGTCCTCGACGATCGCCTTCAGGCTCCAGCTGGCGCGGCGGCGGGCCGGGCCGTCGGACGTCGCCTCCTCGGCCACGTCTGGGAGCGGTCGCCCCGTGGGGTATAAAGCCGCCCTTGGAGACGCATCGGCTCAACGGTCGCGCCCGGGGCGGCGCCCGAGGGTCGACTGGAGGAACTCGTACTCGGGGGTCGACGCGACGATCGCGAGCGGGAGGTGCCACTCGCCGACCCGCCAGAGGGCTTCCGAGTAGCCGGCGTCGCGCGGGAGCCGGGCCTTCGGCAGCCACTCCGCCTCGGCCGGGGTGAGCCCGAAGAACTCCCGCGTCTCGCGCGATACCTCCGGCAGGCGGAGGAACGCCGTGGCGAAGACGTTCCGGAGGATCGACCGCCCGCTCGGACGCGCCAGGAAATCGTCCGGGTTCTGGGAGACGAGCAGGAGGCCGGCGTCGAAATGGCGGAGGTGACGGACGAGCCGGTCGAGGAACTCCGCGGTGGCGTCGTGCCGCGCGACGAGGTGGGCCTCGTCCAGGACGACCAACGACGGGCCGGCGGGCGCGCGGAGGCGTCCGTACGTCCAGTCGAGGAGGTAGGCGAGGTGGAACGGCAGCTCCTCCTCGGCGAGGCCGGAGAGGTCGATCGAGACGGTCGGCGCATCGCTCGCGAACGTCGTGGGGCCGTTCACTCGGGCGAGCGGCCCCGATCGGAACACCTCGAGGAGCGTGCCGAGCCGTCCCGGGCCGCCGGGCGCGCGCTCGACCTCGCCGATCAGGTCGTCGAACGTCGGTGTCTCGGCCGTTCCCCGGTAAAGCCGGTGCACGGCGGAGGCCAACGTCGCCGCTTCCTCGTCCCGGACGCTCGGGAACAATGCCCGCAGCATGCCGACGACCCGGAGCGCCTTCTCGTCGCGGTCGCCTCCCGTCGAGTCGGGATCGAGCGGATTGAATCGAACGTCGCCGCCGGCTGCCGGTCGGACGACGGTCCCCCCGATCGCGGTGACCAGCGGCGTGAACTCCCCGAGCGGGTCGAGGACGATCAGCCGCGTTTCCGGGCGGACCCAGCGCGATCGGAGGGCCGTGAGCGCCGCGGCGAACGACTTGCCCGCGCCGGTCGTCCCGAACACCGCCCACGAATGGCTGGCGTGGCTCCAGCGGTCGAGGAACACCGGGCTCGCGTTCGCGAGGGAAAGGCCGACGAGGATCCCGGTCGGTTCGAGCACCGACTCATCGGCGAACGGGAACAGGGCGGCGAGCCCGTCGGTGGGGAGGGTCTGCCAGTATCCCTCCGGCCGCGGCTCGTCCGCCGCCATCGAGGTGGCCGCGAGGATCGCGCCGGCCTCGAACCGCGGGACCCGGGTCCGGAAGCCGTACTGCGCCAACCGTTCGGACAGTCGGAGACGTTCGGCCTCGGCCCGCGCCCGGGACGCACCGGCCGCCACGCACCGCAGCCCGACGCTCCAGAGCTCCTGCGCCCGGCGGGCGACGTCCCGTCCGAGGGCCTCGGCGGCGGCGCGTTCGACCTCGAGCTCCGCGGCGGCGGAGCCACCCCCCGCCGCCAGCTCCGCCTCCGCGACCGCCTCCGCGCCGTGCGCGAGGGCGAGGGCCCGGGCGTCCGGGATCCGATGCATCTCGAGGACGACGTCGACGTCCGCGTCGGTCGGCACCACGCGGCCCAGGAACCCGAACGGCACCTCCGGCGGGAATCGACGCACGAGCAGCGGCGCCAGGTACCTCCGTCCCACGCGGACCCAGGAGCTCCCCTCCTCGCGGGTACGCTCTCTCCTCATCGTCCGGCCCCGGTGAGGAGAGCGATGCGGCCCGTCTCGCTCGCCCAGAAGACGGCGGTGACGAGCGCGAGCACCAGCGCCCGGTACGGCCCGAAGTGCGGTGGCGGCGCCAGGTAGAGGACGGCAGCGACCGCCAACCCCACTGCCGCGGCCGCGGTCGAGCTGTGACGGAGCCGGCGTGCCTCCTCCCCCGACGCCCGAGCGATCGCCCAGGCGGCCACTGCGATGGCAGTGAGCGTGCCCGTCACGGCGACGAGGAACGGAACGACGATCGCCAGCGCTCCGCAGACGATCGCGAGGCCGGCCGCCGAGCCGAACGCATCCAGCGCGAGCGGCGGACGGGTCGGGCGGCCCGGGCGGATCATCGCCGCCCCTCGACCCGGATTCCCATCCGGTGGAGCGCCTCCTCGACCGCATGCCCCCGGAGCCGGGTCGGTCGCAGCCCGAGCGCCCGAAGGCGACCGATCAGTTCCGCCGTGCGGGCCTCCAGCGCCGAGAGCGACCGGGCGTCCGTGCCTGCCTGACCGATCGCCACGCAGACCTGCCGGAGCGATCGACGGCGGACGATGACCCCGACCAGTTCGCGGTACCCCGCCCGGGAGACCCCCTCCGCACCCGGTGGCGCCGGTTCGGCCGGCAGGTATGGGGCGGGATGGATCGGGGTCCGCGCCGCGTGGATCGCCGCGGGTCCGCCGAGGGCCCGGAGGAGATCCCGGTACAGTTCGAACCGCCGCGCCAGTTCCGCCGGGGGTAGGTAGGCGAGCGGCACGCCCGCCGTGCGCACGACGGCCAGCAGCGAGTCCGAACGCCGGACGATCGAACGTTCTCCGCTCCGAGGAGTCCCGGACGGCGTCACGAGCTCCCGTCCCCCGAGACGGCGAACCTGCCAGCGGAGCAGGCGGACCACCCAGTCGTCCGGGGCACGGCCGTCGATGCGGACGATCGCCACCCCAAGCCCAGCGAGCCCGAACGGAACGACGATCGCCGGGCCTGAGGAGGGGACCAGGAGGGCTCCGACCGCGGTCCACGCGAGGAACTTGAGGGCGTCACGGGCCGACGGGAACGGCCCGAGCCGCAGCGGTCGGTCGAGTCGCTCCGGGAGGAGCGCCCGGACCTCCGGATCGGGGTCGGACATCTCATCCGGCGCCTCCGGGTCGGAGCGGCGGGAGTCGCGGCGGTCGGCTCGCTCCCCGGTCCCGGACGTGACGGACGAGGTGCGCGGCGCCGTGGCCGACGAGCTCGGCGAACGCGAGGGGAGCCGCCGCGGGCGCCGACGCCGTTCCTGCGGCCCGGACCGCGCCGCCCGCGGCCCGCATCGCCGGCGCGGATGCGCGCGCCGGGACCTCGGTGGCGGGCGCGGCGAGTCGCGCCGGGCCGGAGGTCGCGGAGCCGAGCGACCGCTGGACCGCCGGTCCGTTCGTTCCCGCCGGGGAGGGGAATCCGATCCAGCCGACGTTCGTGCCGGCGATCGAGAGCAGGAACGGAGCGGCGAGGGCGATCCCGAGGTAGGCGACGAGGATCACGGCGTCGGGGGACCGGACGGCGAGCTCGAGCGGGACCACCTGAACGCACGGGAGGAACGCAAGCTCCACGAACAGCAGCCACGCGCGCCGGGCCAACGGGGAGAGCGGCCGGAACGGCCAGACGAGCGAGAAGAGGGGGAGGAGCACGAGCAGCACGCCGAGCAGCGCGTCCCGGACCCCGACCGCGAGGAGGAGCCCGAAGACCACGAAGAACTCAACGAGCGCGAGGACGAACGTGAGGACCCCGTTGTCCCAGGAGAACCGCAGCTCGCCCGACCCGGCGAGGTTGACCCAATGCTGCCACGCCCCGCCGTCCCAGCCCGCGACGACCGGATAGAGGGCACCGGCGACCCCGAGGATCGCTCCGCCGATCGGCACGGCGAAGTTCGCCCCCAGGATCCCGAGCACCAGCCGAGGGAGCAGCCCGTCGAGCTGGGCCCGCCAGCGGTCCGAGACGGCCCGAGCGAGGTAGAGCGCCGCCACCCCGAGCACGAGCACGGCGACCGCCGGATCGACGACGTGGACGATGAGGAACCCCGAGAACTGGGCGGCCGGCGCCAGGTAGTTCCCCGATCCGCCGCCGCCGAGCGGGGGGAACAGGGACGTCGGCGAGAGCGACGGAACGAGCAGCTCGTCGTACGTCGGCCCGATGACGGCGGCGACGAGGGCGGCGAGATCCGCGAACAGCAGGAACAGGATCGCCTGCACGATGCTGCCGAGATCGATCGCCCCCACCGCCGACCCCTACGTGCCGGTGACGACCCAGTGGGCGAGCCCCCAGGCGAGGCCGGTGACCGCCGCCGTGAACAGGAGGGAGCCGATCAGGGCGTCGCGGGCCCGGTCCTTCGCCTGGATCTTCTTCGACACATCGTTCGAGAACCAGCTCAACGCGACGCGGGCCCAGACGAGCGCGAGGATGCCGCTCCCTGCGACCCCGACCAGCTCGACCAGCCGATTGATCGCCGCGGTGAAGTTGGCGACCGGCCCCGCGCCGCCGCCGTGGACGCCGGCGAGGCCGTCGGACGGGCCGGTTCCGGGCCGGGCCAATCCGACGGTTGCGGGCGCGAGGAGCAGGAGTCCGGCGACGAGACCGGCCGCCACCGACCCCGCATTCGCCTTCATTCCGCCCCCCGCCAGGCCAGGATCTCCTCTCCGTCGGCCCCCCGCTCGGCACGGATCGTTCCGTCGGCGATCAGTCGGTCGAGCGTTTGCTGCACGATTTCGGCCGGCACTCCCTGCTCCTCGGCGAGGAGCTCGACGACCCCGCGATCGGCTCCGTCCGCCGGCTCGATGATGCTGTGCAGGACCCGCGCCGCGTCGGCCGGCTCCGGAGGACGATCCGCGTGTCGTCGTCTCGACCACCACCAGACGGCCAGGACCCCGATCCCGGCGACCGCCCCCACAGTCAGAAGGGGGGCGTCGCCCGCCGCTCCGGCCTCGGCCGCTCCGCCGACCCCCGCCGGGACCTGCACCGAGCCGCGGGCCCGGACCCCCAAGGCGTCAACGACCGTTACGTTCAGGAGGACCGGCCGCGACGCCGCGGAGAGGCCGCTCAGGTTCCACCGGCCGTCGGTCGGTTCGGTACCGTTCCAGCGATCCCCTCGCGTGTCGTTCGCCCACCAGCGATACGGCGGGAGCCCGCCGCCGATCTCGATCGAGAGCTGCGGGGCCGGGCCCGGGAGGACCGGAGCGACGGCGAGCTGCAATGCGGGGACCGCGCTCGCATTTTGCGATACGTCCCAGATCGATCCGGCCGCGTCCGCGACGATGGTCACCGCAGTGATCGAGCCCTCGGCCCGGATCAGGCCGCTCCAGCCGAACGTCGCCTCGGAACTGAGGTTTCCGGCGGGGTCGGCCGTACCCTCTGTGGGGATCGACGTGGCGATCAGCCACGAGAACGGCGGCTCCCCGCCGAGCACCGTGGAGGAGACCGAAAGGCTCGAACCGTTCGGATCCGGACGCGCGGCGACGGACGCGGCCGCGGAGAGCCCGGCGTCGACGATGATCCGCACCGTCTCGTTGTCCGTCACCTCCCCCTGCGCGTCGACCGCGTGCACGACGAGCGATTCGTCCCCGGGGATGGACGGGGACAGCGGGAGGAGCTCGACCCCGTCGAGCGGCGCGACGAGGTGTCCGGTCGAATCGTTACCGACCGTCGACCACGCGAGTCGGACCGGTGGAACTCCCCCCAGCACCGCCACCGGTACGTATGCGGGCCGGTCGGCTTCGACCGTCATCTGCGGCGTGGCGGGGCGAACGCTGAGCGGTGGCACGACCGGCTCGAGGAGTTGAGCGAACGCGGTCAGGAACGGCGGCGCCGCCTGCACGGCGAGCACCGAGACGTTGGCGAACCCCGGGGACGAGAAGACGCAGGCGAACGCCGAGCCGGCGAAGGCGGCTCGGGCCGGGGTGCCGGCCGGGGCGTCCTCGCAGACCTCCAGCACGGAAAAGTTCGTGACGAGCCCGAGATCGACGACCCGGAACTCGATCGACTGGCCCACGACGGCCATGAACGCCGACGGGTCGATGGCGATCGAGAACGTCGGAGAGCCCGTCCCGTTCTCGGGCGAGACGGCGTGGGCCACGAGGCCGTCGGCGTCCACGACCGTGACCCGCGGCACGACCGGGCCCGGACCCGGCCATCCCGAGAGCGAGAAGTTCCCGGGGTCTAACTCCACCGCGCGGGAGCTGGAGCGGTTCCCCCAGTCGACGGTCACCGCGTACGGGGGGGTCCCGCCCGCGATCGTTCCCGAGACGGAGATCTCTCCCGGCGGAGCGACGGGGTCGGGGGCTGCCCGGAATCCCTGCACGGCGAGCGGGGCGTCGACCGAAATCGTCGAGCGTGCGGTCGCGAACTCCCCGGTCCGCTCGGAGCGGCACCGCAGGTCGCCGGCGGCGGCGACGTTCACCGTCGTGCTGCCGCTCGCGGTGCCCGCCGCGGTGAAGTTCGCCGTCGAGTCATTGTCCGAGGTAAGGAACCCCTCGGCGCCCCCCGCGGCCAACGACCACCGGAACCAGAGCGGGACGACGGCGCACCCCGGGGGGACCCCCTCCCAGGTCGCCACGAGCGGCTCCGTCGATCCCCCCGTCATCCACCAGGTGTTCGGCGCGACCGCGAGCTGAGGCGGGACGGGATCGGAGGGAATGGGCCGGATCGCCGACGGGGCCGCGACGGCGTTCGGGGAAGGCCCGGGGCCAGCCCAGAGGCTACCGGCGACCACGCAGACGATCGAGAGGTGGGTGACCCAGATCGCACCACGCCGTGCCGCGACCACCGTGTACCTCCCCCGCGGTGGGAGCGGCCCAGGGTTTATCCGGGCGCATCGCCCGGCGAAGCGTGGAAGCAGCGCTTACCGGGAAACGACCAGGGCGACGTGTTCGCGCGAGAACGGGGCGAGCGGGACCTCGGCCTCGACCCGCAGGCCTCCACTGACGAGTTCGCGACGCGCCTCCCGGGCGACGACCGCCGCCGGCCGTCTCTGCGTGACGGAGCGCACCTTGAGCATCAGGATCCCCCGGCCGCCCTCGGCCAGGGCCGCCGCGGCGTTGCCGACGAAGATGCGGGCCTGGTCGCGCTGGGCGACGTCCTGGTAGAGCAGGTCGACCTCGCCGACGTCCGCGAGGTACCGCTCGGGGAGTTGCGCGTCGGCCAGGATCGGGAGGAGGTTGGTCCGACGCCGTGCGAGGGCGAGGAGGGGGGCGAACGAGGTGGGGCTCTTCTCGACCAGGTACAGCCGGGCGGTCGGCCAAAGGTCCGAGAGATGGCTGGCGGTCGTCCCGTGCGAAGCCCCGAGGTACAGGACGGAGGTCGGGGGCGTCAGGACGGACGCGGGCGGGCCCTTCGCGAGGAGGGCCGCCAGCTTCGACCGGAACGGGTCCCACTCGCGGTACTCGGTGCCGTCCGCAATCCGGAGCGCCTCTCCGTAGACGCGGCGGCCGGGCTCGGCGTTCCGCGTGTACAGCGCTCGGCCCTCGCGCCAGACTCCGGGCCAAGCGGTCGGCTCCACGGGCGCTACCCGGTCTCCACGAGCAGCTCGACCTCAACGGGGGCCCCCAGCGGGAGCCCCGCGACACCGACCGTCGAGCGGGTCGGACGCCCATCCTCCCCGAACAGATCGACGAGCAGCTGCGTCGCTCCGTTCGCCACCTCGTGCTCCCGATGGAAGCCGGGTGCGACCGCCACGAAGACGCCGACCCGGACGACACGACGGATCCGGTCGATCGAACCGAGCGCCGCCGCGAGCGCGCTGAGCGCCTGGAGCGTCGCGCGTCGCGCCACCTCCTGCGCCGCCTCGACCGAGAGGTCCCGGTCGACCGCCCCGGGACGGACGACCGCACCCGCCTCGGTCGCGATCTGGCCGGAGACCCAGGCCAAGGTTCCGGAGCGGACGACGGGGGCGTAGGTCCCGGCCGGTTTCGGGGGCGCCGGGAGCGCCGCTCCCAGCCGCCGGAGTCGGTCGGACGGCGTGTCGGCCACGGCGTGCCATTCCGGCACGGAAGAAAACGGTGCCCGGCGCTCGTCCGAGGAGTAATGAATCGGCGCGTCTCCTCATCGCACGATGTTCTTCCGGCGCCGACGGCCGGAGCCGAGTGCTCCCGACGAGACGACGGCGGAAGAGCCGGCGCCCGGCGTCACGCCGCCCTCGCCCCCGGCCGAGCCGCCCCCGGTCCCTCCACCCACCCCGAACAGCTCCGCTCCAAGCCCGCCGCCCGCAGTCCCTCCCCCGGCGGCCGAACCGTCCCCGGTCGTTCCGCCCCCGCTCCCTCAGGCGGCTGCGGAACCCCCCCCGCCCAGCCGTCGGCCCGCGTCGGCGTTCGGGACCTGCTTCGTCTGCCGCACGCCGTTGCAGAACGGTCACTGTCCCAACTGCCGGATGACGTGGGTGGAGTGAGCGCCTCGCCTGCGGGTCGGCGCGACCCTTTTTGACCCCGTCCTCCTCCCACCGCCTGCCCATGGCGGTCGATCCCGGATTCGAAACGCTCGAGCGTGAAGCGGCCGACGCGCTGTTCGAATTCCAGCCGCCGTTCGCGGTCGCGCTCGGACGGCACGAGTACGACGGTCGCCTGCCGGACTACTCGGCCGAAGGGACGGCGCGGTGGGGCGCGACGATCGACCGGCTGCGCGGCCGCCTGGCGGCGATCGACCTCGACGGGCTGGACGCCGATCGGAAGGTCGACGCGTTCCTCCTGCGCCTCGTCCTCGAAGGGTCCTCGTTCGACCTCCGCGACGCCCGCCTGCTCGAGCGGAACCCGATGTCGTACCTGGGAGCGCTCTCCCTCACGGCGTACCTTTGTCGGGAGTACGCGCCGGCCCCGATGCGGGTCGACGCCATCGCCCGCGTCCTCGGGGCGGTGCCGTCGCTGCTCGCCCAGGGGAGGGAGCGCCTGGCCGGCCCGCTCCCGCGGCCGTTCGTGGAGCTGGCACTGTCGATCGGAGCCGGACTGCCGTCGCACTTCCGGGACGCCGAAGCGTTCGCGGCCCAGGCGGGGCTCGGGGACCGGGTCGCCCCGGCCCGCGTGGCGGCCGAAGCGGCGCTCACCAGCTTCCTCGACTGGCTCCGGGAGCAGGAGCTCGTCCGGGCGACCCCGGAATTCGCCCTCGGGCCGGAGCGGTTTCAGCGCCTCCTGTTCGTTCGCGAAGGGATCGAGGCGCCGTTCGCCGACCTCGAGAAGGCCGGGGCGGCGGACCTCGCACGGAACCGGGCCCGCCTCGAGGAGATCGCTCGCGAGCAGCGCCTGCCGATCTCAGCGCTGATCTCGCACGTCCAGCACGACCATCCGACCGCGGCCGACCTGATCCCCGCGGCTCGCGAGTACGTGGAGGAGTGTCGACGGTTCGTGGACGACCACCGGCTCGTCTCGATCCCCGGCCCCGTCGCCTGCCGGGTCGAGGAGTCTCCGGTGTGGGCGCGCGCGACGACCACCGCGAGCATGAACGGACCGGGCCCGTTCGACGCGCAGACGACCGAAGGGATCTACTACGTCACCCCCGTCGACCCGGCCTGGACGGCCGAGCAGCAGTCGGAGTGGCTCCGGACGATGAACCGGTCGATGCTGCGGAACACCGCCGTCCACGAGGTGTACCCGGGCCACTACCTGCAGGCGCTGCACTTCCGCGCCAACGCCGGCTCGCTCACCCGGAAGATCTACGCGTCGCCGTCGTTCGTCGAAGGCTGGGCGCACTACGCCGAGCAGCTCGCGATCGAGGCCGGCCTGGGCGCCGGCTCCGTCGCGGCGGAAGTGACGCAGCTGTTGGATGCGCTGCTCCGCGACTGCCGCCTCCTCGCCTCGATCCGGATGCACACGGCCGGCTGGACGGTGGCGCAGGCGACGGCGCTGTTCGAGAAGGACGGGC
The DNA here is from genome assembly GCA_035499145.1 of Thermoplasmata archaeon. Lineage (GTDB taxonomy): Archaea > Thermoplasmatota > Thermoplasmata > Lutacidiplasmatales > UBA184 > Lutacidiplasma. The sequence continues at coordinate 26,693 of DATJZK010000107.1, forward strand.
TGCTCGATCGACTGCCGGCGGAGCGGGAGGCGGTCCGGGGGACGTTCGACCCGGAGTACTTCTGCTACACGCTCGGGAAGCTCGCGATCCTCGACGTCCGACGCCGCCTGCTGGCGGGCAAGTTCGGCGGCGACCAGCGCGCCTTCCACGACGCGCTCCTTCGGTTCGGCTGCCCGCCGGTCGGCCTCCTCGAAGGGTTGCTGGAAGCGATGCCTCCCCTTGCCGCCCCCGGGACCCACGGAACCCCGTCGCCCTCCGCCGCGTCACGGCTATAGGCGGGCGGTCCTCCCCGAGCGGGAGGCGTGGCGTTGGCCAGTGCGGTCCCTGCCCGCACCGTGTCCCTGGGCCGGATGCCGTTCTCGCTCGGCGCGGAGGCGCTGGGCCGCGTCGCCGGCGAGGTCCTGGAGGAGGCCCGACGAGAGATCGACACGCTCCTCGGCGCGGAGAGCCCGCCGACGATCGAGGGGTTCCTTGCCCCGCTCGACCGGGCGCTCGTGGCTGCGCGGGACATCGCCAACCACGGGTCGTTCCTGTTCCACGTCCACCCGGACGACGAGGTCCGTCGGGTCGCCCGCGAGGTCTCCGAGGCCGCCGACCGGTTCTTCAACGAACTTCGATTGAACGAGCGGCTGTACCGCTCCCTGCGCGCGCTCGATCTCGCCGGCTCCACCGAGGAAGCGCGGTTCGCCGTCGAGAAGATGCTTCGGGAGATGCGACGGGCCGGGGTCGAGCAGCCGCCCGAGCGGCGGGAACGGCTCGTCGCCTTGTCGAACCGGATCGACCAGACGGCGAACCAGTTCAGCGGCAACATCGCGAAAGGAGAGCGGTCGATCGAGGTCGACGGAGCCGACCGGTTGAAGGGGCTCCCCGACGACTACCTCGCCGCGCATCCGCCGGGTCCGACCGGAACGATCCGGCTCACGACCCGATACCCGGACGTCATGCCGGTGCTCGAGAGCTGCGAGGACCGGGAGGTGCGTCGGCGCCTGCTCGCGGAGGCGCTGAATGTCGCCTATCCGGAGAACCTGGAGGTGCTCGACCGACTGCTCGGCGAGCGCCACGAGCTCGCCCGGTTGCTGCGGTACGCCGATTTTGCCGAGTTCGCGACCGAGGACAAGATGATGGAGCGGCCGGAGGCGGTCGCTGAGTTCCTCGCCCGGCTCGACCGCCTCCTCACCGAGCCGGCCCGGCGGGATCACGTGCGGTTCCTCGAGCGCCGGCGACAGGACGATCCCACGGCGGCCGCGCTCGCGCCCTGGGACGCGAGCTTCTGGGGGAACGGCTACTACGACAGCCGGATCCGGGAGGAGGAGTTCGGGGTCGACCCCCGGGTGCTCCGGTCGTACCTCCCCTATCCGGCGGTCCGCGACGGGTTGTTTGGGCTCTGCGGCGAGCTGTTCGGCCTCTCGTTCCGCCGGGAGTCCGGGGTGGAGGTCTGGCACCCGAGCGTCGAGGTCTACGCGGTCGAGCGCCACGGGGTGCCGCTCGGCCGATGCTACCTCGACCTGATCCCCCGGGCGAACAAGTACAACCACGCCGCGCAGTTCGACATCCGGACCGGCGTGGCGTCCGGGGGCCTCCCGCAGGCGGCGCTCGTCTGCAACTTCCTCGACCCGGGGACGCCCGTCGACTCGGCGCGCATGGAATACAGCAACGTCATCACGTTCTTCCACGAGTTCGGCCACCTTCTCCACAACCTGTTCAGCGGCCACGGTCCGTGGCTGTACACCTCGATGGGGTACATCGAGCTCGATTTCGTGGAGGCGCCGAGCCAGCTGTTCGAGGAGTGGGCCCGCGATCCGGCGACCCTCTCGCGCTTCGCGAAGAATCCCGACACCGGCGAGACGATCCCGGCCGACCTGGTGCGGCGCCTCGCGGCGGCCGAGGCGGTCGGACGGGCGGAACGACAGCTCCGCCAGGTCGCCCTCGCCGACATCTCGCTGCAGCTGTACCGCCGCGACCCCGCCGGGATCGACTCGACCGCGGTGTTCCGCGACATCTGGGACCGTCGCTGCCCCGTGCCGCTCGACCCCGCCTACCACCCCCACACCGCCTGGGGCCACCTGACCGGCTACTCGGCCTGCTACTACACCTACCTCTGGTCCGCGGTGATCGCGCGGGACCTGCTCACGCCGTTCCACCGCAGTGGCTCGCTGACCGACCCGGCGATGGCGGAGCGGTACGTCGCCGAGATCCTCGAGCCCGGCAGCCGCCGGCCGGCCGCCGAGCTCGTCCGCCGATTCCTCGGCCGGGAGTTCGATTTCGCGGCGTACGAGCGCTGGGTGCTGGCCGGCTCGCCCGCGAAATAGCGCGCCACCGTGGCAAACTTCGACGGATAATTCGAGGCCGTTTGGTGCGGTTTGTCCGGACCAAGGGTGTATAGCCCGGTGGCCCGTCGTGCCGGACGGCGGTGAGACCGACGGCGACCGAGCCGGGTCGGGGGTCCGGGGCGACCGGCCGCTCCGAACGCCCGGCCGACCCGGTGTCCGGGTCCGTCGGCCCGCCGCTCCGCCTTCCCCGAGGGTCTGCGGGCCCCTGACGGTGGTACGTCCCGGCGGTCGGGCGTCCTTCCCCCGAGGGCGGCCCGACCAACCCTTTCCGGCG
>DATJZK010000108.1:0-33193 GCA_035499145.1 Thermoplasmata archaeon
ATCTTGCCGGCGCGCTCGTAGATCGTCGCGAGGTCGGTGTACATGTACCCCGGGTAGCCGCGGCGGCCCGGCACCTCCTCCCGCGCGGCCGAGACCTCGCGGAGCGCCTCGCAGTAGTTCGTCATGTCGGTGAGGACGACCAGCACGTGGAGGTCCTTCTCGTAGGCGAGGTACTCGGCGGCGGTGAGCGCCATCCGCGGCGTCACGACCCGCTCCATCGACGGGTCGGAGGAGAGGTTCAGGAAGACGACGGCGCGCTCGAGCGCTCCCGTCGACTCGAACTCCTTGAGGAAGTAGTTCGCCTCCTCGCTCGTGATCCCCATCGCGGCGAAGACGACCGCGAACCCCTCGGTGGAGTCGCGCAGCTTCGCCTGACGGACGATCTGCGCCGCGATCTGGTTGTGGGGCAGCCCCGCCCCCGAGAAGATCGGGAGCTTCTGGCCGCGGACGAGCGTGTTGTTGACGTCGATCGTCGAGATCCCCGTCTGGATGAACTCGCTCGGCTCCTCGCGCGAGTACGGGTTCATCGCGTTCCCGACGATCTCGAGCTGCGTCTCGCTGACGATCCGCGGTCCGCCGTCGCGCGGCTCGCCGAGGCCGTTGAAGACGCGGCCGAGCATCTCCTCGGAGACGGCGAGGCGGGCGACCTCGCCCAGGAACTTCACGCTCGACGTCTCGATGTCGAGCCCCATCGTCGGCCCGAACACCTGGACGATCGCGAGCCCCTTGCGCGAGTCGAGGACCTGCCCCTGCCGGCGCTCGCCGTTCGGGAGCGTGATCTCGACGATCTCCCCGTAGGCGGCGTCCTGGACCTCGCGGACGAACAGCAGCGGGCCGGTGACGCGGTCGACCGTCTTGTAGTCGAGCGGGACGTCGGCCCGCCCGCCCGCCGCGCTCTTGCCGGCCATCGCTACGCCCCTCCCGTCGCGGAGGCGATGTCCGCGGCCATTTCGAGCTCGAGCGCGTCGAACTGGTCGGCGAGCTCCGCCTCGGGGATCCACTTCATCCGGGACAGCCGCGTCCGGATCGGGAGGCCCTGCAGGCGCGCGACGGAGGCGCCCTTGCCGATCGCCTCCTGCTCGCGGTCGCCGAAGGCGAGGATCGCGCGGAGCATCCGGTACTGCTTCTGGATCGAGGTGTAGGTGTCGACGTCGTCGTAGGCGCTCTGCTGCAGGTAATCCTCGCGGATCATCCGTGCGACGTCGAGGACGCCCTTCTCCCGCTCGGGGAGCGCGTCGACGCCGACGAGCTGCACGATCTCCTGCAGCTCCGACTCCTTCTGCAGCACCTCGAGGGCCCGCTGCCGGAGCTGGACGAAGTCCCGGGCCAGCTCGCTGCGGTACCACGGCTCGAGGTCGCCGACGTAGAGGGAGTAGCTCTGCAGCCAGTTGATCGACGGGAAGTGGCGCCGCTGGGCGAGCGCCGCGTCCAGCGCCCAGAAGACGCGCGTGACCCGGAGCGTGTTCTGGCTCACCGGCTCGGAGGTGTCCCCCCCGGGCGGCGAGACGGCGCCCACGACCGTGACCGAGCCGGCCCGCTGGTCGGGCGAGAGCGTGACGACGCGGCCGGCGCGCTCGTAGAACTCCGCGACCCGGCGGCCGAGGTAGGCGGGATACCCCTCCTCGCCCGGCATCTCCTCCAGCCGGCCGGAGATCTCCCGCATCGCCTCGGCCCACCGGCTCGTCGAGTCGGCCATCAGCGCGACGTCGTAGCCCATGTCGCGGTAGTACTCCGCGATCGTGATCCCGGTGTAGACGCTCGCCTCGCGGGCGGCGACCGGCATGTTGGAGGTGTTGGCGATCAGCACCGTCCGCTCCATCAGCGGGCGCTTCGACTTCGGGTCGACGAGGTTCGGGAAGGTCGCCAGCACCTCCGTCATCTCGTTGCCGCGCTCGCCGCAGCCGACGTACACCACGATGTCGGAGTCGGCCCACTTCGCGAGCTGCTGTTGCGTGACGGTCTTCCCCGAACCGAACGGCCCCGGGATGCACGCCGTCCCGCCCTTGGCGACCGGGAAGAACGAGTCGATCACGCGCTGGCCGGTGACGAGCGGGATGCCGGGGGCGAGCTTCTGCTGGACCGGCCGCGCCACCCGCACGACCCACTTGTGGGAGAGGTAGAGCGGGGTCGTCCCGGCGGCGGTCCGCACCGAGCCGATCGGCTGGCGGATCGTGTACGTACCGGCCTTCAGCTCGGTGAGCGTGCCCGTCACCCCGGGCGGGACGAGGATCTTGTGGAGGATCAGCGGCGTCTCCTGGACGGTCCCGAGGATCGTCCCCGGGCCGACCTCGGTGCCGGCCTTCGCCGTCGGAGTGAACTCCCAGGCTTTCTTCTCGTCCAGCGGCGGAACGACCGCGCCGCGCGCGATGAAGTCCCCGCTCGCCTTCTGGATGACGTCGAGCGGCCGCTGGACGCCGTCGTAGATCGACTTCAGGAGGCCCGGCCCCAGCTCGACGCTGAGCGCCTGACCGGTGTTCTCGACCGGGTCGCCCGGCCGGATGCCCGTCGTGTCCTCGTAGACCTGGACGGTCGCGCTCCCCCCGACGAGCCGGATGATCTCCCCGACCAGGCCGAGGTTCCCGACCCGGACGACGTCGTACATCTTCGCGTCCGCGAGCCCTTCGGCGATGACGACCGGACCGGATACCCGTGCGACGACCCCGCCCATGCTCCTCTCCTCAGTTCGGAACGGCGAGCGTGACCCCGAGGACCCGCTTCGCGAGGTCGTTGATGCTCTCGACCTCGGACTCTCCGCTGGGCGTCGGGACGAAGACGACGAGCGGGTGGAGCGTGCTGTCCGCGTGCGCCCGCTGCGCCTCGGTGAGGCGGGGCCGGATCGACTGGCTCGCGATGACGAGGCTGTAGCGCTCGTCGCCCATCGCGCGCTGGAACTCCGCGACCGCCGTCTCGGGCGACACCTCGATCACGTGCTGGAAGCCGATCAGCCGGAAGCCGATCGCGAGCTCCCGCTCGCCGAGAACGAGCGTGCGGCCAGGCTCCGTAGGGCTCTCGGGCACGGCGGAGCCGGCGGGGTTCCGCTCTATTTAACGGCTACTCGGCGACCGGACGCCGTCCTCGCCGGACGGCCCTGTCGACCTCACTTGTACGTCGAGTGGTGGACGTGCTGCTCGTCGTCCGTGATCAGGATGCACTCGCCCTCGCACTCGAACAGGCACGCCTCGCAGACGATGCACTCGGGCCCCCGGATCGCGATCGACTTCTCGCCGCGGAACTGGAACTTCGCGGCGACCGCGGGGTCGTCGACGACGTCCGGCACCTCGGCGCGCGGCCTGAGGTCGAAGACGTTCGTCGGGCAGACGTCCTTGCAGTGCGAGCAGCCGGTGCACTTCGCGATGTCGATGTCGACCTGGACCATGGCACCGACCGGCCGTCGACCGGGCGCGGTGAGCTATTAGGGTTTCCCGCGCGGGGTACGCCCGTTCCGTCCTCTCCCGTTCGCCGCTATACGCGCCGGCGGAGTCGTGCCCGTCCGGGGGACCGATGGGGGAGCTCCGTCTCGGGACGAGCGGTTGGGACTACCCCGAATGGGTCGGTCCCGTCTACCCCCGGCACGGCGCCTCCGACCGCCTCCGGTGCTACGCCGGGTTGTTCCCGATCGTGGAGATCAACACGACGTTCTACCGCCTCCCGCCCCCGTCGGTCGCGGAGTCGTGGGCGCGCCGCACCCCCGCGCGGTTCCGTTTCGCCGCCAAGTTCCCGCAGACGATCACCCACGATCGGCGGCTCGTCGGGACGGACGACGAGCTCGCCCGGTTCCTCGCGGTGCTGAAGCCCCTGCGGGACGCCGGGAAGTTCGCCGCGGCGCTCCTGCAGTTGCCGCCGTCGCTGCCGTTCGAGGTCGCGACCGTCCGCGCCTTCTACGCGAGCCTCCCGCGCGACCTCCCCGTCGCGGTCGAGTTCCGCGAGCGGTCGTGGCTCGTCCCCGCGTCGTACGCGCTCCTGCGGGAGTTCGGCCTCGCGCACGTCGTGATCGACGGGCCGCACCTGCCGAGCGTGCTCGAGGTGACGGCGCCGTTCGCCTACCTCCGCTGGCACGGGCACGGCGCCCCGCTCTGGTACGACTACACGTACTCCGCCGCCGAGCTCGCCGCGTGGGTCCCGCGGGTCCGGAGGCTGGTGGAGGAGGTCCCGGTCGTCTACGGCTTCTTCAACAACCACTTTCGCGGGGACGCGGCGACGAACTGCCGCTCGCTCGCCGAGCTGCTCGGCGTCGCGCCCGTCGTCCGCTCCCGGCTCGACTAGCGGCGGACCTCGGCCCGGAACGCCCCGTCCCCGGCCTGTTTCAAACGCCCCCGAACCGCCGCTTTAGAGCGCCCGCGGCCGTCGAGCCCACGATGGTCGGGACGTTCACGGTCGAGCCGGTCCTCGCGCCGGACGACGCCGACTGGGCCGCCCCGTTCGCCCCGGAGGAGCGGCTCCCGTCGCCGCCGATCCCCCGCCCGCGGCTCCGCCTTCCGCCCCGCACCGGCCGTCGGCGCCGCGCGGCGGCGTCGATCCTGCCGGAGGCGCCGGCGCTGTTCCCGTGGCTCGCGCGCGGACTCGCGCCGGGCGAGGCGACGCTCTGGTGCGGCGCGCGCGCCGCCGTCGACCCGATCCTCGAGATGCTGTACGCGGGGAGCGCGCTCGCCCGCGGCCGGATCTCGCTCCTCGAGGGCGCGAACCGGTTCCACCCGTACCGGATCGGCGAGCTCGGCCGGTCGCTCGGCCTCGGGGCCGACGAGACGCTCGAGCGGATCCGCCTCGCCCGGGCGTTCACCGCCCACCAGATGGTCGCGCTCGTCGACGGCTGGGCCCGCGAGGCGCGCCGTCACCCGCCGACGATCCTCGTCGGCCACGACCTCCCGACGCTCTTCTGGGACGGCGAGACGCCCCCCGACGAGCGGGACGCCCTCCTGCGGCACGTCGCCCGGACCCTCGCCGACCTGCTCGCGTCGGTCGACGTGCCGCTCCTCCTCACGTTCGGGCCGGACGGCCCCGCCCGGTTCGTCGGGCTCGACGACGGCGGGCCGCGGTGGGCCGACCTCGTCCGGTTCGAGCGGGGGCCGACGACGCTGCGGGCGCGGGCGCTCCGGAGCGACGCCCGGCTCGCCCTCGTCCCGCGGGCGGCCGGCCAGCGGGGGATCGAGGAGTTCGGCGAGCCCGCGCCGGCCGAGGAGGTGATCGGATGGGACGCACCGTGCCGACGTACCGCCAGGCGCTCGAGGAGCGGATGAAGCGCTGGGACGAGTTCGCCCGCCTTCTCCCGACCCCGGAGGAGCGCGGCGCCTTCGACCTCGTCCGGACCGCCGCCCGGCGGTACGCCGCCCAGGCGACGCACGTCGGAAGCCCGGACCTCCTCGAGTCGATCCTGCTCTCCGTCCTGACCGACCTCGCCCGCCGCCTCCCCGCGGAGCCGGCGGCCGCGAAGCCCCGCCTCTGACCGTGGAGGCGGAGGCGCCCGACGGCTGGCTGCTCGACGTCACGGAGAGCCCCGACGGCCGCTCCGTCGTCCGCTGGGTGAAGGAGCGCCCGACCGGCCGCGTCCGGCGGAGCGCGGTCGAGTACCGCCCGCCGTTCCTCGTCACCGGGCCGCGCGGGCGGCTCGCCGACCTCGCCCGCCGCCTCGCGGACGACCCCCGGGTCGCCGCGGTCGCGCGGCGGAGCGGCCGCCCGTCGCTCTACGACCGCCGGCCGCGGCCGGTGCTCGCGGTCGTCCCCGCGCGCCACGCCGCGCGCCGGGCGCTCGCCCGCGCGATCGACGCGCTCGGCGGGTTCGTCGACTTCTCGCTGTACGACGTCGACCTCACGGCGCCCCAGCTGTACCACCTCGACCACGGGCTGTACCCGTTCGCCCCCGTCGTCGTGCGGGACGGCACGCTCGTCCCGACCGAGCCGGCGGAGGCGATCGACTACGCGCTGCCGCCGCTCTCCGTCGCGCGGTTCGAGGTCCGCATCGCCGGCGAGCGCCGGGGTCGGATCCCGCCCCCGGACGGCCGGATCGGTGCGGTGACGGTCGGCGACGTGACGCTCGACGGGCCGGAGGACGACCTGCTCCCCGCGGTCGTCGCGGAGATCGCCCGCGCCGATCCGGACATCCTCCTCTCCGACGGCGGCGACTCGTTCGACCTGCCGTGGCTGTACCGGCGGGCCGCGGCGCTCGGCCTGGGGCCCGACCGGTTCGTCCTCGGCCGGGAGGCGGTCGCCCTCCGCGCCGCCCGGCCGGCGAGCACGTTCGAGTCGTACGGACGGATCCTCCACCGCCCCGCGTCGTTCCCGATCCCGGGGCGGTTCCACATCGACCGCGACGGCTCGTTCCTGTACGACGACGCCTCGGTCGCCGGCCTCGTCGACGCCGCGCGGCTGTCGCGGCTGTCGCTGCAGACGGTCGTCCGGCAGTCGCCCGGCACCTGCTTCACCGCGATGGAGATCGCGGAGGCGTTCCGGCTCGGGGCGCACGCCCCGTGGAAGAAGAACCGGCCCGAGGAGTTCCGCACCGGCCGCCACCTGGTCGCCGCCGACCGGGGCGGGACGATCCTGTTGCCGCCCGTCGGGGTCCACGACCGGATCGACGAGTTCGACTTCGCGAGCCTCTACCCGCACATCATGGTCCGCGAGAACCTGTCGGCGGAGACGCTCGACTGCCGGTGCTGCCCGGACAGCCCGCGGCGGGCGCCGGGGCTCGGCTACCGGTCGTGCCGCCGGCGGGTCGGCCTCATCCCGCGGACGCTCGCCCCGCTGCTCGCCCGCCGCCTCGCCTACAAGGCCGCCCGCGCGGCGCCCGGGGTCGACCCGGAGGAGGCGGCCCGCCTGAAGCGGCGGGTGAAGATGCTGAAGTGGGTCCTCGTCACCGCGTTCGGCTACCAGGGGTACCGCAACGCGCGGTTCGGGCGGATCGAGTGCCACGAGGCGATCAACGCCTACGCGCGGGAGCTCCTCGCGTCGCTCGTCGCCGAGGCGGAGCGGGCCGGCTACCGGGCCGTCCACGGGATGGTCGACTCGCTCTGGCTGCGGCCGATCGACCCGGACCGCGCGCCGGACGCGGCGGCGTTCGCCCGCCGGATGAGCGAGCGGTTCGACCTCCCGCTCGAGTACGAGGGCCGCTACCGCTGGATCGTCTTCCTGCCGGCGGTGACGCACGGCCTCGGCGTGCCGAACCGCTACTACGGCCTCTACGAGCACGGCGAGTTCAAGCTGCGGGGGATCGGCGGCCGCCGGCACGACACGACGACCCTCGTCCGTCGGTTCGAGCTCGAGCTCCTCGCGCTGTTCCGCCGGGCCCGGGACGCCGACGGGGTGCGGGCGCTCCTCCCGCGCGCGCTCGCGCGGGCCGACCTGTTCGCCGCGCGGCTCGCGGCCGGCGACTGGCCGGTCGACGAGCTGCTGATCACCCACCGGATCGGCCAGGCGCCCGAAGCGTTCGTGACGTTCACCGACTCGGTCGCCGCGCTCCGCCAGCTCGCGGCCGCCGGGGCGGTCCGCGACGCGGGCGAGAAGGTGCGGTTCGTCGTCCTCGACCGGCGGAGCCGGTCGTACCGCGACCGGGTCCGGGCCGCCGAGCTCCTCACCGGGGACGAGCGGTACGACGCCGGGGCGTACCTCGAGATCCTCGCGCGGGCCGCCGAGACGCTCCTCGCCCCGCTCGGGGTCGAACGGGAGGGGCTCCTCGCCCGGTGGGGCGCCCCCACGCGGCCGGAGCGGTCGCCGTACCGCTCGACAGAGGCGCTCCCGCAGCGCGCGCTCGCCCCGGCCGGCGCCGGCTTTTAGCCCCCGGGCGGCTGGAAGGGGCGATGCCGGACCGACCGCGGGTCGTCGACCCGCCCTCCGCCCGCCGGTCGAAGGGGACCGGCGGCGCGTCGGCGCGGGCGGCGCGGCCCGCCGCCGCCCGCCCGAGCGCCCGCGCGGCCGCCGCCGAGCTCGACGGGCTCCTCCGGGCCCTGCACGACGCGACCCCCGGGATCCGCCAGACCGCGGCGGTCGCCCTCGGCCTCCGGCGGGACCCGCGCGCCCGCGGCAGCCTCACGGCCGCCCTGACCGACCCGGACGACAGCGTCCGCGCGGCGGTCGTCGAGGCGCTCGGGGCGCTCGGCCGGCCCGAGAGCCGCGCCGACCTCGAACGGGCGCTCGACGATCCGGTCGCGTCGGTCCGCGCCCGCGCGGCATCGGCCCTCGGCGTCGTCGCCGACCCGCGGTCCGTGCCGGCGCTCGTCGCCCGCCGGGACGACCCGTCGCCCGAGGTGCGGCTCGCCGCCGTCCAGTCGCTCGGCCGGGTCGGCGACTCCGCCGCGCTCGCCGCGGTCGAGCCGTGCCTCGCCGATCCGTCCGACCGGGTCCGCCGCGCCGCGGTCCTCGCGCTCGGCCGCGGCCCGGACGCGGCCCGCCTCGCGACGCTCCGCGGTCTCCTCGACGACCCGGCCCGGCGGGTGCGCACGGCGGCCGCGGTCGTCCTGGGACGCCACCGCGACCGGGCGGCCGTCCCCCAGCTCCTCACGATCCTCGGGCATCCGGGCACCTGGGAGAAGCCCGCGGTCCTGGTCGCGCTCGGGCAGATCGGCGACCCGTCGTCCGTCCCCGCGATCCTCGCCGATGCGGAGCACGCCGCGTCGTGGGTCCGGGTCTGCGCGCTCCACGCCCTCGGGGAGATGCGCGAGCCCGCGGGCGCCGAACCGGCCCGCCGACACCTCGCCGACCCGGCGTGGTCGGTCCGGGGGGCGGCGGCGATCGCCCTCGGGGCGGTCGGCGGACCCGACGACCTCGGTCGTCTCGCGGCGGTCCTCGACGACCCGAACGCCTGGCCGCGACGGGGCGCGGCGTACGCCCTCGGCGAGCTCGGGGTCGTCGCGGCGGCGCCCCGGCTCCGGGAGTCGCTCGGCGACCCCGACCCCGAAGTGCGGCTCGCGGTCGTCTGGTCGCTGGGACGCCTCGGCGACGACGGCGCGCGCGACCTCCTGCTCCGCGCCCTCACCGACTGCGCTCCCCCCGACCCGAGGGCCGCGGCGGAGGCGGCGGCCGCCCGGGCCGGGACGGACGCCGAGAGCCGATTGTTCGACGCGACGGTCCAGGCGCTCGGGCGGGTCGTCCGCGGAGCGTTCGATCCGTTCGTCGCCCGGACGCTGCGCGAGCTCCGCGACCGCCTCAGCGACGAGGAGCTCGACCGCCGGGCGCTCCTGCCGCTCCCCGAGATCCGGGCGGGCCGGGACGTGCCGACCGTCCGCGAGCTGTTCGACGGCGCGATCCCGGCGGGCGCCGACGGAGACGACGACGGATGATCCGCGACCTCGCTCCCGCGGACACCGGCCAGGTGTTCCGGTTCCTGAAGGGGGAGTTCCCGGAGGAGGAGCGGCTGCTCGGGACGCGGCCGGAGGGGTTCGAGCAGGTCGTCCGCCGGATCTTCCGGTGGGACACCCGGCTCCTCCTCGGCCTCCTCCGGGCCGTCGGGCGGCCGCTCTACCGCTTCTTCGTCGTGGCGAAGGGCGGGACGATCGTCGGGACGACCCTCCTCACCTACCCGGAGGGGACCGGCTACGTCAGCATGGTCGTCGTCGACCCGACGGAGCGCCGTCAGGGCCACGCGCGCCACCTCCTCGAGGCGGCCCGCGCCGCCACCGCCCTCCGCGGCCGGCCGTTCATCGCGCTCGACGTGCTCGAAGGGAACGCCCCGGCACGCCGGCTGTACGAGTCGCTGGGGTACCGGACCCTCCGGACCACCGGCTACTTCGTCCGAGAGACGCCGCCCCCGGGGGGGACCGCCCCGGCCGGGCGCCCGACCGCGCCGACCGGCGCCGTGCGCCCGTTCCGGCGCTCCGACGCCCGACCGCTCGCCGAGATCGCGCAGCGAAGCGCCCCGGCCGAGGTCCAGCGCGTCCTGCCGATCCGGGCGCGCGAGATCGTCGGGTCGAACTGGGTCTCGGAGATCCTCGGGATGACCTCCTCGGCGTGGGTCGTCGACCGGGGGAACGGCCCGGAGGCGCACCTGTCGGCGTCGAGCAGCCCCGCGACCGAGGCCGGGCACCTCAGCATGCCGATCGTCGCCGAGACGGCCGACCCGGCGGCGGTCGGCGCCCTCGTCGGGACGGCGGTCGACTGGCTGACCGCCCGCGGGGTCCCGCGGGTCGTCGCGATGGTCCCGGAGGCGAACGCTCGGGGACGCGCCGCGCTCGAAGCGGCCGGGTTCCGCCATGCGATCGGCATCCTCACGCTCTACCGGCCGGTCGGGTAGCCGCGCCGCCGACGCCGCCGGCGTCGAGGCGTATCTCTTCCCGGCGGTCGTCGGCGGCGGGCTCGGCGATATCGAGGAGGTGCTCGCCGCCGGCCGACGCCTCGCCCGGGCCGGGGTGCCCGTGCGGCTCTACCGCCGGCCGGGCCGCCCTCTCCCGCGCCACGTCGACGGGCCGTGGGCGTGGCCGCCGCATCGCCGGATCGACCGCCTCCCGCCCGCCGCCGGCGCCGCGCTGACCGTTTCGCCCGCCTGGGGGATCAGCGCCGCGCCCGCGGGTCCACCCCCCCTCGGTCGGCCCGGGCCGTGGGCGGAGGAGGCGGCCGACATCGAGCGGGCGTACGGCTCCGACCGGACGATCCACGTGAGCCTGGAGGAGTTCGCCCGTACGCTGACCGTCCGGGAGGAGACGGTCGAGCGGTTCCGCGAGGGCGGGGTCCGCGCCCGGGCGATCCCTTCGGCCGCCGCCCGCGCCCGGCGGCGGGGGGAGGTCGCGACGTTCGACCGGGCGTTCCGTCGGTTCCGCGCGTTCGACCGCGCGAACGTGCTCCACCTGTTCGCGTCGTTCCGTCGCGACCGCCGGTTCGCCCGGCAGTTTCCCGAAGCGGTCCAGACCGGTCCGCTCTGGTCGGGGCGGATCGACGGTCGACGGCCGGTCCGTCGGCGCCGGTCGGCGCCGGCCCCGTGGGTGTGGTACGCGAGCCCGGCCAGCGCGGAGGCGATCTTCCCGGAGGTCGCCGCCGCGCTGCGGAGCCGTCCCACGCCCTGCGCGCTGATCGTCCGGAGCCCCCGGAGCTGGCGCACCGCCCCGCCGCCGGGGGTCGTCGTCTCCACGACGCCCTGGGCCCCCGCCGTCTGGCGCCGACGGTTCGAGGACGCCCCGGTTCGGATCGTCACCGGGAGCCGCTCGCTCCTCGAGGCGCTCGAGCTGGGGCGGCCGTTCCTGTACTTCAACGGCGTCCTCGGGGACGGCCCGGCGCGTCGCCGGCATCGTCCCGAGAAGATCGTCGCCCTGCTCGCCCGGGCGCGCCGGGCCCGCTGGCCGGTCGACGTGCGGCGGGACCTCGCCGACTTCGCTCGGGGACGGCGTCTGGGGGAGGTCGTGCGACGCGCGGCCGACCGGCGCGGAGGGTGGGGCCGACCGTGGCCGCGCGTGCGGCCCGAGGGGTTCTCGCCGCCGTTCGACGACGGCGGGGCTGTGGTCGTCGCCGCGGCGCGGGCATTGGCGCAGCCCGGAGCGTCCGCCGCCGAGATCGTCGCCGATCTCCGGTCCCGGTCGAACGCTTAATCGGTCCGGGCGATGGGTCCGGCGATGGCGACCCTGCCGGGGAGCCCGGGCGCCGTCGGACGGACTATCGTCGGCGCCGCGCTCGGCCTCCGGCGGGGAGAGCACCTCGTCGTCGCCTCCTGGAGCCACACGCTCCCGTGGGCGGGGGCGGTCGTCGAGGAGGCGCGGCGGGTCGGGGCGAACCCGCTCCTGATCCTCGAGGACGAAGGGACGTTCTGGCGGAGCCTGGAGTCGCCGCGTCGGGTCCGCGACTGGGCCGGGCTCTCCCCGACGGTCCGCGCTGCCGTCCGGCGGGCCGACGCGCTCGTGCTGTTCCCCGGGCCGGCGGACCGACCCCGGCTGCGGGCGCTCCCGAGCGAGCTCCGCGCGCCGTTCGCCCCGCGGGACGACGACTGGTTCCGCCTCGCGCGGTCGAGCCGAATCCGCGGGATCCGCTGCCTCCTCGGGTACGCCTCCGACGCCCAGGCCGAGCAGTGGGGCGTCCCCGGCGCGCTCTGGCGGAGCCGGCTGATCCGGGGGATCACGACGGCCGACTACGAGACGCTCGGCCGCGACGCCCGGCGCGCGAGCGCCCTGCTCGCCCGCGGCCGGGAGATCCACGTGACGGCGAGCAACGGGACGGACGTCCGCCTTCGGCTCGCCGGGCGGACGCCGTGGACCGACGACGGGCGGGTCGACGCCGACGACCGGCGCCGGGGCCGCGTGCTCGCCACGTCCCCCGCCGGCTCCGTGGTCGTCGCGGTCGCGGAGGACTCCACGTCGGGGACCGCGGTCGCGAACCGCCCGAGCTACCTCTCCACGGGCCGGGCCGAGGGCGCCCAGTGGGAGATCGATCGCGGCCGGCTGCGCACGTACTGGTACACCGACGGCGGGGAATCGTTCGAGACGGAGTTCGCGGCGGCCCCGCGGGGCCGGGAGGTCGTCTCGCTGTTCGGGCTCGGGCTGAACCCCACCCTCCCGGCCGGGGTGCCCCAGGCGGAGGACCTCGAGGCGGGGACGGTCACGCTCGCGGTCGGCGGCAATTCGCTGTACGGGGGCCGGAACCGGTGCCGGTTCCTTTCCTGGATCACGATCGGGGACGCCTCGGTGACGGTCGACGGGACTCCGCTCTGTGACCGGGGAAAGATCCTCTGAGGCTCGCCGCCTGGGACGGCGGTTCTTCGACCGTCCGACGGCGGACGTCGCGCGCGACCTCCTCGGCACGGTGCTGACGGTAGGTCGCGGGCGTCGGGCGCGATCGGTCCGCCTGGTCGAGACGGAGGCGTACGTTGCGCACGACCCGGCGAGCCATGCCTATCGCGGGCGGACCGAGCGGAACCGGTCGATGTTCGCCGGCCCCGGTACGCTGTACGTCTACCGGATCCACCAGGTCGTCTGTGCGAACGTGACGACCCGGCCGGGGGAGGCGGTGCTGCTGCGGGCCGGGGTGCCGGTCGGATCGACGCCGGCGAACGCCTCCGGCCCGGGCCGGCTGTGCCGGGCCCTCGGCCTCGTGCGGGGGGACGACGGGGCCGACGTGGTCGAGAGCTCGCGGATCCGGCTGCTCCCTCGGGCGGGACCGCGCCCGCGGACCGTCGAAGGACCCCGGGTCGGGATCCGCCGGGCCGTGCGTCGCCGGTTGAGGTTCTCGATCGCGGGCGAGCCGGCGGTCTCGCGCCCCCGGCCCTCGGTCGCCGGTCGGATCAGCGGAGCTTCGCCCAGTCGTAGCCGCGGCGCCGGGCCGTCGAGCCGAAGCCGCACGAGGCGCAGGCGCCCTTCTGGCGGTGGTAGGAGTGGCGGCCGCACCGCCGGCAGATGATGTGCACGATCTTCCCGCCGCGTCGCGAAGGGGTCCCCTTTCCCATACCGCTCTCTCCCTACGGCGAGATGTAGACGATCGAGTCGCCCCGGACGAGGGTGACCCCCGCGCGGGGGGTGACGACGTCGTGGACGACCTCCTCGGCCCCCGAAAGGACGAGGTTGAGGTGCTGATCGAAGCCGTCGAGCGTCCCGCGGAACGAGCGACCCCCGCGCATCTCCACGAGGACGCGCTTGTGCAGGCTCTGCTGGAGGGCGTCGAGCGGCTTCATCGCGAAGGGGCGACGGGAGGAAGGGGGCTCTTCTTAACGGTTGCCGGAGCGACGAACGGCCCTCCCCCGGGGGCGGCGACGGCCCGGAGCAGGCGGAGCGCGGCGCGCGTCGCGGCCGGGGCGTCGGACGGTCGACGGGCCGCTCCGACGGCGCGACCGACGGCCGCGATGATCCGCGAGATCGAGCCCCCGGCCGCGATCGACCGAACGTATCCCGGGCGTTCCGCGCCCAGCCGGGCGCGGTAGAACGCCTCCTCGATGCGGCCGACCGATTCGTGCCGCGCGGCCAGGGCCGGCGGGTGCCGGATCGGGTCCCGGCGCTGGCGCGCCGCGCGGACCCGGGGGGAGGTGCTCAGCACGACGACGAGGTCCGCCATCCCCCACCGTCCGTCCCGACGGAGGCGGTCGGCCCGACGCAGGAGGTCCGCGAGCCGCGCGGGGCGAAGCCCCCCGAGCGCTACGAGCCCGGCGGAGTAGGTGAGCGGCCCGAGGAAACCGGTGTCGGCGATCACGGTCGACCCGCCGGCGCAGAGCGCCCGGGCGACGTCGAAGCGGCGCGCCTCCTCGTCCAGCAGGGTCCGCTCGAGCCGGGCGAGGGCCGCGTCCGACCGTACGTCCAGCCGAGGCCGAGGGTCGAGCCGGTCGTACGCCTCCGCGAGCGGCACCCAGCCGAACCGGTCGGCGGCCCGCGCGACGACCGTGCTCTTCCCGGCCCCGGAGGCCCCCTCCACCGCGACGACGATCGGCCGGCCCCGCATCGCGGCCGAACGGACCGTGCGTCCGCGGAAAGCGGTGCCGCCGGGCCGCTGGCGTTTAGGCGCCGACCGGCGTCCCCCCGCCGTGCCCGCCCCCGCCTCCCCCCACCGCTTCGGCGCGCGCGTCCTCGAGTTCGACTCCCTCGCCGAGGTTGCCCGGGAGCTGGAGGCGACCGACAGCGACCCCGAGGGGGTCGGGATCATGACCCGGAAGGGTCGGATCTTCCCGGTCCGCCTCGACGACGTGCCGCTGAAGGCGGCGCCGCTCCTCAAGCAGGAGATGCTCGGCGTCGGGGGGGACGCCGCCCACGCGCGGGGCGTTGCCGACCACTCGGTCGCCGCGACCCCGGTCGTGCTGCTCGGTACCTGGGGCCAGTACCGCTACCTCCTGCCGAAGCTGCGGCGCCAGCCGTTCGGCCTGCACGCGCTCGCGGACGAGGTCGACCGGGCGCTGCGGGCGTTCACCGCGCCGACCCCGAAGAGCGTCCCGGGCGCCCGTCGGGCGCTCGCCCTCGACCGCGGACCGTGCGTCCTCGGCGTGCTGAACGTCACGCCGGATTCGTTCTCGGACGGCGGACGGTACGCCGAACCGGCCGCCGCCGTCGAGCGCGCGCTGGCGATGGAAGCGGAGGGCGCCGGGGCGATCGACATCGGCGCCGAGTCGACGCGGCCGGGCGCCGCCCCGGTCTCCCCGGACGCCGAGTGGGCGCGGCTCGCCCCGGTCCTCTCCCGCCTCGCCGGCCGCCTCTCGGTCCCGATCTCGGTCGACACCCGCCACGCCGAGGTCGCGGCGAAAGCGATCGACGGCGGCGCGGACCTCGTCAACGACGTCGAGGGGCTCCGCTCGGAGGCGATGCGACGGACGGTCGCCCGGAGCGGCGCGGCGGCGATCGCGATGCACATGCGGGGCGATCCGACCACGATGCAGGCCGACCTCGTCTACGCCGACCTCCGGCGCGAGGTGTTCCGGGCCCTCGCCGGGGCGATCGACGCGGCGCGCGCCGACGGGATCCCGGCGGAGAAGCTGCTGGTCGACCCCGGGCTCGGGTTCGGGAAGTCGGCGGCGCAGAGCCTCGAGCTCCTGCTGCACGTCGGCGAGCTGCGGAGCCTCGGCGTCCCGGTCGTCGTCGGCCCGTCGCGGAAGTCGTTCCTCGGCTGGGCGACCGACGAGCCGCGCGCGGACGCCCGGCTCGAGGCGGGGGTCGCCGCGGCCGTCCTGGCCGCCGAGCGGGGGGCGGCGGTCGTGCGCACGCACGACGTCGGGCCGACGGTCCGCGCCCTGAAGCTCGTGGCGCGCGCCCGCGCGATGCGGTCGGCGCCGCCCGCGACGCCCGAGGGAGCGGCGGCCGGACTCCCCGACGGCTGACCCGTCAGGGGGCGGCGGGCGGGGCGCCGTCGGCCCCGAGCTCGGTCTCGAAGACGAGCGAGCCGACGTAGTCGCACCGCGCGCAGCGGTAGACCTGCCCCAGGATCGAGCCGGCGATCAGCGCGATCTGCGCCGAGCCGCACTTCGGGCAGAGCAGGACGGTCCTACCCCGGGGCCGGCGGTTCGTCGGCGTCGTCGACCTCCGGGGCGGGCGCCTCGCCGTCCACCGCCGCCTCGTCCGCGGCACCGCCGTCCGGGGCGTCGGCCGGGGGCGGGGGCGGCGCGGCGTCGTCCGGCGCCGCGGCGTCGGGCTCGTCGACGGACGGGGCGAGCGTGACGGCGTCACGGACCGCGTCGCCCTCGTCGAGGCGGATGACGCGGACGCCGAGCGTGTTGCGGGACTGCACCCGGATCCCCGCGACGTTCATCCGGATCGTGATGCCGCGGAGGGTGGTGACGAGCAGCTCCGACGCCTCCGTGGTCGGGAGGACGGCGACGACGTCGCCGTTGCGGTCGCCCGTGCGGATCGTCCGCACGCCGAGCGCCCCCCGGCGGGTCTTCCGGTAGTCGTCGGTCGGGCTCCGCTTGCCGTAGCCGGTCGTCGTGAGCGAGAGGAGCGTCGGGAGCTTGGGGCTCACCGGCGCCATCGCGACGACCCGGTCGTCCTTTTCGCCCGAGAGGCGGACGCCGATGACGCCGTACGTCGCGCGGCCCATCGGGCGCACGTCGCCGACGGGGAACCGGACGAGCTGGCCGGCGCGGGTCGCGAGGATGATCTCGGTCGCCTCGCCGCGGAGCAGGGCGACGTCGACCAGCTCGTCCCCCTCCTCGAGGAGGATCGCCTGGATGCCGCTCACGCGGATGTTCTGGAACTGGTCGAGCGCCGTCCGCTTCACGAGCCCGCGGCGGGTCGCGAAGAACAGCGCCCCGTCGGCGGCGAGGTCGCGGAGCGGCAGCAGCGTCTGGATCCGCTCGCCGTCCTTGAGGCGCGGCAGGAGGTTGATCACCGCCTTGCCCTTCGAGTGGCGGCTCCCCTCGGGGAGCTCGTACGCCTTCAGCTGGTAGACCCGGCCGAGGTTCGTGAAGAACAGCAGGTCGTCGTGCGTCCGGCTCACGAACGTCCGGATGACGTAGTCCTCCTCCTTCGTCTCCATCTGGACGAGGCCGCGGCCGCCCCGCCGCTGCCGCCGGTACTGCTCGAGCGGCAGGCGCTTGATGTAGCCGTCCCGGGTCACGAGGACGACGACCTCGGTGTCGGGGATCAGGTCCTCGAGCGACCGTTCGGTGAACGCCGGGACGATCCGCGTCCGGCGGGGGTCGCCGAACCGGCTCTTGAGGTCGGTCAGCTCCGCGACGATCAGGCCGTCGAGCTTGGCGGGGCTCGCGAGGACCTCCTTGAGCTCGCGGATCAGCGCCTCCTTCTCCGCCTTCTCCTGCTCGAGCGACTCGCGCTCGAGGGCCGTGAGCCGCGAGAGGCGCATCTCGAGGATCGCCTTCGCCTGGGCGCTCGACAGGAGGAACTTCCCCATCAGCCCCGCCTCGGCGGTCGGGACGTCCTTCGACCGGCGGATCAGCCGGACGACCTCGTCGATGTGGTCGATCGCCGTCAGGAACCCCTCGAGGAGGTGGAGCCGCTCCTCGGCCTTGCCCAGGTCGAAGCGGCTCCGGCGCGCGATCGCCTCCCGGCGGTGCGCGAGGTGGAGCTCGAGGAGCGGCTTGAGACCGAGGACCTTCGGCCGGCCCTCGACCAGGCAGAGGTTGATCACGCCGAAGCTCGTCTCGAGCGGCGTGTGTTCGTACAGGCGGTTCAGCACGATCTCGGCCGGCACGTCCCGGCGCAGCTCGACGACCACGCTCGTGCCGTGGCGGTCGGACTCGTCCCGCAGGTCGGTGATCCCGTCGATCCGCTTCCCCTTCACCAGCTCGGCGATCAGTTCGACGAGCGACGCCTTGTTGATCTCGTACGGGACCTCGGTGATGACGACCTCGTCCTTCTCCCCGCGCTCGCGGATCTCCGCGGAGCCGCGGAGGTGGAGCGTCCCCCGGCCGGTCGCGTACGCCTCGCGGATCCCCTCGGCGGAGACGAACCCGCCGGTCGGGAAATCGGGCCCGGGGACGACCCGCATCAGGTCGTCGAGCGTCGCGTCGGGCCGCTCGAGGAGCAGCAGGAGCCCGTCGACGATCTCCCCGAGGTTGTGCGGCGGCATGTTCGTCGCCATGCCGACCGCGATCCCGGCGGAGCCGTTCACGAGCAGGTTGGGGATCTTCGACGGGAGGACGACCGGCTGACGGAGCGTCCCGTCGAAGTTGTCGGTCCAGTCGACCGTCTCCTTCTCGATGTCGAGGAGGAGCTCCTCCGCGAGCGCCGAGAGGCGCGCCTCGGTGTACCGCATCGCGGCCGGCGCGTCCCCGTCGACCGATCCGAAGTTCCCCTGCCCGTCGATCAGCGGGTAGCGGAGGCTGAACGCCTGCGCCATGCGGACGAGCGCGTCGTAGACGGCCATGTCGCCGTGCGGATGGTACTTTCCGAGGACGTCCCCGACCGTCCGCGCGCTCTTCCGATACGGCCGGTCGTGCGTCGCGCCGGACTCCCACATCGACCAGAGGATCCGGCGATGGACCGGCTTCAGTCCGTCGCGCCCGTCGGGGAGCGCCCGCCCGACGATGACGCTCATCGCGTAATCGATGTAGGAGCGGTGCATCTCCTGCTCCACGGGGCGGTCCCGGACGCGATCGACCGGCACGCCGGCCGCTTCCGTCGGCGCGGCGGTCATGCGGGGGCCCCGGCCGGGCCGAGCTGGCGGGCCAGTTCGCGGTTGGCGGACTCGAGGAACTTCTCCCGGGTGCCGGGCGGGATCGTCGCGCCGCTCGCGACCCGGTGCCCGCCTCCTTCGCCGCCGACCGAGCCGGCGGCGGTCCGGCAGACGGTCGCCAGATCGAGCCCGCGCTCGACCTGGCGGACGAGGCCGCGCGAGCTGACCTTCGTCGGCTCGGCGCCGTGGTCGGAGAAGACGAACACCGGCACGTCGGGCCGGAGAAGGTACGTCATCGCGAGCCCGGCCTGGGTCCCCGCGAGCGGCGTCTCCGGGCTCTCGAACCAGCGCAGGTGCGCCATGTCGTGGATCGCCCCGTCCTCGATGCGTCGGAGCCCCTTCAAGAGGCCGGCCCGCCACTCCGCCTCGGCCGCGTGCGCCCGGGCGACCGCCGCCGGGTCCCCGAGGGAGAAGGCGACACCGATCCCCGGCACGCCGACGCGCCCCGCGGCGTTCTGGAGGTTCGAGACCTCCTCGGCGTCCAGCCCGAGCGACGGGACGAACCACCGCTCCGCATCGACCATGGTGACGAACTCCGGCAGCACCGAGGCGTCCGCGAGCCGTTCCTTCAGCGCCGCCGCGAGCCGCTGGGACTCGTCGGTCGAGAGGTCGGGAGGCCGCCGGGTGGGATCGAGCCCGACGGAGCGGACGAACGCCGCCGCCGCCTCGGGTCGGCCCGAGAGGCCGCGAAGGTACGGGTCGACGCTTCCCGCGACCGCCTCGCCGACCGTCCGGCCGAACAGCGCGACGCCGCGCCGCCGCTCGATGAGCCCGCGGCGGATCGCCTCGTCCACGAGCGTGGCGTTGAGCCCGCGGAAGCCGCCGACATGCTGCCGGTCGTGGATCGCCCCGGAGAGGCCCCAGACCGCGGCGTCCCAGTTCGCCGGATCGAGGAAAACACCGAACAGCCAGGAGAGGGTCGAGCCGCACATCTCGTTCATGCCGTCGACCCCCCAGTCGAGCGGGTTGACGAACGCGACGTGCTCGGGGAGCGCGGGCGGATCGGGGCAGCCCGGGTAGCGGTGGTGGTCGAGCACGATCACGGGGTGGCGGTTCTTCGCGAACAGATCGAGCCAGCTCGCGCCGGTGTCGACGACGATCAGCGGCCCGCTCGTCTGCTCGCAGAGGGCGCCCATCCGCTCGCGCTCGACGCCGACCAGCGACGTCGCCTGGACCGGGTAGCCGAGCCGCCCCAGCGCGCGGACGAGCGCCGAGGCGGCCGCGATCCCGTCGCCGTCGTAGTGGTAGACGATCCGCCAGCGGCCCGGGTGGGCCAGCAGGACGCTCTTCGCCCGCTCGAACTCCTCGCGATACCGGGGGTGCCGGACGAACCCGTCCGGGCCCGAGGGCATCACTCCACCTGGAGCGCCGCGCCGGCGGACGAGTACCGCCAGTTCTCCGGTAGGCGTTGGCGCTGCCGGTAGTAGCGCGCGAGGCGGCGGATCCGCGACTCCATCAGGCTGAGTCCGCGGCGGTTGGAGAGGTCGTTCGGATGGGTCTCCAGGTGCCGCTGGAGGTGGACGACCCGCTTCAGCAGCGACTGGAGATCGTCGGGGATCTCGGGCGTGAGCCCGTGGGCGGCGAGCAGTGCGCCGAGGCGGCGGCCGGTGACGGCCCGGACCGACGGAACGGCGTAGCTGTCGCGGAGGGTCTGGCCCACCTGGGCGGCGATCCGCCCGGACTTGACCATCTGCGTCGCCTGGGTGACGATCTCGTCCGTGGTCGCGGTGACCCACGACGGCTTGGTCAGGGGGTACGGGCGGTGCGAACCGGCCCGGCCCTTCCGCCCGGAGTGGATGCGCGACACGGCCCGACGCGGACCGGGGTTCGGTACTTAACGCTTAGCGCGCGCGGGAGAGCCGCGGGACGCCGCGCGACCGCCCGGGGCGGCGTCAGGCGATCCGTTCCGACTTCGCGAGGGCATCGACCAGGAACTGCTTCCCCTCGGCCGTGATGCGGTACTGCGCCGGCCCGGTGTGCCGGGGCGCCGGGTGCCCCCGGGCCGGCGGCGGGGCGTGGGCATGGGCCCGAACGAGCCCGTTGTGGACGAGGAGTCCGAGCACCTGGGCGAGTCGGGCCTCCCCGGTGTCGGTCGCCCAGAACCGGTGGAGGATCCGTTCGAGGTCGGGAAGCCCGAGCGCCTGGTCGCGCTCGCGGCCCTCGTGCATCGACTCGACCCGATTCAGCTGCTGCAGCACCGCGATCATCGTCGCCCGGACCGGGTCGGGTCGCTCGGCGGGGGCCATCGCGGATTGAACGAGGGGTTCCCCTACATATAGCCCGCCGCGGCGGGGTCGGCCCGGTTCAGATCCGGCCGATGCGCTGGATCTCGCGGAGCAGGAACTCCTTCCCCTCGGTCGTGATCAGGTAGCGCGCCCCGACGATCCGGCCGCGGTTCCACGCGTACTCGGGATCGCTGAGCTCGCGGGCAAACCCGTTGCCGACCAGGACCTTGAGGGCGGTGCCGACCGATTCGGCGCTGACCGAAGGGAGCGGACCGCGGGCGAGGAAATGGTGGAGCTCGTCGATCTCGAGCCCCTCCACCTCCCCCTCCTCTTCCATCTCTCCACGGTTGAGCTGCTTCAGGAGCTCGACGAGCTCGGTCCGGAGCGCGGCGGCGTCCTCCGGCGGGGAGGCGACCATCGGATCGCCGATGCCGGCCCGGGGGAGATGAAGGTATGCGTGGACTGCTCGGCCCGCGGGCTTTTAGACCGGAGGCGCGAATACGTTCCCCGACCGATGGCGTGCAGCTGCCGCAACCCGGCTCACTGCCCGATCTGCAACACCGTCGTCCGGGTCCCGCTCACCAACCTCGAGAACTCCGCGGGCGCCGCGATCCTGGTGGAGCGGTTCGCCCGCCGCGACTCGTCGTCGTCGCGCGAGGGGCTGCGGCGGCTGATCGAAGGGTGGGCGAACTGCCCGGCGTGCGGCCACTCGATCCACTTCGAGCACTCGCGCACGTGCGTCGGGAGCGCGCTCTCCTCGGCCGGCGTCCCGCTCGCGGAGCGGGAGGCGATCCTCTCCAAGATCACGTTCCCGGAAGGGTGACGCCGAGGGGTTCCGCGTGCCGGAGAACGACGGGTTCGTCGTCACGCCGTACGAGGTGAAGGGCCGGATCGACTACGCCAAGCTCCGCGAGCAGTTCGGGACCCAGGAGCTCTCCGCGGCGCTCCTCGCCCGGATCCGCGAGCGGGCCGGCGGCGAGCTGCACCCGCTGCTCGCGCGGGGCGTCTACTACTCGCACCGGGACCTCGGCACGCTCCTCGACCGGTACGCCGCCGGTACGCCGTTCTTCCTCTACTCCGGTCGCGGGCCGAGCGGTCCGCTCCACGTCTCCCACCTCGCCCAGTTCGAACTGTGCCGCTGGATCCAGCAGCAGTTCCGCGTCCCGATGTACATCCAGATCACGGACGACGAGAAGTACTGGGCCCGCGCCGGCCTCTCCCGCGAGGAGACGGCCCGGTGGGGGCTCGAGAACCTCTACGACATCCTCGCGGTCGGCTTCGACCGGGCGCGGACGCGGGTGTTCTTCGACTCCCGGTCGATCGCGGCGCTCTATCCGCTCGCGATCCGCGTGGCGCGGAAGATCTCGTACTCGACCGTGAAGGCCGTCTTCGGCTTCGAACCGAGCCAGAACATCGGCCTGATCTTCTACACGGCGCTCCAGACGGTGCCGTGCTTCTGGCCGTCGTGGGCGGAGGCGAAGGAGGTGCCGTGCCTGATCCCGTGCGGGATCGATCAGGACCCGCACTTCCGCGTGACGCGGGACATCGCCGAGGGGCTCGGCTACCCGAAGCCCGCGCTGCTCCACAGCCAGATGATCCCCGGCCTCCTCGGCGACGCGGCGATGTCGACGACCGGCAACGCCGCCGACAACGCGCTGTTCCTCAACGACCCGCCGAAGGTCGTCGAGCGCAAGGTGAAGAACGCCTTCACCGGGGGCCGGGCGACCGTCGAGGAGCAGCGGCGCCTCGGGGCGACGCCGGAGATCTGCTCGGTCTGGGCGCTGTGGCGGACCCGGTTCGCGAAGGACGACGCCGAGTTCGAACGCGTCACCGCGGGCTGCCGCTCCGGAGCGCTCCTGTGCGGGGACTGCAAGGGCCAGCTCCTCGAGCGGATCCATGCGTTCTACCGCGACCACGCTGAGCGGCGCGAACGGGCGAAGGAGTGGGCCGAGTCGGCGATCGTCACCGAGGCGCCGCGGCCGCTGTAGCCGCGGGCCGGCTCAGCCGACCTCGGGGCGCGGCGGCACGACGGACGCCGGCCGCTCGGGTCGGCCCGGGGGGGCCCGGTCGGCCGGTCCGGCCTCCTCGCCGACCGCGGTGACGAGCCGAAGCATCGGGCGGAACAGGGAGGCGCGCGCCCGGACCGGGTCGAGCGTGTAGGCGCGTTCGTAGGCGGCGATCGCCTCGTCCTGCTCGCCGAGCGACAGGAGCGAGAGGGCGAGGTCGAGCCAGCTCTTCGCCTCGCGGGCGCCCTCGCGCGCGCCGGCCTCGTCGGTGTGGTCGTCGAGGCGGTTCGGCCGGGGCGGCGCCCGGCCCGCCTCCCCGCTGGGCACCTCCCGCGAGAGCACGAGGGCCCGCTCGAAGGCGACCGACGCGGCGGTCTCGTCCCCCGACTCGGCGAGCGCGACCCCGAGGCGGTGCCAGGCGACGACATCGTCCGGGGCGATCGCGACCGCGCGACGGTACGCCGACGCCGCGTCCGGCCACTCCTCTCGCAGGGACCGGGCGACGCCGAGGTGGAACCACGCCTCCCCGTTCTGGGGCGCGAGCGCGACCGCGCGCGAGAGCGCCGCCTCCGCGTCCGCTCCGCGGCCCAGGTGCGCGAGCGCCATCCCGTAGAACGACCAGGCGGCCGCGTCGGTCGGGTTCTCCTTCAGGACGTCCCGGAACGCCCCGGCCGCCTCCTCGTACTGGCGGCTCAGGAACCGATGGATGCCGAGGTCGAACCGGGGGTTCATCGACGCGGCGCGGAGGGTCGGTCGGCCCAAAAGCCTAGCGTCGCAGCGGCGGGCGTCGGGGCGGTGGGTGCGGGCCGGGAGCGACGGGGTTATATGGGTCCGCGCGCCATCCCGCCCGAGGAATCCGCGAGTCCGGCCCGAATCGAGCGTCCCGCCCGTCCGTCTTTTCGCGACGAGTGTTCGCACGACGAGAGTGTTCTCACGATTCCCAAGAAACCGAAACGCGGAACGAGGCGACCCGACCGATGGTAGACAAACCCCTGACGAAAGTGCGCGACCTGACGCCGAACTCGAAGCAAGTGAACGTCCTCGCCAAGGTGATGAATGTGGGCGAGGCAAAGGAAGTGATGGGCAAATTCGGCGACCCCCGCAAGGTGTGCGAGGCGGTCGTCGGCGACGACACGGCGACGATCATCCTCTCGCTCTGGAACGAGCAGATCGGATCGATCGCCAAGGACGAGGTCATCCTCGTCGACAACGGCTACGTCTCCCTCGTTCGGGGCCACATGCGCCTGAACGTCGGCCGCTACGGCAACCTGACGAAGTCGACCGACCCGATGCCCGAGGTCAACTCGACCCTCGACATGAGCCAGCAGGAGTTCGAGAGCGAGCGGCGCTCCTTCGGGGGCGGCGGTGGCTACCGTGACCGCGGCTCCGGCGGCTACGGCGGAGGCGGCGGCGGCGGGCGGTACGGCGGCGGCAGCGGCGGCGGCGGAGGCGGCGGCGGGGGCGGCGGAGGCCGCGACCGCTCCGACTCGTACAAGCGCTACTGAGCCGCGCGTCCGGCCCGGCGCGGACCGAACCCCTTCCCGTTTCCTTCTCCGACGCTCCCCCGCGCGGGCGCGTCGCATTAAATACGGCCCCCTCCCTCACGGCGGCGCCGATGCCCGACACCTCGCGCGAGCTCACGCTCTACGTGCAGTCGAAGAAGGCGGTGACGACGTTCTACCGGGCGCAGTCCCCGAACGTCCAGACGGGGCTCGCCACCGCCGTCGTCGGCGCCTCCGCGCCCGACGTGGAGGGGACCGCCTCCTCGGACGAGCCGGTGTTCTTCCTCTCGGACGACCAGTCGCGGTGCGTCGCGCTCGCCGAGGAGATCGCCGCCCAGCGCGGCTACCACCTGAAGGTCGTCGACGTCGCGAAGACGAGCCGCCTCGAGCGGCTCGTGACGGAGCACCTCAAGAACGTGCAGACGTTCCCGGTCCTGATCTCCCCGCTCGGCGCCCGGCTCGAGGGGATGGCGCAGTTCACCCAGGTCGGGCTGTCGTCGATCATGCCGACGGAGCTCAACAGCGTCCGCGCCTTTTCCTACCTCAAGATCCGCGGCGGCGACCTCGACCGGATCCGCCGGCTCCTGGAAGGGTTCGCCGAGGTGAAGGAGCTCCACTTCCTGACCGGCGACTGGGACATGCTCGTCGTCCTGCAGTTCCCGCCGTCGACGTCGAACAAGCGGCGCGTCCTCGACTTCGTGACCGAGCGGATCCGCGGCGTCCCCGAGGTGCTCGACACCTCGACGGTCGTCCCCGAGTACTCCGTCACGAAGTTCCCGATCCCGCACTGACGGGTCGGGTCATCGGGGCCGGGCGGCGCGTCGGCGACCCCGTTTGCGCCGCGGCACGACCGGGATCCGGCCCTCGGGGCCGGCGGCCGCGCCCGGCTCCGGGCTGCCGTAGAGCGGCTCGACCGTCAGCGGGTGGTCCTCGAGCCAGGCCACGCCCTCGACGTACGCCGCGAACGCCTCCAGGCTCGTGAACAGCGGGATCCCGAGCTCGATCGCCCGGCGCCGGAGGACGTACTCGTCCTCGAGCATCCGCTCGAGCTTCTCCTGGGCGAGCGCGAGCGGGACGTTGAGCATCAGGTCGATCTCCCCGTGCTCCAGCGCCTCGGTGACGTTCGGGTGCCGGTCCGGCTCGGAGACCTTGTGCAGGATCCGGACGGCCCGGATCCCGCGGGCGGCGAGGAAGCGACCGGTGTCCTCGGTGGCGGCGATCTTGAGCCCGAGGTCGCGGAGCCGGCGCGCGATCGGCAGGAGCTCCTCCTTGAGCGCGGGCCCGCCGACCGAGAGGAACGCGCGGCCGCGTCGCGGGACGAGCTTTACGCCGGTCGCGACCAACGCCTTCACGAGGGCGTCGGAGAACGTCGGCCCGAAGCAGGCGACCTCGCCGGTCGACTGCATCTCGACGCCGAGCAGGGGGTCGGAGCCGGTCAGCTGGAGGAACGAGAACTGGGGGACCTTGACCCCCCACCGGTCGGGGGGAAGCGGGGCGACCAGGACGCCCGCCTCGGCGCCCGCGCGCGCCGGGACGCCCGCGCCCGACAGCGGGCGGCCGAGCATCGCGCGGGCGGCCTCCCGGAGGAGCGGCGCTCCGGTCGCCTTGGCGAGGAACGGCAGCGAGCGGCTCGCGCGGAGGTTCAGCTCGATGATCTGGAACGCCCGGTCCTTCACGAGGAACTGGATGTTGAACGGGCCGCGGATCGCGAGGGTCCGGGCGAGGCGGGCGCTCGCTTCGAGCAGCTGCTCCTGGACCTCGGGCGGCGTGTGCCGCGGCGGCAGGCAGAAGATCGCGTCGCCGGAGTGGACGCCGGCCCGCTCGACGTGCTCCAGGATCCCGGCGACGAGGAGCCGGCTCCCGTCCGCGATCGCGTCCAGCTCGATCTCCGAGGCGCCCTCGACGAACTTCGTGATCACGACCGGGTGCTCCGGCGAGACCCGCGTCGCCTCCGATAGGAACCGGTCGAGGTCGGCCCGGCCGGCGATGACCCGCATCGCCTGGCCGCTCAGCACGTACGACGGGCGGACGAGGACCGGGTAACCGACCTCGTCGGAGAAGGCGTGGGCCGCCTCGGTCGTGGTGAACGCCCGCCACGCCGGCTGCGGGATCTGGAGCTCCTCCAGAAGACGACCGAACCGCGCGCGGTCCTCCGCGGCGTCGATCGACGCGGGCGCCGTCCCGAGGATCGGGATCCCGCAGGTGTGGAGCAGCGGCGTCAGGTTCTGCGCGAGCTGGCTCCCGACGCACGTCACGACGCCCTGGAACCCCTCGAAGTCCTGGAGGTCGCGGACGCGCTCGAGCGTGATCTCCTCGAAGTAGAGGCGGTCGGACCGGTCGTAGTCGGTCGAGACGGTCTCCGGGTTCGAGTTCAGCAGCGCCACGCCCGGGATCCCCTCCGCGCGCAGGCCGTCGACGAGGTTCATCGTCGACCAGTCGAACTCGACGCTCGAGCCGATCCGGTACGGTCCGGCGCCGATGACGAGGGCGGCGCCGGCCGGCATCGGTCGCACGTCGTCGGCGTCGGCCCGATAGGTGAGGTAGAGGTAGTTCGTCTGCGCCGGCCACTCCCCCGCGAGCGTGTCGATCATCCGGACCCGGGGGCGGATGCCGTCGGCGAGCCGCGCGCGCCGCACCTCCTCCTCGTCCCGCCGCGCGGCCCGCGCGATCCCGCGGTCGGAGAGTCCGAGCTCCTTCGCCCGGCGGAGGAGCGCGGGCGAGAGTGGGGCGCCCGCCGCGGAGCCGATCTCCCGGTGGACCGCCTCGATCTCCCCGAGGGCGTCGACGAACCACCGGTCGATGTACGTGACCCGCGCGATCGTCTCGGGGTCGATCCCGGCGCGGAGCGCCTCCAGCACCTGCTGCAGGATGTCGGGGGTCGGCTGGGCGAGGTCGGCGAGGATCGCGGGCGCGGGGCGGATCTCGGCGGGGGGGAGGAGGTCGGCGCGCGGGTCGGCCATCCGGACCGCCTTCGAGAGGGCCTCGGGGAACGAGGCGCCGATCCCCATCGCCTCGCCGACCGACTTCATCGACGGACCGAGGCGCCGGTCGGCGCGGCTGAACTTGTCGAGGTCCCACCGCGGGAGCTTCACGACGACGTAGTCGAGCGACGGCTCGAAGCAAGCCGTCGTGACCCCCGTGATCCGGTTCTTGAGCTCGGGGAGGGTGTGGCCGAGCGCCAGCTTCGCCGCGACGTAGGCGAGCGGATAGCCGGTCGCCTTGCTCGCGAGGGCGCTCGAGCGCGACAGCCGGGCGTTGATCTCGATCGCGTAGTACTCGTCGCTCTTCGGATCGAGGCAGAACTGGATGTTGCACTCGCCGACGATCCCGACCGCGTCCGCCGCGCGGAGGGCCGCCTGGCGGAGCATCTGGTACTCGGCATCGTCCAGCGTCTGGCTCGGGGCGATGACGACGTTGTCGCCGGTGTGGACGCGCATGGAGAGGACGTTCTCCATGTTGCAGACGGTGAGCGTGTTGCCGCGGGCGTCGCGCACGATCTCGTACTCGATCTGCTTGAACTCGCCGACGTACCGCTCGAGCAGCACCTGGCCGACGGGGCTCGCGCGCAGGCCCCGGCCGACGACCTCCTTCAGCTCCGCGGGGTCGCGCGCGACCCCGCCGCCCTTGCCGCCGAGCGTGTAGGCGACCCGAACGATCACCGGGAAACCGAGCTCGCGGGCGGCGCCGAGCGCCTCGTCGAACGAGTAGACCGCGCGGCTCGGGAGCGTCGGGACCCGGGCGCGCGCCATGATCCGGACGAACCGCGCCCGGTCCTCGGTCGATCGGATCCCCGCGATCGGCGTCCCCAGCACCCGCGTCCGGGTGCGGCGAAGCGCGCCCGCGTCGGCCAGCTGAATGCCGCAGTTGAGCGCGGTCTGCCCGCCGAAGGAGAGCAGCAGGCCGTCGGGCCGCTCCCGTTCGAGGATCGGGGCGACGAACTCCGGGACGAGCGGCTGGAAGTAGACCTTCCCGAGGCGGGGGCGGTCGGTCTGCAGCGTCGCGATGTTCGGGTTGACGATGACGGCGTAGACCCCGTCCTCCTCGAGCGCCTTCAGGCACTGGCTGCCCGAGTAGTCGAACTCGCCGGCTTCCCCGATCTTGAGCGCGCCGCTGCCGAGCAGGACGACCTTCGAGGGAAGGGAGGGGGTCATCCGCGCCGCCTCACCCGCCGGGCGAACTCGTCGAAGACGAACCCCGCCTCCTGCGGACCGGGGTGACCCTCGGGGTGCCCCTGGAGCGCGATCAGCCGCCCGCTCGACCCGCGGAGCCCCTCGAGCGTGCCGTCGTCGGGGTTCGACGCCCACGCCCGAAGGTCGGTCCCCTTCAGCGACGCCGGCTCGACCGCGAAGCCGTGGTTCTCGCTGACGATCAGCGCGCGACCGTCGGGAAAGCCGAGCGTCTTGTTCTGCCCGCGGTGGCCGTACTTCAGCTTGAACGTCGACGCGCCCCGGGCGAGCGCGAGCAGCTGATGGCCGAGGCAGATGCCGAGCGTCGTCCGCTCTCGGTTCGACAGGCGGCCCAGCTCCTCGATCGTGGGGGCGAGGAGGGCGGGGTCCCCCGGCCCGTTGCCGACGACGAGGCCCGCGACCCGTCGACCGTCCCAGCGATCGGGGACGGTCGCGTCGTAGGGGAGCCGGAGGACGGTGAGCCCCCGGTCGAGGAGCGCGCGGACGATGCTCGCCTTGATGCCGCAGTCGAGGACGGCGACGATCGGACCGCCGTCGCGCGCCACGACCGTCGGGCTCCGCGGCGCGACCTCCGCGACGAGGTTCTCCTCGGCGTATGCGGGGGCGTGTCGGATCGCCGCGGCCAGCTCTTCAACGGGTGGTGGGTCGGCCGCGGGGCCGACGTCGATCACGCCCCGCAGGACGCCGCGCGCCCGGAGGTGCTCGGTGAGGCGACGGGTGTCGATCCCTCGGAGCCCCGGCACGCCGTCGGCCTCGAGCCACTCCTCGAGGGATCGCCCCATCGCCCAGTGGTTCGGCCGCGTCGTGCCGCGGCAGACCATGCCGCGGACCTGCAGCCCCGCGCTCTCCAGCCGGGGGAGACCGTCCCGGTCGCGCGCGTCGGACGGCGGCACCCCGTAGTTGCCGAGCAACGGGTAGGTGAAGGTGAGGATCTGCCCGCGGAACGACGGATCGGTCAGCGACTCGGGGTAGCCGACCATCCCGGTCGTGAAGACGACCTCGCCGACGCGGCGGGCGGCCGCGCCGAACCCCTCGCCGTCGAACCGCGTCCCGTCCTCCAGAAAAAGGGTGCCCCGCAGGCGCGACTCCTCCGCGCGCGCGGCGGGCACAGCCGTCCGGAACCCGGACGCGGCGACACGGGGTATCGGCCATAAGGCTTGCCGTGGCGACCGCGGATCCGACGCGCCCGGCGGCCGGTTCCGGTAGCCAAGGCATCAAATCCGCCCCTCCCCTCGACGCCTCCGTGCCCGGATTCCCACGGCTCAAGGATTCGTACGACTTCGTCGTCGTCGGCGGCGGCCACGCCGGTCTCCAGGCCGGCCTCAAGGCCGCGCTCCTCGAGAAGACGGCGGCGGTGATCGACCGCGGTCCGAAGTACTCGCGGTCGTACTACGCACCGCGGATGGACAACATCCCCGGGTTTCCCGACGGGATCTCGGGCCACCGCCTGCTCGACCTGCAGACGCAGGCCGTTCGCGCCCGCGAAGCGCTCGTCGGGCTGTTCAGCCCGGCCCGCGCCACCGCGGTCTCCCGTGTCGAGGGCGGCTTCGCGGTGACGTTCGAGTGGCTGAAGCAGACCCTGGTCGCCCGGGCGCGGGCGATCGTGCTCGCGATGGGGGTCGTCGATCGGATCCCCGAGGTCGGCGGGCGGATCGATCCGATCTTCCCGTGGGCGAACCAGGCGATCGTCGACTTCTGCGTCTTCTGCGACGGCCACGACCTGCCCGGCCGGTCGGTCGGCGTGATCGGCTCGGATGCGTTCGCCGCCCGCACCGCCCTCGACCTGCTCGAGTTCCGCCCTTCGTCCGTCGCCCTCCTGACCCACGGCCGGCCGCTGCTGGCCGACGTCGAGCCGGCGGAGGCTGCCGCGCTCCGGGCGCAGCTCGCGGAGCGCCACGTCGACGCGATCGAGTCGGAGATCGTCGGGTTCGACGAGCTCAAGTAGAAGCGGTTCGGGGTGCAGTTCGCCGACGGGAGCCATCGGTCGTACGATCGCGGGTTCTCCGCGCTCGGCTGGTACGACATGCACCCGGAGTTCGCGCGGGCGCTCGGCTGCCGGTTCGACACGGAAGGGTACGTCGTCACGGACGAGGACTGCCGGGCGCTCGCCGACGTCGACGGTCGGCCGATCCCCGGCGTCTACTGCGTCGGGGACCTTCGGAACGGCTGGAACCAGATCCCCGAAGCGTGGGCGACCGCCGAGCGGGCGGTCATCCACGCGTGGTCGTACTTCCTCTGAACGGTCGGGGCGGGCTCACGCGGCCCGCGCCGCCGGCGTCTCGCCGAGCTGGCGCGCGAGCTCGGGGAGGTCGCGCGCGACCGCCGTCGCGCCGCCCGACACGAACCGGTCGGCGGTCATGCCGGCGTTCGCCGTCTCGCTCGGGTCGGGCAGGAGTCCGTAGAACCGGACGCGGGCCGCGATGGCGCATTCGGTGTCGATCAGGTGGTCCCCGACGAACAGCGCGCGGTCGCGCGGCACGCCCATCTCCTGCAGGAGGAGGAGGAGCGCCTCGGGGGACGGCTTCGCCGGGCCGGGGGAGCTGCGGCTGCGGAGGTACGGGAAGTAGGCGTCGAGCCGGGTCCGCTGCAGCGCCGCGCGGGCGAACGCCTCCGAGCTCCGCGTGAGCACCCCGAGGCGGAAGCCGCGGGCCTGGAGCGACTGGAGGAGGGATGCGGCGCCGGGACGGGCGACGGTCCGGGGCAGCGCCTCGAGCTCGATCGCGTCGATCGCCTTCTGGTACTCGGCCTCGAACCGCCACAGGGCGCCGTCGGGGAGCCCGTGGACGCGCATCTCTTCCCGGGCGTTCTCGACGATCCGGTGGACGGGGTCGCGCACGGAGAGGTGGCCCGGCGTCACGCCGTGGCGCTCGGCGAGCCGGATCACCTCGGCGCGGATCCGGCCGAAGTCGTGGTTCGAGAGGACGAGCGTGCCGTCGAGGTCGAAGACGACGCCGAGGACGGGGTCGAGGAATCGGGGTTCGTTCGAGCGATCGGGCATCGTCGCTCCCTCGTTCCGTTCCGGGCGGGTCGGCCCCGTTAAGGGTTTCCCTCCACCGGCACGCCCCGCGTCGGCGGCCCGTCGACCGCTCAGCGCGCCCGACCCGGCCGACGGAGCGTGACGACCGACTCCCGCAGGACGAACGAGCGGCGCTGCCCGCTCCGGCGACGACGGGCGACCTCGACCGACTCGATCGCGAGTCCGAGCCGGGCGCCGATCCGGGCGAGGAGCAGATCGCCCGGCACGTACGTGCCGGCGAGGAGCGAGTCGCCGACGACGAGCAGGAACCGGCCGCCCGGCCGCAGTCCCGTCGCGACGCGGCGGATCACCTGCGCGAGATCGTCGAAGTAGCGGTGGACGACGGCGTGGGCGTCGCTGCGGCGGTACGACCCTTTGCGCCGGACGTTCCGTTCGATCTCGGGGAGGATCTCCTCGAGCCATGGGTCCGGGACGGAGGTCCCGCGCAGGAAGCCCGCCGTCTCCGAGCGCGGGAGATTGTCGCAGGCGACCTCCCGCCGCCGAAGCTGCGCGAGGTCAGCGTAGCTCCGCGCGTAGCCGAGCCAGGCGAGGTCGAGCTTGTAGTTCATCACGTAGTCGAGCCCGTTGACGTAGGGCGGGCTGGTGATC
Organism: Thermoplasmata archaeon; assembly: GCA_035499145.1. Classification (GTDB taxonomy): domain Archaea; phylum Thermoplasmatota; class Thermoplasmata; order Lutacidiplasmatales; family UBA184; genus Lutacidiplasma. The sequence continues at coordinate 32,050 of DATJZK010000108.1, forward strand.
GCGAGGTCGATCGACCCCGGGGCGAACGCGCCGTCGCGTGCGTCGCGCTGCTCGACCCGGGCCGGCGGTCCCCAGCGGCTCCGCGCCGCCCGAAGCGAGCCGAGGTCGTCCCGCATCGTGGCGATCGCCTTGTCGAACCGATCGTACGGCGTCCGGTCGTCCTCGATCGCCCGTCGGGCGTAGCCGAGGCACGGCGACCGGTGGAGGCGGCTCGACGGGATCAGGGTCCGTCCGAAGGCGAGGCGGAGCGCCTCGTCGACCGGCCCGCGACCGGGCGGCAGGGCATCGCGGAGTCGCGTGAGCGCGCCGAGGGCGGCCGGCGAGAACTGCCGCCGGGTCTCCCGCAGGAACGGGAGCTCGCCGGCCGGTCGACGTCGCGCCGACCGAAGGAGCCGGTCGGCCGCCGCGCCGAGCCGTGCCGGGTCGAGCTCGAACCGGGTCTTCACCCGGGCCGAAAGCACCGCCGGGGCGAGCAGCTCGGAGCCGACGGCCCGCATCCCGGCGGCCCGCACTTCGACCAGGGTGGTGCCGCTTCCGGCGAACGGGTCGAGGACGGTGGCCCCCCGGGGGAGATCGGCGCGTTCGAGAACGTCCCGGACGAATTCGGCCGAGTAGCCCTGCACGAACGGCCACCACCGATGGACCGGGAGCTGCTCGTTCGACCGGAACGTGATCGGCCCGGAGTACGTCCCCAGGGAGACGCCGTTCTCCGCCGCGAACCGCTCGCTGTACTCGGCGGGCGTGGCGAAATCGTCGCGACTCCCGAGCCGCTCGTAGTCTTTCAGCACCCAGAGCCCTCGCCCCATGCAGAGGACGTCGCCCCGGCGTTCGAGGTCGTCGAGGGTCGCTTCGACCTGGGACGTCGAGTCGCCGAGCCGGCGCGCGAGCTGCCGGACGGTCGCCCCGAGCGCACCGGTCTCGCCGAGGGCTGCGTAGAGCGCCCCCGCCGCGCCGGGCGTCGGCGCGGTCATCCCCACCTCGGGGTCGTCGCCCGACGGGCGCGGCCCGGAGCGACGCTCCCGGCGACCGCCCCGGCCGTTCGGTCGAGTTCGAGGCGGGCGGAGTGCCGCACGCGCTGGCGGGCGCGTTTCAGCGCTTCGGCCCAGCCGGATCGTTCGAGGTCCGGATCGAGCGTCGAGAGCGT
>DATJZK010000109.1:0-63322 GCA_035499145.1 Thermoplasmata archaeon
GATCGCCCCGACGTACGTCGGGGTCGCCCACCCGCTCAGGTAGAACAGGCGGACCAGGTGGTCGGGCCAGCGACCGGCGTACTGGGCGGCGATCACCCCGAGCGGGATCCCGATCACGATCATGATCGCGAGCGCGGCGAGCACGAGCTCCACGGTCGCGGGGACGTGCGCCGCGATCTGCGGGAGGACGGGATTCTGGTACTCGTCCGCCCCCCAGTTTCCGTGGAGTAGCGGCACGAAGTACTGGAAGAACTGGACAACCAGCGGCTCGCGGAACTGCGCTTGGCAGCGCGCGATCGTGTCCATGTGCGCCTTGGGGAACCACCGGGCGCACGGGTCGATCGCCCCGACGTGCGTGGCCAGGAACGTGAGGACGATCACGCCGATCAGGACCGGGATCAGCTGGAGTAGACGTCTCCCGATGAAGATCGCGAGGTCCTCCGAGCTCCGACCCATCCCGCGAGTTCCCTGCTGCGGCGGGCGGTCGTCGGCCCGCGCGGCGGCGCCGATACCGCCGGGCCGTATTAATCAGGAAACCGCGCGCCCTCGCTACGAGAAGTAGTCGCGGGGCAGCGTCCGCAGCTCCTTGAACGTCTCGGAGGCGACCGCGACGAACTGGTCGACCTCCTTGTCGGTGTGGGCGCTCGAGAGCGTGATCCGCTCGTAGTTGTCCGGGTGGATGTAGATCCCCCGGTCGAGCAGCAGCTGCCCGTGCCGGAGGTAGAGGTTCCAGTCGATCTGGAGCGACTCGCGGTAGTTCGCGATCTTCTTCCGGCGCGTGAAGAAGAACTGGAGCATCCCGTTCACGCTCTGCACGAGGACGTTGAGCTTCGCGTCGCGGGCGGCCTCCTCGAGCCCCTTCTCGAGGCGGTTCGTCAGCCGGCCGAACCGCGCGTACAGCTCCTCCCCGCCCCGGTGGAGCGACTTGAGGTTCGCGAGCGTCCCCGCCATCGTGAGGCTGTTGGCGTTGTACGTGCCGCCGAAGGAGATACGACCGGGCGCGATCATGTCGAGGTACTCGGCCTTCCCCGACACGGCGGAGACCGGCACGCCTCCGCCGAGCGCCTTCGCCCAGCAGGAGATGTCGGGCTCGACCTTGTACAGCTGCTGGGCGCCGCCCGGCGCGACCCGGAAGCCCGTGAACACCTCGTCGAAGATGACGAGCATGTCGTTCTGGTGCGCGATCTCGACCAGGCGGGCCAGGTAGTCGGGGGCCGGCGGGATGACGCCGGCGTTCGCCATCACCGGCTCCAGGATGACGGCGGCGAGGCGGTCCCGGTACCGCTTCACCATCCGCTCGAACATCGGGATCGAGTTGTACGGGGCGACCATCACGTAGTCCGTGACCCCCGGCGGGATCCCGGCGGAGTTGGGGAGCGGCCGCGGGTACTCGTCGAGCCCGGCGACGACCGGCGGCGCCTCGGCGCTGATCAGCGCGAGGTCGTGCTGGCCGTGGTAGTGGCCCTCGAACTTCAGGATCGCATCCTTGCCCGTCACCGCCCGCGCGATCCGGATCGCGTTCATCGTCGCGTCCGAGCCGTTCGAGCAGAACGCGACGCGCTCGGCGTTCGGCACCAGCTTCTGGAACAGCTTCGCGACCTCGAGCTCGAGCACCGTGGGAGCCCCGAAGTTGAGCCCGAGCTCCGCCTGCTCCTGGATCGCCTTGACCTGCGCCTCGGGCGCGTGGCCGTTGATCAGCACGCCGTAGCCGAGGTTGAAATCGAGATACTCGTGGTCGTCCTCGTCCCAGATCCGGGCTCCCTTGCCCCGCGCGATGAACGGAGGGCAGGGGTCGTAGGAGGCGACCCGGATGAGCGAGCTCGACGCGTTCGGGATGTGCTTCTTCGCTTCCTCGAACAGCTTCGCGCTCTTCTTCAGCTTCGGCACGAGCCGGGCGATCGAAACCGGGACCGGGGGAGCCTCCGATTCGGCGGGGGTGGCGGATTCCGACGGCTCGCGCTTCGACTCCTTGGCCGGCTCAGGATCGGGCCGGGGCGGGGCGACGGACGGGGGCGCGACCCCCCCTTCGGCGGTCAGCCGGGGGGCACGCTCCGCGGCCCCCGGAGCGAGCTCCGGTCGGCCCGGAAGGGCGACAGTGAGGGCGGGTTCCGAGTCCGCCATACAGAACACATCTCAGGCGGGCATCCACCCCGACCTGCGTATTTATAGATGCCCCGAGACGGGCATCGCCATTATACGGAGGAGGGGCGCGGAACCCCCTTCGGCCGCCCCGCGGTCCCCTCCCCATAGGACGGGCCGAGAGACCGATTCCAACGGTCGGATAGCGGCAGATTCAGCGCCGGAGCCGGGCCGCCGCACGACTGGGCTGTGCCGGTAAGGGTCCCTCGACCGGGAGGATAGCGGTCTCGATCCCACGGGCGGCGAGCTCGCGACGGAACGGCCCGGCGGGCACGCAAAGCTCGGGAGGCAATACTCCCACCCCTCGGATTTCGCCCCGGGCGATCAGCTCCGCGCCGATCGCCCCCGCGACCCCCACGGCGTACTCCGTCGCCGAGAGATGCCAGTCCGGCCGGGGCGGGAACCGGGCGACGGCGTGGCGAACGACGGGCCGGCCCGCGGCCTCTCCGACGATCTCGAGGTCGCAGACCTCCCAGTCATCGATCGTGACCCCCGGGGGGATGCCGAGCAGCTTCTCCCGACGGAGCAGCGCGAGGGTGAACTCACGCGGCGAGACCGGGGCCCCGCCGACGACGACGGGGCGGTCGGAGCCGAGCCCGAGCTGCGCCATCGTCCGGAGCACCTCGATCCCCGGACCGCCCTCCTTCCATTCGCATCGGCGGAGGCCCTTCGCCCGCAGGCTGTCGGGGAGCGTCGCCGCCTCGGAGTGCAGGGTGCGGTAGACGCGGGTCCGCCCGACGGGGGGGGCAAAGTCGAACTCTTCCCCGCCGCTCATCGGGGGGTACTCGCGGTACTCCGACCCTTCGAACACCTGGGCGGGCAGGACCATCTCGTCGAGGAACGTCGACGGAGACCAGGTGAAGGCGATCTCGGGGCCGCCGACGGTCAGATCCCGCCAGCCGTCGCGGATGACGATCGACGCGACGCGGTCGAGGTCCGCACAGGCGGCGTACGCGAGGACGTTCGAGACGCCGGGCACCTGTCCGAGCCCCGGCACCGCGAGCACGCCGGCCGCACGGAACTCCTCGTGCCGGGCGAGCTGCCGGCGCGTCGTATGGAACAGGCCGCCGAAGTCGAGGTACGGCACGCGCGCGCGGAGCGCTGCGTCCATCACGGCGAGGTTGAAGGTGTACTGGACGGCATTGACGACGACCCGGGCCCCGTCGAGGAGGGAGGCGACCGACGCGACGTCCCGAACATCGACCCGGATCGCTCGCGCCCGGGCCCCCGCCGCCGCCGCGGCCGCCTCCGCGAGCGGGAGATCGAGGTCAGCACAGTCGACCGACTCGAAGGCGCCGCCCTCCGCCAGGGCCCGGACCGCACAGCGTCCCGTGAGGCCCCCGCCCCCCAGGACCACGACCCGGTCGCCCGTCATCGTCCCTCGCGACTAGGGGGCGGCCCCGCGCTTCTTCTGGGTGCGAGGCCGAGGGTTCGCCGGGGGGGCGAGCGCCGCGGGGGCGGCGGGTGGGACCGGGGGGGCCGCGGGCGGGGCTGCCGCATTCGACGACCGCTCCAGGATCTCTCGGAACGTCTCGAAGTGACGGAGGAATGGGTCGGCGCGGCGACGGTCCTCGAGCTCCCCGACCGAGATCTCGAGGAGCGCTTTCGCCTTCGCGTTGCCCTCGCGGGCCTGGACGAGATAGACCGTCAGTACCTGGTAGAGCGGGAGCACGAACGCGTCGGTCCGCGGGGTGCTCATGTCGCCCTTGCGCGGCCGGTAGATCCGCTCGATCGGCACCTCCCGGGCGACCGCGCGCCGGTGCGAGAACCCGAAGTAGCGGCCCGGTCCGAGGATGCGGGTCACTTCGCGGACGTTCCCGGCGAGGCTGTTCGTTAGGCGGTCGACCTCGTGCCAGCACCAGAGCCCGAAGCCGTAGTCCCCCTCGCGGTACGCCTCCCACGCCTGACCGTACAGCTCCCGCTCCTTCGTCTCGGCCGGGGCTTCGGGGGGGAGCAGCGCCCGCCAGTCGGAGAGCAGCACGTCGACGCGCATCGTGGGCGAGAACTCACGGCGGACCGGAACCTCCTCGGGGCCGGGCACAGCGGGGCGAGGGGCCCCGCGTCTTAGAGGGTTGCTCCCGGCTGCGCCGCGTCCGCGGCATAGACACGACGCCCGCCGACCCACGTCTCGGCGACCGGCGACCCGGCAGCGGTCGTCGCGCTCCTCAGGTCGCGGCACCGGAGGACCACGAGGTCCGCGGGCCGGCCGGGGACGAGCTCGCCCCGCTCGGTGTCCCCGATCGCCCGGGCCGCGGCGGCCGAGTAGAGACCCAGCGCCTCCTCGGGGGGCACCGCTTCCCGGGGATCCGGGTTCGCACTGCCTCCGCTCGGGTCGCGCCGCTCGGTGAAGGCGCGCAGACCGCGCCACGGATCGACCGGGTCGTACGGGGCATCGCTCGACGCCGCGAGCGCGATCCCCCGGTCCCGCAGCGAGCGGAACGCGTACGCCCACCGGCTTCGGAGGGGGCCGAGACGGTCGGGGAGCCACGCGTCGCTCCATACGAACCCGGGCTGCACGACGACGGTCACGCCGGCCCGGGCGAGCGCCGGGAACAGTCCGGGCGGAGTGAGTCCCCCGTGCTCGATCCGATCCGGTGGCCGATCCGGACGGTCGAGCACGCCGAGGTGCCGGGCCGCCCGCTCGACGGCCCGGTCCCCGATCGCGTGGAGCGCGATCGCGAGGCCGCGGTCCGTCGCTTCGGCGAGGGCGGCGGCGAGGCTGGAGTCGTCCCCCACGGGCACACCGCTCGAGGACGGAGCGTCGGCGTACGGCTCGGCGAGCCAGGCCGTCCGCGGACCGAACGCGCCGTCGAGGAACCCCTTCACCCCGATGACGGCGAACTCCCCCCGCGGCGCGCTGTCGGGGGCGGCCCAGGCCGCGTCCCGCTCCCCGAGCGGGACGTACGCCCGAACGACGATCGGCAGTTCTCTTGCGGTCGCGAGGGACCGAAGCGCCCCGATCTCCTCCTCGGCGGCGTTCATCGTTCCGCACGCGGTGATGCCCAGCGCGACGACGGCTCCGAGGGTTCGCCGGAGGAGCGGCCCGTCGATCGGCTGCGCCCGACGGGCGATCGGGTGGAGGGGCCGCATCGCCTCCTCGAACAGCAGCCCGTTGGGGCGACCGTCCGCGAACCGGCCGATCGTCGGAACTTCCGGGATGGGAGAGGACGGGTCGATCCCCGCGGTCGCGAGGGCGGCCGAGTTCGCCACCAGCGCGTGGCCGCTGGCGTGGTACAGGACGATCTCCCGGTCGGGGCTGACCCGATCGAGGAGGCGGAGATCCGGCCAGCCGTGCCCGCCCCAGCGGTCCGGCGTCCACCCCCGGCCGACGATCGGTCCCGTCGGGTGACGGTCCCTCCAGTCGGCGGCGGCGGCGGCGAGCGCCTCGAGCGAACCGACCGACCCCAGGTCGAGGCCGGAGGCGACCCGGGCGATCTCGGAAAGGTGGAGGTGGGCGTCGACGAGCCCGGGCACGACCAGGCGGCCCGCGAGGTCGACCGACTCGGTGCCGGTGGGGGCGCTCCGGCGTGCCTCCGCCTCGGGACCGACCACGACGACCCGGCCGTCGTCGATCAGCAGGGCCTCGGCGTATCCGAGTCCGGTGAAGACGCGGCCGCCCCGGAACAGCGTCGCGCCGGTCATCGGCCCGGAGGACGGAGCCCCGCCCACGGAAGGCGGTGACGCTCCGCCGCTACACGTCGAGGTACCGGTAGAACTCGTACGGGTGCGGCCGAAGGTCCAGCTCCAGCTGCTCTTCGCGCTTGAGCTCGATGTAGGTGTCGATCAGCGAGTCGGCGAACGCGGGCTTCAGGAACGCCCGGTCGGAGGCGAGGCAGTCGAGCGCCTCGCCGAGCGAGCCCGGCAGCTCCCGCACCTCGAGCTCCTTACGCTTCGCCGGGGTCAGCTTGTAGATGTTCTCGTCGACGGGCGCCGGCGGCTCGATCTTCCGCTTGATGCCGTCGAGCCCCGCGAGGGCGAGCGCCGCCTCGGTGAGGTAGATGTTCGCGGCCGAGTCCGGCGTGCGGTACTCGATCCGCTTGGCGGCGGGCCGGCCCTTGTGGTAGAACGGGATCCGGACGTTCGCCGAGCGGTTCGCCTTGCTCCAGGCGATGTAGACGGGCGCCTCGTAGCCGGGGACGAGCCGCCGGTAGGAGTTCGTGATCGGGTTGGTGATCGCACAGAGCGCCCGGGCGTGGGTCAGGAGCCCGCCGACGTAGTACCGGCACGTCTGGCTCACCTCCGCGTAGCGGTCGGCGGCGTCGTAGAACGCGTTCTCCGCGCCCCGCCAGAGCGACTGGTTGGTGTGCATCCCGATGCCGTTGTCCCCGTAGATCGGCTTCGGCATCAGGCAGGCGATCTTGCCGTGGCGGCGCGCGACGTTCTTGATCACGTAGCGAAGGTCCTGGATGTGGTCGCCCATCGGAACGAGCTCGTCGAACCGGAGGTTGATCTCCGATTGGCTCGCGGTCGCCACCTCGTGGTGGTGGGCGTCCATCGTCAGGTGGAAGTCGTCCGCGAGGATGTTGCACATCTCGGCGCGGAGACCGACGAGCGAGTCGACGGGCGGCGTCCGGTGGTACCCTTCCTTGAACCGGATCGTCGACTGGGCCTCGCCCGGCTGCCACGGGGACTCGGCCTGGTCGATCAGGTAGCCCGCGCCGGCCCAGGCGTCGCGGACGCCGGCGTACGACGGAACGAGCCGGACCTGGTCGAAGACGAAGAACTCGACCTCGGGCCCCCAGTACGAGCGGTCGTAGCCGGCGGCGGCGAGGACCCCCTCGGTCTTCCGGGCGACCCCGCGCGGGTCGTGCGCGTACGGATCCCGCGAGGCGCCGAGGCGGACGTCACAGATGAACCGCACCGTCCGGCCGACCTCCGGGTTCCACGGGATGGTCGCGAGCGTCGTCGGGTCCGGCACGAGCAGCATGTCGGACTCGTAGATCTCGCGGAAGCCGCGCACCGAGGAGCCGTCGAGCTTCGGCACGCCGCTCTCGAACATCTCCGGCTCGAGCGCGGGCCGCGGGAGGTCGACCTGATTGAGCGCGCCGAAGACGTCCGTGTAGAACAGCTGGACCCACTTGACTCCGTCCGACTTCAGCCGTTCGACGACCGCCGCTCCGTCCGTCGCCTTGCCCTTCCCCCGACCTTTCGCCACGCGCGCGCCCCCGCGGGCTCCACCGTGCCTCAGTACTTCAACGTCCCGTCAACGATTCTGAACGAGCGTCCAGATTCGGGACGCCCGGCTTTATTTCCTACCGTCCGGTTCAAGGCTCATGCGCCGAACGTCCACGCTGGACGCGCTCGACCGGTCGATCCTCGAGGAGCTGAACGTCGACGCGCGGCGGAGCCACCGGGAGATCGCTCACCGCCTGAAGGTCTCGCCGACGACGGTCAGCACCCGGATCGCCCGGCTCGAGCAGGAAGGCGTGATCCACGGCTACGTGCCGCTGCTCGATGACGAGCTGCTCGGCTGGGATCTCTGGGCGGCGGTCGGGATCCGGATCTCGAAGGGGCGTCTCCGCGAGGTCGAGGAGCGCCTCGCCCGCGACCCCCACGCCTACGCCATCTACGACGTCACGGGCGACTACGACGCGCTCCTGATCGGCCGGTTCCGCGACCGTCGCGACCTGGACCGGTTCGTCAAGCACGCCCTCCAGGACCCGCACGTCGAGCGGTCGAACACGCAGGTCGTACTCAATCGGGTGAAGGAGGACCGGCGCGTCCCCGTCGTCATGCGCGGGGGGGACCGCCCGGCCCCCGAGTGAGCGGCCCGGTGCGAGCGGCGGTGCAACGGCTAAGAGGGACGGCGCCGCTCGGGACCGCGAGCGAGGCACGGCGATGGACTGGGGGATGGCGAACCGGATCGGGCGGATGTTCCCGGGAACGAGCGGCAACTCGGTGATGCTGGCCGTCGACCACGGCTACTTCATGGGACCGACGCGCCGACTCGAGGACCCGCGCGCGACGATCGCCCCGCTCCTTCCCCACGCCGACGCGCTCGCGCTGACGCGCGGCGTCCTGCGCGCGTGCGTCCCGCCGTCGAGCTCGACGCCGATCGTGCTGCGGGTCTCGGGCGGCGCGACGATCCTGAAGGAGGACCTCTCCAACGAAGCGATCACGACGTCGATGGCGGACGCCGTCCGTCTCAACGTGAGCGCGGTCGCCCTGAGCGTCTTTGTGGGCGCGCCGCACGAGCACGATTCGCTCGTCAACCTCGCGCGCCTTGTCGACGAGGGAGAGGCCGCGGGCATGCCGGTGCTGGCGATCACGGCGGTCGGGAAGGAGCTCGAGAAGCGCGACGCGCGATACCTGGCGCTCGCCTGCCGCGTCTCCGCCGAGCTCGGGGCCCAGCTGGTGAAGACGTACTACTGCGAGGGGTTTTCGCAGGTCGCGGACGGCTGCCCCGTCCCGCTCGTCGTCGCGGGCGGCCCGAAGCTCGACAGCGAACGGGCCGCCCTCGAGCTCGCGCGGAACGCGATCGACGAGGGGGCCCACGGGATCGACATGGGACGGAACATCTGGCAGTCCGACCACCCCGTCGCGATGCTGCGCGCGCTGCGCGCGATCGTCCACGAGAAGGCGACCGTTCGTGAGGCGATGGACGTCCTCGAGGGCGCGAAGGCGACCCGCGCCTCGCCCCCGGTCGCCCCGGCGTAGTCGCCGCGCGGAACGGTCTTAAGGCGGACGTCGCTCCGCCCCGCCGCGCGGGGATTGCCAAGCTTGGCCAAAGGCGCCAGATTCAGGGTCTGGTCCCGTAGGGGTTCGTGGGTTCAAATCCCTCTCCCCGCACCTTGAACCTCCCCTCGGCCCCGCGGAGGCGATCGGTCGGCCCCTCCGGGACCTCCGTGCGGACCCGGGGTCGATCTACGACCGCCCGTCCGGGGCGAACCTAGGCGCCCCGGGCGCGAAAGGTGACCGCGACCGACGTGGGGGCTCCGCGGACCCGCACGGTCGTGGGGTGGGCCGAGGCGGCGTAGCCGGCGACCGGCCCGATCCGGAACGCGTAGCTGCCGTTCCCGAGGACGAACGCGATCGAACTGCCGTTCGAGGTGAGCGTCGTCCCGTGCATCCGCACGCTCCAGACGGTGCCGGCCGGCAGGCCGACCTCGGAGAACGTGATCGCGTACGGGAAGACGTAGTGGAGCGAGACGGGGGCGCCCCGCGTCGTCAGCGTCAGGGTGCCGGCGAGCGGGATCACGACCCCCCGCAGTTTCGCGGAGATCGTCTGGCCGGCCATCGGCCGCACCGCGTACGGGTACGTCCCGGGTGTCAGCGCGGCGCGGGCGATCGTGCCGCGCGTGGAGCACGTCTCCCAGCCGATCGTCACGCACCAGAGGGCGTGGTGCGGAAGGCCGTGCTCGGTCATCGAGATCGAGTACGTCGCTCCGCGCACGAACGTCACTCGCTCGTTGACCGGCGCGCCGGCGACGGTCACGTTGCCCGCGGGGGCGATGCCGAGCACGCGGAAGCCGGCGGGGCCGTGGACGAGGTAGGCGAACGAGCCGTTCGGCTCCGCGAAGGAGACGGACGGATGGGTCGACGTGAGGACGATGCCCCCGACGCTCGCCGTCCAGAGGTGTCCCGCGGGAAGCCCCGACTCGGAGAAGCTGACGGTGTAGGGCGCCCCGCCGGGGAGCGCGTAGGCCGTCATCGCCCCGTTCGAGCCGTAGTCGCCGCTCGCGACGAACAGCTCCCCGTCGACGACCACCGGCTCGGTGACGGTCGACTCGTCCCCGGGGAGGGTCGCGTTCCACAGGACCGATCCGTTCGCGGCATCGATCGCTTCCACCTCGTCCCCGCCGCCCGCGTAGACCAGGCCGTTCGCCCACGAAAGGGAGCCGAGGATGTCGCCCCCGCCGTACATCGGGGCGGCCCAGAGGACGGAGCCGTTGGCCGGGTCGACCGCGTAGACGGTGCTCCCGCCCGCCAGATAGAGCGTGGTGCCGTCGAACGCGCCGCCCGAGAACCCCCCGCCGGTCCCCAGGTTCCAGCTCGGACCCCAGGTCCCGTTGACCGAGACGTTCGCCCGATCGAGCGCGTAGGCGACCCCGTTCTTGTCCGACGCGACCACCATCGGGGTGCCCGCGCCCGTCCAGAGCAGGGTCGGGGTGGAGCCGAAGTCGGCGTCCTGCCCAGCGACGTCCGGGACCTGCCAGGAGCCCGAGACGTTCAGGGTCGTCGCGTTGAGCCCGACGACGGCGTTCGCGTATCGGGGGTATCCCGGGGGATTCTCGTTGCCGGTCGTCACCCAGATCGAGTTGTTCGTCGGGTCGAGAGCCGGCGTCGTCCAGATCGACTCCCCGACCAGCCCGACGGGCGTCGCCGCGAACGAGTGGGTGACCGCGTGGGTCGCGAGGCTGACCTCGAGCAGTCCCGCCGGGACCAGGGGGTTGTCGAAGCAGCTCGCGGTGCCGATGTAGAGCGAGCCCGCGTGGACCAACGAGCTCGCCCACGCGTAGTACCCGTCCGCCTCGGAGCCCGGCAGGAACCGCCACTCCGTCGCCCCGGTCGAGGCGTTCAGCGCGTACCAATACCCGTCCCCGCCACCGAGATAGATCGAGCCGGCGGCGTACGCCGGGGTCGACGAGATCCCCATCGGCGAGTAGCCGCCGCAGATCGTGTCGACGCCGAGGTAGGTGTGCCAGAGGACGGTCCCGTTCGCGGCGCCGACCGCGTACTCGTTCCCGCCCCACGAGCCGAAGTACACCGTCCCGTTCACGACGATCGGCGCGCTGAAGTCGGAGCCGTTCGACGGAACGCTCCAGAGCGGGCGAAGCTCCGAAACGTTCGACGGGGCCAGGATGTGCTCCTGATGGTTCGCCCCGGTCCGTTCGGGATCCGCCATGTAGGTCGGCCAGGAGGCGACGCCCCCGGAGCTCGGATGGATCGACGGGGACGGGGCGCCGATCTCGGGCACCGGAAGGTGCGGACTGGAGGCCCCGATCGCCGGGGCGACCCCGGTGGCGATCGACGCGGTCGCCAGGAGCGCGACGACGAGCGCGATGGCGCGGTGGACCACGCGCTCCCATGAGCCGTTCGAGGGTTAATCCTTCGCATTTCGCGAACCGACCGGGTCGGCGGAGGGGCCGGTTCCCCCTAGGGCCCGGTCCGGGAGACCCGGGCGACGCCGCGCAGGGACGGCCGGCGCGGGCCTGGCTCACTTCAGCGATTCCTTCGTTCCGTGGTACAGGTCACGGTCGGGCCGGAGCAGGCCGAACGTCTCCGCATCGACCGCGGGCCGCCCCTTGAGGGCGATCGATGCGAGGTTGAGCCCGAGTCCCGGTCCGAGCATGAACCCCTGGCCGCACATCCCGATCCCGAGCAGGAGACCGCGGACGTTCGGCGCCCAGCCGGCGATCGGATTGCCGTCCGGCGTCATCGGATAGAGGCCGCGCCAGACGCGGCGGATCGTGAGGTTCTTGAGACGGGGGATCAGGTGGACGAGCCGCGCGGCGGCGATCGGCATGAACTCGAACGTCGAGGTCCGGTTCTCCCCGGGGAACCGCTCCTTCGGCGTGTAGCAGAAGATCACCTGGCCGTCGGCGTCCTGGCCGAAGTAGAAGTTGATCGTCCGGCCCTCGGGGCCCGGCCGCAGGTCGACGACGAGCGGGTCGAGGAAATCGGCGACCGGAGCGGAGATCCCGGCCTCGTGGCTCTCCGGGAGGACGGGGAGGTCGACTCCGGCCAAGCGGCAGAGCTCGGTGGCGCGGGCGCCGCCGGTGTTGATCACGACGGGGGCCCGGTACTCCCCCGCCGCGGTTCGCACCCCGGTGACCGTGTGGTCGTCCCTCACGAAACCGGTCACGGACTCCCGGTAGCGGTACTCGGCGCCGAGGCGAACCGCTTCCCGCGTGAACGATTCGGAGGCTCGGAGCGGGCTCACCTGGCCGTCGTCCGGTGAGATCGTGCCCCCGCGGAGACCGTCGGGATTGATTCCCGCCACGGCTCGCCGGATCTCCGTCGCGTCCGCCCAGTCGATGTTGAGGCGGTACGCATGCTGGGTCGGGAGGAGCTTTCGGAGGGTCCCCTCGACCGCGTCGTCGTACGCCGGGAAGCAGTAGCCGCCCTTCTTCCACCCGATGTCGGTTCCGGTCGCCGACCGCCATCCCGAGAAGATCTCGAGGCTCTGCTGGGCGAGCCGGATCTTCGCGGGGTCGGAGTGGGTCGCGCGGACCCCTCCGATCGCTGCCTTGTTCTGCCCCTGGCCCGACGACGCCCGCTCGTCGAGGACGAGGGTCCGCGCGCCGGCGCGGGCCAGGAAGTAGGCGGTCGGGTTGCCGACCGATCCGGCCCCGATCACGATCGCGTCAAACTCGGGCCGCATCGTCCCCCTCCGCCAGGAACGCTGTGATCGGGACCTCCTGGACGAACGGCCGGTGCACGGGGGGAGCGACCGCGCGGGAGTCGATGCCGAGCTCGCGGAACACGCGCAGGATCAGCTCTTCGCACGTCTTTCCCCCGCACGGTCCCATGCCGCTCCGGAGACCGGCCTTCACGGCGTTGAGGTCGCGGGCCCCGGTCTCCAGCACGTAGTCGATCACGCGTTCACGGGTGACGCGTTCGCACCGGCAGAGGATCGTCGCGTCGTTCGCCCCTCCGCGGTCCGACGCGAGCGGGACGAGCGGCTCCGGGCTCTTCGCCCGGACGCCGGCGATCCGGTCGGCCTCCCCCGCCGGTGCGTCCAGGACGAGGATCCGTCGGTGGTTGAGCGCCTTGCCGCCGAGGATCCGGACGACCCTCGCCTGCCCGACGACCTCGCCCTCGAAGCCGGTCGTCGTCACGGTGTCGCCGGCGGCCACGACCGTCTCGGGCATCTCCCAGGCAAGCGACACCTTCGCGCGCTCCCCCGCGGGGTCCGCGCGACGGTCGACCATCGAGATCGCGAGCCCCGGGCAGATCGCGACGCACTTGAGGCAGCCGACACAGTCGCCGACGAGCTTCGGCCGCCCGAGCAGGTTCCCCTCGGGGATCGCGATGCTGTCCTTCGGGCAGACGGTCGTGCACGGATCGCACGGGATCTCCTGGGCGCACCGGAGGATCGGATAGACCCCGACCGGGGCCGGGAGCGGGTACAGGCCCCGGACCGGTCCGGGGTGCGAGGCGAGCGTAGCGCCGATCGCCCGCCACGCCTCGGGGACGTCGACCGGGACTCCCAGGTCCCGCAGGATGGTCCGGGCCGCGACCTTCCCGGAGAAGAGGGCGGCGGACGCCTCGGCGATCTCCCGGGTGTCGCCCGCCGCGTAGACGCGGAGGCCGAGCCGCTGGCCCTCCTCGTACAGCTCCTTCACGGGGGAGAGGCCGACCGCGACAAGGACCGTGTCGACCGCGAACTCCACCTCGGTGCCGGGGATCGGGCGGAGCTTCCCGTCGACCCGGGCCGCGACCACGCGCTCGACGTGCTCCCGTCCCTCGGCGCGGAGGACGGTGGTGGACGTGTGAACCGGGATCCCGAGGCGGAGGAGCTTGTCTCGGTGGACCTTGTAGCCGCCGACCTCGGGCAGAATCTCGACGACGGCCGCCACATCGATACCGGCTTGGAGCGCCTGGTAGGCGACGATCAGGCCCACGTTCCCGCCCCCGACGATCAGCAATCGTCGCGCCGGCCGGATCCGGTCCCGGTTGACGAGCGTCTGGAACGCTCCCGCCCCGTAGACCCCCGGCAGGTCGGCCCCGGGGAATGCCAGCGCCTTCTCGCGTGCTCCCGCGGCGACGAGGAGCGCCTTCGGACGGACGATCGCGAATCGGCCCTGGCGAACGACCCCGACCGCGCCGCCGTCGAACACCCCGACGACGGGCGACTCGGTCCACACCGTGACTTCGGGACGGGCCCGGACCGCTCGTTCGAGGATCGAGCCGATCTCGGTCCCGCGACGACCTGCGTAGCAGTCGGCGGCCGAGCCGAAGAAATTGTGCGTCTGCAGGCTCAGCTTGCCGCCGAGCGCGGCCTTGTCGTCGCAGAGGATGACGCGGACGCCGTGCTCGGCGATCTCGGCGGTCGCCGCCAGCCCGGCGGGCCCGCCTCCCACGACGAGCACGTCGGTGGTCACCTCCTCCAGCCGGGGCGTTGCAGCGATCGGGACATCGTCCGGCTCCAGTTCCGGTCGGCCGACGAGCGAGCGGACGCGCAGCCCCGGCCGGACGGCGGTGACGCACGCCTTCACCGCGCGGCCGTCGGCGACGACCAGGCACTGGGCGCACTGGCCGTTCGCGCAGAAGATCCCCTGCGGCGCCCCGTCCTTCTCGTGGCGTCCGAAGACGTGGATCCCGTTCGCGAACAGCGCCGAGGAGATCGGCTCCCCGCGATGGGCCGGGAGGGCCCGGCCGTCGAATGTGATCTCCACCGTCTCCGGCGCCGCCGGGACGTCGAGCACCGGGTGACGATCGATCCGATCGGGCGCCATCGCCCCCTCTCGGCGGTTCGAGGGGGCCCCCTCGACTTAAGGGACGTATCAAGGGGAGTTGACGGCATCGTTACGTTCCCCGGCCCGATGGACGCCCCTATGAGCTGGAACGTCGAGCGTCCGGTGAACGACGTCAACACGATCCGTGCCTACCCCCCGAACTCGCCGGACCGCCGTCGCCTCGAGGACGAGCTCGCCGCGATGCGGAAGGCCCCCACGGAGGTCCCGCTCGTGATCGGGGGACGCGAGCGGAAGAGCGCCTCGGTGGTCGACGTGCGGTGCCCCGACGACCACGGGGTCGTCCTCGCGCGGGCGCACCTCGCGGGCCCGGCCGAGCTGAAGGAGGCGATCGATGCGGCGCTCGCCGCGCAGGCGGCGTGGGCGCGGATGGATTGGTACCACCGCGCGGCGGTGTTCGTGAAGGCGGCAGCCCTGCTCGCGGGCCCGCGCCGCGCGCGTAACATCGCGGCGATCATGCTCAACCACTCGAAGAACCCGTACGAGGCCGAGATCGACCTCGCCGAGCTGGTCGACTTCTGGAACTTCAACGCCCACTTCGTCCGTCAGATCTACGAGATCCAGCCGGCCCAGTACCCGGGCGAGACGAACCGGTTCGACTGGCGACCGCTCGAAGGGTTCGTCCTCGCCGTGCCCCCGTTCAACTTCTACTCGATCGCCGGCAACCTGCCGACCGCCCCGGCGATCGTGGGGAACGTCGCGCTCTGGAAGCCGGCTCGCTCCGTGATCCTGTCGAACTACGAGATCTTCCGCGTGCTCATCGAGGCCGGCCTCCCCGCCGGGGTCGTCAACTTCGTGCCGTTCGCGAGCGCCGACGCGCCGACCGTGCTCGATCACCCGGACCTCGCCGGGATCCACTTCACCGGCAGCTACGACACGCTCGTCGCGATCTGGAAGCGGGTCGGGGCGAACCTCGAGAAATACCGGAACTTCCCCCGGATCGTCGGCGAGACCGGCGGGAAGGATTTCATCTTCATGCACCCGAGCGCGGACGCCCGGGGGACGGCGATCAACCTGCTGCGCGGGGCGTTCGAGTACCAGGGCCAGAAATGCTCCGCCTGCTCGCGCGCGTACATCCCCGAGAGCCGCTGGGCGGAGGTCGAGCGGATCCTGAAGGAGGAGGTCCCGAAGGTGACGGTCGGCCCGACCGCCGACCTGAGGAACCTGATGGGGGCGGTGATCGACGAAGCGTCGTTCCGGAACATACGGACGTACCTCGACTTCGCCCGCGCCCACCCGAAGGAGTACACGTTCGTCGTCGACGGCGCGACCGACGGCGCACGCGGGTGGTTCGTCCACCCGACCGTCGTGCGGACGACCGACCCGCGCGGGAAGCTGATGAGCGAGGAGATCTTCGGCCCGGTGCTGACGCTCTACGTCTACCCGGACGACCAGTTCGAGGCGACCCTCCAGCTGTGCGATCGGACCAGCCCGTACGCGCTCACGGGTGCGATCTTCGCCCGCGACGCCGCGGCCGTGACGAAGGCCGAGGAGACGCTCCGGTGGAGCGCCGGGAACTTCTACATCAACGACAAGCCGACCGGGGCGATCGTCGGCCGCCAGCCGTTCGGCGGCGCTCGCCGTTCCGGCACGAACGACAAGGCCGGCTCGATCCTCAACCTGATGCGCTGGGTGTCGCCGCGGACGATCAAGGAGACCGCGATCCTCCCGGACGACTGGCGGCGTCCGTTCCTGGGCTAGGAGGATCGCGGCCGCCGTGCCTGCCGCCCCGCGACCGTCCGCACCGACGCTCCGGACGTACCGGGCCGGCGACCTGCCGGCGGTGCGCCGGATCTGGCGCGACGGCGGACTCCACCTCGGCCCGTCCGACACCGCGGTCGAGATCGAGCGGCAGCGTCGCCGGGACCCCGACCTCTACCTGGTCGCAGTGGTGCGCGGACGGGTCGTCGGCGCGGTGCTCGGGCGGTACGACGGCCGACGCGGGTGGATCAACCATCTGGCGGTCGCCCGGGCGCACCGCTCCCGGGGGGTCGGCGCCGCGCTCGTCGTCGAGGTCGAGCGTCGCCTTCGGGCGAAAGGCTGCCCCAAGGTGAACCTCCACGTGACGCGCGGGAACGCCGGGGTCACGGCGTTCTACGCGGCGCTCGGCTACTCCGTGAGCGATCACCTCCTGCTGGAGAAGTGGCTCCGCCCGGGGCGCTCCCGCCCGCCGGGGCGCCGCTCCGCGGACCAGTCTAAATAGCGGTCCGTCGTCCGCCGGACGATGGCACGAACGGCCCGCTCGCCCCCGCGTCCGGCTCGGCGCGCACGCGGCCGCCCGGCGCCGATCGTCGTCCGGCCGGCCGGGGTGTCGCTCTCCGAGGACCCGCATGCGCACGTCGTCTGCCGAGTTTGCGGTCGGATCCAGGGGATGGAGCTGAACGAGCTCGACCGTCATCTGCTGACCGAGCTCGCCGGGCTGCACCCCGAAGGATGGAGCGTCGAGCAGATCGCCTTCTCGCTCACGGGCGCCTGCCGCCGATGTCGCGAGGGGCCGCCCGGTCGCTGAGCGGTCCTCCCGATGACCGCCTTCTTCACGGCCCCGTCGATCGCCTGGGGGCCGGGGGCCGTCGAGCAGCTCAGCGGGCTCGGCGCGACCCGGGTCTTCGTCGTCGTCGATCCCCGGGTGGCGGGGAGCCCGCCGGTGCGCCGGGTCGTCGAGGAGCTCGAGAAATCCGGCGCGACGGTCGAACTCGGTCCCGCGACCGGTGACCCCGATGCACCGGCCGGGATCGACGCCCGGCTCGACGCCGCCCGGGCGTTCGGTCCCGACTGGATCGTGGCGGTCGGCGGCGGCCGGACGATCGACGGGGCGAAAGCGATCCGGCTCCTGCTCGAGTGCCCGGAGCTCACGCTCGAGTCGCTCCCCCCCGTCCTTCCCCTGCCGGAGCGGCCGGGACACCGCCTGGTCGCCGTCCCGACGACGAGCGGCAGCGGCGCCGAGGCGAGCGGCACCCTCGACCTGGTCCGCGCGGACGGCACGCCGTTCGAGCTGTCGGACCGACGGCTCGGCCCCGAGTGGGCGATCGTGGATCCGGGGTTCGCGGAGGGCGTGCCGGCGCCGGAGGTCGTCCCGACGGCGCTCGAAGCGGCCGGCCAGGCGATCGAGGCGTTCCTCTCGGCGTGGGCCAACCCGTTCTCCGACGCGCTCGCGCTCGACGCGGTCGTCACGATCGTGCGACGGCTCCCGCACGCGGTGAAGTGGAGCGGCGACCCCGACGCGCCCGCCGCGCTCCACTACGCCGCGACGAACGCGGGCCTCGCCGCCTCGAACGCCCAGCGCGGTCTCGCCCACGCGCTGGCCCGGGCCCTGGTCCGGCCGACCGGCCGTGCCTACAGCCTCCTGCTCGGGCTGGTGCTTCCGTCCGTGCTCGAGTTCGACCGCCCGGGCGCCCGGGACCGGCTGGAGCAGCTCGCCGCCGCGGTCGCTCCCCCGGACGAGCGCGCCGCGACCCCCCTCGCCGTACGCCTGCGGCGGCTCGGCGACACCCTCCGCCTCCCCTCCGATCTCCGTGCGGCCGGCGTCGACCTCGACGAGTTGCGGCGCGCCCGCGACCGGATCGTCGCCGACACGCTCGCTTCGCCCGCGGTCCTCGCGAACCCCCGCGTGCCGAGCGAGGGCGACGTGCACGCCCTCCTGGACCAGCTGACCGGCCGTGGGCCGGCGTAGGCCGAGCCTACGCGGGAGCCGCGTGCGCCGAGGACGCCGGCTCAGGCCGGGACGGCGACTCGACGGCCCGGTTGATCGCGATCTCGGCGAGATCGCTCGCGTAGAACGCGGCGCGCTCGAGGCTCTCGAGGACGTAGGCAAGGCCGACCGCGAGCCGCCCGCGCTTCGAAGCGAGCTCGCGCAGGACGATCTCCCGCTCGCGGGTCAGCTGCTCGGCCGCGTCGATCACCGTGTTCGCCTTCTCGATGTCGCGGGAGTCGAGGCTGTCGAGCGCGTCGACCAGCCCGCTCGCGGCGCGCGTCGCCATCCGATCGAGGAGGTCGATCAGTCGGGGCGGGAGCGTCTCCTTCCCCAGGATCGCGACGGTGTCGGCGATGCGGACGGCGTGGTCGGCGATCCGCTCGAGCACGCGCGAGGCGAGGAGATAGGTGGAGCACTCCGGCAGCGTCAGGTCGAGCGTCGCGAGCATCCGCGCGTCCCGCAGCGCGCTCGTCACCTGCTTCTCGAGGAACCAGTGCAGCCGGTCGACCTCCCAGTCGCGCTCGACGACGTCCCGGGCGATCGACGCGTCGCCCTCCCGAAGGGCGGTCATCGCGTCCGACTGCATCGCGCGGACCATCTGGTGCATCCGGCGGACGATCGACGGGATCGGGAGCGGGTTCGCGCCGACGACATCCTGCAGGATCACCGACTCGGCCGTCTCTTCGAGGATCTCGGGCCCGATCATCCGCTGGGCGAAGTTGCGCACGACCTCCCGGGTGCGGGCGTGCATCCGACCCGGCGTCCGGATCTCGAGCAGCGGGTAGCCGGCGATGTACTCCGCGATCAGGCGGCGGAACAGGTGCTCCCGCTCCATGTCGTTCGCGACCTCGACCACCCGGCGCTCGCCCTCGGGTGTGTCCAGCGACTCGGGGAAGACGGTGAGGGAGCCGTCCGCGCGGGGCGTGAAGTACAGGAGGTCGCCGGGGCCGAGCCCGCGCGTCACCACCCAGTTCTTCGGGAGCGAGATGATGAACGTCGACCCGCCGGTCTTCTGGATCCGGCGTGCGTGGAACCCGCCGCTAGCCCGCATCGGACGCCGCGGCTCGGACCGACTGTTCTCTATATAGCCTCGGTAGCGGGCGGCCCCGGCCCGCGCGTCGACCGGAGCTCCCCGACGGGCCGAGCGTAAATACGCGCGGCGAAGGTCGGGAGCGCTTCCGACCATGGCTCCCCGCCCGGCACGCAGGTTCTGGGCCGGCCGACGATCGCGGCCGGCCGCGGACGGCGAGACGATCCTCGATGCGCTCGCGCGGGAACGGCTCCCGAACCTGGTCCGCTCGGTCCGGTACCATCGTCCGCGCGCACCGTTCTGCGGCACCGGCGACTGCACCGGCTGCCTGGTGCGGCTCAACGGGCGTCCGAACGTGCGGGCGTGCCGACGCGTCGTCGAGGACGGGGATCGGATCGGCGACGGCAACGCCTGGCCGTCCCCGTCGTTCGACCTGCTCGGGGTCCTCGACTTCCTGTTCCCGGACGGGGTCGACACGCTCCGCGGGTTCCGTCGACCGGCGTGGGCCCGCGGGCTGTACCACGCCGTGAACCGACGGCTCGCCGGATACAGCGCTCCGCCCGATCCGGAGCCGACCGGGACGGCCAGGGCAGGGGCCGAGCGACTCGAGACGGACGTGGCGATCGTCGGCGCCGGCACGGCCGGCCGGGCGGCCGCGGTGGCGGCGCGAGCGCTCGGGCGACGGGTCGTGCTGATCGACCGGCGGACGGAGGTCACCGCGGAGCCCGGCGTCGAGCTCCGGGCGGGAACGACGGCGACGTTCCTCTCGCCCCCCGCCGGCACCGACGGCTGGACGCTGCTCGCGTTCCGCGAGCCCGCGCAGGGCGTTTCGGTCCGGGCCCGGTCGGTCGTCGTGGCGACCGGGTCGTACGACGGCCCGCTGCTGTTCGGGGGGAACGACCGGCCCGGGGTCGTCGCCGCCGAGCTGGCACTCCGGTGGGCCCGCGCCGGCCGGACGTCTCCGCTGCGCGGGGTCCTCGTCATCGGAGGGGGTCCGCGGGCCAGCGCGGTCGTGGACCGGCTCGGCTCGTCCGTCGTGGCCGTGACGGCGCCGGCCGACATCGGCCCCGAGGTCACTCGGGCCGCCTCCGAGCGGAAGATCCCGCTCTACCCTCGCTCCCTGGTCGTCCGGGCCCGGGGTCACGGTCGCGTCCGCGCGGTCGACCTGCGCGGCCGGTCGGGGGGTCCCCGGTTCTCCGTGACGTGCGACGGGGTCGTGCTCGCCCATCGACGGCTGCCGGTCGCCCAGCTCGCGTTCCAGGCCGGAGCCGAACGCGCCTGGGACCCGTCGCTCGAGGCGTACGTCCCGCGGACCGGGGCCGGCGGTGCGACGACCGTCGCCGGGCTCTACGTCGCCGGTTCGGCGGCGGGCGCGGTCCCGGGCGGCTCGGCGGATAGCGGGACGCGGACCGGGGCGGCGGCCGCCGCGTCCGCGGCGCCGGCGGAGCCCGCGGTCGCCCGCGGGGCGCCGACGCCCGGCCCGCTCGCCGGCTACTACCGCGAGCTCCTCCGCGAGCGACGCGCCGGCAAGTGGGTCGCCTGTCCGTGCGAGGACGTCCTCCTGTCGGAGGTCGAACGGGCGTCGGCGCGCGGCTACGCCGGCATCGAGGTCGTGAAGCGCTACACGGGGCTCGGCACCGGCCTCTGCCAGGGCCGGTACTGTCTCCCCGACGCCCTCCTCCTCCTGTCGATCCTCGAGGGGCGATCGCCGTCCGAGGTCGGGTTCATCACCCAGCGGCCCCCCGCCGTGCCCACCCCGCTCGGGGCGCTCGCCGACCTCGACGGCACCGGCTCGTCCGGGCTGGTCCCATGACGATCCCGCGGGACCGGTACCGGACGGTGATCGTGGGGGCCGGGATCGTCGGGCTGTTCACCGCTTACCGCCTCGCGCGGGCGGGGGCGGGACCGACGCTCGTCGTCGACCGAGGGTTCCTGTCGTCGGGCGGGTCGGGGCGGAACGGGGGCGGGATCCGTCAGCAGTGGGAGACCCGCTCGACGATCCGGCTCGCCCGGGAGAGCGTGCGGGCGTACCGCGCGTTCGGCCGCGAGTTCGGCTACAACATCTGGTTCCGCCAGGGCGGCTACCTGTTCCTGGCCGAGACCGACGCGGAGCTCGCCCGGCTGCGCGGCGTCCGCAACCTCCTCGTCGCCGAGGGGTTGCCGTGCCGGCTCGTCGGTCCGGACGGCCTGGCCGCGCTCGTCCCCGGGATCGCCCCGGGCGCGGCGGTCGGCGGGTCGTACCTCGCCTCCGACGGGACGCTCTACCCGTTCCCCGCGGTCTGGGGGCTGTACGAGGCGGTCCGCTCCCTCGGGGTCGACGTCGTCCTCGGGGCCGAGGCGCGGGGAGTGAGCATCTCCGACGGGCGGGTCCGCGGCGTCGTCACCCCGACCGGGACGGTCGGCGCCGAGACGGTCGTCAACGCGGCCGGCGGGTGGTCGGGCGAGTTCTCGCGGTCGGCGGGGCTCGACGTCCCGAACGTCGCCACGCGGCACGAGATCCTTGCGACCGAGCCGATGAAGCCGCTGCTCGATCCGATGGTCGTGCGTCCCCGCGACGGCCTGTACTTCAGCCAGACGCTCCGCGGCGAGCTCGTCGGAGGGCTCACCATCCCCCACGTGCCGGGGACCGCCCGCGGGGTGCCGAGCTCGCCCCGGTTCCTGACGTCGATGGCGAGCGCCCTGGTCGGCCTCCTGCCCCGCCTCCGGTCGCTCTCGGTGCTGAGGGCCTGGACGGGCTACTACGACGACACGCCCGACGGCTTCCCCGTGATCGGGGAGGATCCCCGACTCCCCGGGTTCGTCCACGCCAACGGGTTCGGCGGCCACGGCTTCATGCTCGCGCCCGCCGCGAGCCGTCGCGTCGCGGCCGCCGTCCTGCACGAGCCGATCGACCTCGATCCGAGCGAGTCGTCGCCGGCCCGGTTCCTCGGCCCGGCCGCGGTCGGCCGCGCCGAGCGGTTGCAGCTCGGCTGACGCGCCGCCGCCACCGTATTGACCCGGGAACCCGCTCCGCCGCCCGTGATCGGCCGGTTCCCCTGGGACCCGTTCCCGTCCGGGGCACCGGACCCGAAGGGCCCGGACCCGCTGCAGGCGCTCGTCTACCGGGCCGGGGTGTCGGGCGCCGACGCCTACCGATCCGTCCGGATGGCGCTGAAACGGGAGAACGGGGTGCTCCGCGTCGGCAACCGGTTCGTCGCGGACGGGCGGTACCGCGAAGTGGCGTTCGTCGCCGTCGGCCACGCGGCGAACTCGATGGCGCTCGGCGCCCTCGCCGTGCTGGACGAACGCGTGACCCAGGGGTACCTCGCCGGCCCGGACGACGTCTCGCCCGACGTCCCGTTCCGCGGGGTGCGGGTTGCCCCCGGCTGGGGTGCGTCGGAGGACGCCGCGGGGATCGGGCAGGCGATCCGCGAGATCGCCGAACGGCTGGGGGAGTCGGACCTCCTGCTCCTCCTGCTGTCGCCCGGGGCCGGCCGGGCCGTCCTCTCCCCTCCGCCCGGGATGACGGCGGCCGAGCTCGGCCGCTTCCTCGAGGACGCGCACGCCCGGGGCGCGAGCGGTCGCGAGGTCGGGCTCCTCGCCCGCGTCCTGGGCGAAGCGCCGGCGGACCGTGCGATGCTCCCGGCGCAGCTCCGCGCGGACGTCGAGACGCTCGTCGTCGAGCGCGGCGACGGGGCGGCGTTCGTCGGGGGCGGCCCCACGATCCGGATCCGGGCCGGCGAGCGGAGCGAGGCTCGAGCGGTCCTGGAACGGATCGGCCTGGGAGCGGCCGTTCCCGTCGGCGCGGCCGAGCGGCTCCGGCCGGGCGCCGAATCCCCCGCGAGCCCACGGTCCGTCCGCCGGCCCGTGGTCGTCGCCGGTCCGCCGGACGCCCTACGGTCGGCGGCGGATACGACGTTCGAGAAAGGCTGGACGGCGCGGCTCGCGGCGCTCTCGCTCCGGGAATCGCCCGCGGAGGCCGCCGACCGGTTCCTCGACCTCACCGAGACGCTCGTCCGGACGGATATGGGGGTCGTCGGCCGCGGGTCGAAAGGTCTGGCGGCGCTCGCGATGCTCACGCTCGACCGGCCCGACGGGACCGACGAGGGGCCGGCCCTACTGGAGTTCCTCGACCGGGCCCAGGCCGGACTTCGTCGGCGGGAGATGAGCGTCGGACTGTTCCGGACCGGAGGGACGATCGGGGACGGGGCCTATCCACCGGGGGCGGTCGTCGGGGCCCCGTCCGACCCCGGATCCACCGCCGATCGGACGGGGGTGCGGGCGGTCCGGATGCCGAGCGGTATCACGGACGTGGGGCTCCTCGCGGCCGCGGTCGTGCCGCGGCCGGCGAGCGGCGGCTAGCGGAGCCCGCCCGGACCGGCGCCTTCGTTCTCCGCGGTCTCGAAGTGGCGCTTCAGCGCCATGTACTCGGCGAACGAGATCTGGCGCCGCGCCCGCACGGCGCCGGCCTGCTTGAGCGATGCGATCTGATAGGTCCGCAGCAGTTCGGCGACCGGACGCGCGGGCGGGAGCGCCCCTTCGCTGGCGACCGGGGCCGCCGCGATCGGCGCGTCCGCCGCCGCGGGGGGCGGCGCCGGGGCTTTCGCCGGGGGGCGGGCGCCCGAGAGATGTTCGACGAGGCGGTCGTGCTCCACCGACGTGATCTCGCCGTCCGAGAGGAGAAGGTCGACCAGGTCGCGCTGGCGGGGCCGGTACGTCTCCACCAGCTCCGTCACATCCCGGTCGGTGCGCGCCGCCGGCAGCGCAGCGAGCGGCGCACCGACGAGTGCCTCCAGTTCCGCCGCCATGCGATCGTACTCGGCCCGGAGCTCTGCGGTCGCCACCGTTCCGCCGTCCGCGGCGGCGTCCCATCGCACCGTCAACCGGGCGACTCCACCCGCCGGTCCGGCGGGCCCGAGCGGGCGCTCGACCGACAGTTCGAACTCTCGGCGACGCGTCACGGGGGTCGAGGGGCTCGGCGGGAGAAAACGTACTCCGCGCGTCCCGCCCCGGCCGAACGGTGCGAGACCGAAGCGAGTTACGTAGGTTCACTTGGTATAGGGCAGTAACTATAAATCCGCCACCGACTTGGTCTCGGTGAGACGGCGACGATGGAGAGCGAGCGGAGCCGACGGCCCGGTGCGCCGGGCGAGCACGTCGACGAGGCGTGTGATGAACGGGACGGCGAGCACCTCTGTCCGGTCCTCGCCGCGGTCGGGGTCATCGGCACGGAGTGGCGACTCGCGATCGTGCACCGCCTGCTCGAAGGGCCGCAGCGGTTCAGCGAGATCCTGAAGTCCAACCCGCGGCTCAACGCGAAGACGCTCAGCGCCACGCTCAAGTTCCTCGAGAACCAGGGGGTCGTTCAGCGGACGGTCGTCAGCACGCGACCGTTCTCGGTGGTCTACTCCCTCACCGAGATGGGACTCGGCCTCGCCCCCGCGGCCCGCGAGCTGAGGCAGTGGGGAGAACGGTGGCTGCTTCCCCGCCGGGCCGCGGCCCGCGCGGGAGCCCCGGCCCGTCGCCCGCCGGTGATCCAGGGCGAGCTGCCTCGGATCGTCGTCGCGGAGCCCGACGGACGCGCGAGGCACTGACGATACGCCTTTCCCCCGGACCGTTCCACCACCCCCCAGTTTCGGCCCTCAAATACCCCCGCCGCCGTACTCTATCTGCAGCCACCCCAGGAAAGGCACCCCTACATCGCCCTCAGGAGGCAGCACCGTGCCTCGGGCGTGCGGGGGCCTTTCCGTCCCGGGACCCGGCCCCTCGGTTCATCGTTCACCCGGCCCCTCGGACTCTACCCTTGCGGGCGGATCGGCGGGTCGACCTCGATGACCCGCCGACGCTCGTCTCCCCCCGTCCCGCGGACTCCCGAACTTTGGCTCCGGAGCTCCCCCTGGACTTTGGGACACGCGCTCTCTCCCTCGCCGTCCGCACGACCGTGATCGTGCCGTCGACCGACCTCGAACCGAACGAACGCCGCTAGCGCGCGACCCGCGCGGGAGCGACGGGCGAGCGACAGGGAGCGAACGCTTCGTTCCCCCGAACCCGTCGGGGTGCGTAGCCGGTCGATACCCCCGCGCCTCGCTCGAACGGAGCGGGCGTTGTCGGGACGGGGTCAGGAAAAGTGTGCGCATGCAGGCAGCACCGAGAGGACCGTCACCCACCGAACCCGTTCGTCGCCGAACTGTACCCTCGCCCGCGACCTGCCCCTCCCGGAGCCGGTCCCCATGAGCGCCCCGGAGTCGATCGCCCTCCGCTGCGTTGGAACCGCCCCGACCCGTCGCCGCATCTACCGCGACCTGGCGCGCGCGGTCGCCGCACGACCGGCCCCTGCGATCGTGGCGTTCGTCCACGACCCGAGCGGAGGCCCTCCGTGGATCGTTGCCCGGCCGAGGGCGGTGATCGACGCGGTACGCGGCGCCTCCGGCCTCGCCGGCGCGGCGGAGGAGGTCCCGCTCGACGAGGTGGGCGCCGAACCCTCGCCCGAGTGGCCCGCACGGTTCGGGGCCGCGGTGCCGCGCCCGGGGACCCTCCCGGGGGTCGCCTCCGCCGAGGCGCCGGACGACCCGCCGCGTCTTCGATCGCTCGTCGGTCCCGGATCCTGGCTTGGACTCCAGACGTTCTGGATCGGCGGGTCGAGCGGGGAGCTCTGGGCCGCGTGCCGGTGGCGCTTCGCCGCGCGATCGCCGGAGATCCTCCGGGCCCGCGCCGACGCCGTGGCGATCGCGGTCGCGGCCGGCTGGGGACGGTCGGTGGATCGGACGATGCGCCCCCGCGCCGGCAGGCTCGGTGCTCGCCGCGACTGGCGGGAGCTCGGGGTCGCCTCGCTGCCCCGGGCCGCGTGGACCCCGCTGGCGCCGGGGACCGCGGAACGCACGCCGGAGCCGCTCTGGGCCGTTGCCGAGCCCGCCGGGGTCGGTCAGCACGGCCACGCGGCGGTGTTCGGGGCATCGGGCGCCGGCAAGAGCTGGTTCCTCGCGGAAACGGCGGCACGGGAGATCCGCGCCGGGCGCCCCGTGGTCGCCCTCGATCTCCACGGTGACCTCGGGCCGGAGCTCCTCGCCCGACTCACCCTCGATCAAGCGTCGACCGTGCTGTGCGTCGACCTCGCCGACGGTCCGGTACCCGGCGTCGCGGCGCTCTCTCCGCTCGCCCCGGCGCCCCGGGCGGCCGCCCATCTGGTCGCGGCGTTGAAGCGGCTGAGCCCGGACGGGAACGAGACCTACTGGGGGTTCCGGCTCGAGCGGGTCCTGGACGCCTTCGCCCGCCTCGCCTTGGAATCCGGCGGTTCCCTGCTCGAGCTGCAGGCGTTGCTGACCGACGCGGGCCGTCGCGACGAGGCCCGGCTCGCGACCCGGGACCCGGACCTGGCGCGGTTCCTCGACGAGATCGCTCCGATCGTTCGACGCACGCCGGACTTCCTCTGGGGCGCCTCCGCCCGGCTCGGGAAGGTCGTCTCCGTGCCTTCGCTGGCCGAGCTCCTGGCGCCGACGGACGCCGGTCTCCCCGTCGAACAGCTCCTCGCGGCCGGACGCTCCTTGGTCGTCCGTGTACCGTTCGCACTGTTCGGCCCCGAGGTCGCTTCGTTCGCCGGGACCCTCGCCCTGGCCCGCGTCTACCTCGGCACCGCCGCAACACGAACCGCGACGGGCGGTCGGCCGGTCCTGCTCGTCCTCGATGAGGTGCAGGGCCTCTCGCCGCGCCTCGTCGCGGAGATGCTCGCCGAGAGCCGGAAATTCGGGTTCCGGCTCGTGGTCGCGACCCAGTTCCCGGATCGGCTCGCCCCCGAGCTCCGCGCGGCGGTCGCCGGAACAGTCCGCGACGTGGTCGCCTTCCGGGTACCGCGGTCGAGCGCGGCCGCGGTGGGGGGCTTCCTGGGGATGTCCCCGCCCGAGGCGGAACGGTCGCTCGCGGACCTCGCTCCCGGCCACGCGTACGCTCGCACCCCGGACGAGGCGGAGCTGCGGAGCGTCCCTCCGTGCCCGCCGGCCCCGGGCGGGGGGGACGACGCGTGGCGGAGCGCCGTCGGTCGCACCCGCCGGGAGTTCCCCCCATCGAGCCGGACCGAACGGAGCGTCACCGCCGAAGACACGGTGAACGAACGGATCCTGCTCGCCGTCCTCGCGTCCGAGGAGACCGGGCGGACGCTCACCGTCCCCGCGCTCCCGCGCGCCGTCGCCGCACTCCCCGGCGAGGCCGTGGACCCGGCGCTCCTGGCGGACCGGGTCGCGCCCCTCGTTCGGGCCGGGATGCTCGAGACGGGGGCCGACGGCCTCCGGCTCACTCCGGTCGGCACCCGACGGCTCGGGCTGGTCGCGACCACCGGGGCGACGCGGGAGAGCGCGACCCACCGGGCGCTGCTGCTGCGGGCGTTCCGCATCTTCGCGCGTCACGGCCACCTCCTCGAGATCGTCCGGCAGGGCCGCTACGACACGCAGCTGCCGGACGCTCGGTACCGCCAGGTGCCGGACGGTCTGCGCCACGGTGCCTCCCCGGCGCTCGCGGACGGTATCGACCGCCTCCGCACCGGCTGGGCGTGGCGATACTTCCGGGGCCGGGATGTGTTCGTGGAGGCGGAGGTTTCCGGGGCGCTTCGCCCGGCTCGGATCCGCCACGGCGCCCGGAAGGCGGCGGTGCACGACGCCTGCGTGCTCTTCCTCGTGCGAGAGCCGCGTCAGGCTGCGAAGGTGCGCGCCACCGTTCGTTCGCTCGGCTACGGTCCCGACCGGGCCGTGGTCTGGACGCTCCCCGTCTCGGCGGGGCCCGCCTCGACACCGTGCCCCGAGGCCCCGGCGTCGGCCGCCGGAGTCGGCCCCTCCGCAGCGTAAAGACCGGTCGGGGGCGTTCGGGGGCGATGCGAGCGTTCGTGGCGATCGACGTCCCGTCCCCCCCGTCTGAGCGGTCGGCCCCGACCCACCTTACGCTCCGGTTCCTGGGCGACGTCCCCCCCGATCGGGTCCCGTTCATCGCCGAGCGACTCGGGGACGTCGCGCGCACCGCGACGCCGTTCGATCTCACGGTGGAGGGCGTGGGCGCCTTCCCGTCCGAGCGGAACCCGCGCGTCGTCTGGATCGGCGTGACGGTCGGGCGGGAGGCGGTGACCGCCCTCGCGGAGCGCGTTCGGGCGGCGCTGGCTTCGGAGGGATCGGTCGCCGAAGAAGGCCGGTTCGTGCCGCACGTCACCCTGTTCCGCGTACGCGACCCCGCGGGGCGGCGGGCGGCCCGGGAACTCCTGGAGGGGCGCGTACCCGGCCCCGCGCCCCGGTCGTTCCGGGTCGAGGCCGTCCTGCTGAAGGAGAGCCGCCTCCGCCCGGGCGGCGCCGATCACCGGACGATCGCCGTCGTCCCGCTCGGGGACGTGGCGGCCGGGACACGCGGGGCGCCGTCCGGCCGCTCCGTGACGAGCTTTCGCCAGAGGTAGAGCGTCGCGTAGCTTCCCCACCCCGGGTACCACCGCTCGCCCCACGCCCGCACGCGCTCCTCGGGAACGTCCCGCGCGAGCGCTCCGAAGCGAGCGAGGGCGACCCGCAGCCCGAGGTCGCCGGCGACGAACACGTCCCGTCGCCCGGCCCCGCGGAGCAGCGCGTTCTCGGCCGTCCAGCGGCCCACCCCGGGGAGCGACTCGAGCTCTGTGCGCGCGGCCGGGAGCGAGCGGCGGGCGAGCGCTTCCGACGACGGCGCCCCGTTCCCGACCCAGCGCGCCAGCGCGAGCAGCGCCCGCGCTTTCGCCGCGCTGAGCCCGTACGGGCGGAGCCCGTCCGCACCGGCGGCGAGGAGTCGGGACGGCGGCGGGACGCACGGGACGGAGATTCCGTCCGCTTCGAGGACGACGCCGAGCCCGTCGAGCAGGCGTCGCTTGATCGCGTTCGCCGCCGCCACCGAGATCTGCTGGCCGACGATCGAGTGGAGCAACGCCTCGTAGACGTTCGCGTCACGAGGGAGCCGAAGTCCGCGGAACCGACGATCCGTCCCGCGGAGCACCGGCTCGGTCCGGACGAGGCGATAGAACTCCTCGAGCGGATGATCCAGCGAGAACAGCGCGCGCGCCGCGGCCCGGGCCGTCCGCGGTCCGGCGCCCCACGCTTCGATCCCCCACCGAGCTCCGCGCGGCTCGACCGCCAGGACCCACGGCCGCTCGGGCGCGCCCCAGGCCCGGAGCAGACGCGCCCCGTCCCCGGCGAAGACGATCGACCGGGAGGAGTACTCGAGCTGGGCCCGGGCCGCCGGGAGCGAGGCGATGCGGGGAGGGGCGATCGAGGTTCGGGTGGGTCGCCCCACGGCCGGCGAGCGTCCGTCGGTATGAGGGCGTTGCGGGCCACCGTTCAGCAGCGATCCGCGTTCGAGGAACGGTTAAACGTCTCGGGGGCGGTAAGGCTCCGCTCCTGCGGGACCCGGGAGCCGGGGTGGGGTCGTGTCGGTCCGACGCACCGTCGGGCGCGCGGCACTCGCCGGGGCCGTTCTCCTCCTCCTGATCGCCTCCGTTCCGCTCGGATCGTCCTCGTCCGGGCACGGCGACGTCGTGAATCCCGGTCCCTGCTCGTCCGAGGCGGCTCCGGCCGCGCCGACCGGCGACCTGACCGTCGTCGGGGGGCCGAGAAACTCGACCGACGTGGGGGGCGTCCCGATCCAGTACTCGTTCCACCTGGGGGTCCGGGTCGTGAACGCAGGGACCGGGGCGCTGATTCTCGCCGGCTGCGAGCGGGCGACGGAGAACGTGACCTCGAACCTCTCCGGCGGGTTCGCCTTCCCGTCCGCGCTCCCCGCGACGACGTGCGAATCGCCGACGACCGTCTGCATCGAGTTCTCGGGCCCGTTCGGACCGTACTCGGTGCTGCCCGAGGTCCCTCCCCCGGCCGGCTTCGCGTTCGGCAGCTCCGGCGGACCGACGTCGTTCGAGCTTCGCTGGGTCTACGAGCTCGCGTCCGTGCAGCTCGATCCCCCGGGGCCGAGCGTCACCCTCAGCCCCGGGGCCCCGACCGCGATCGTCGCCGAACCCAAGATGGCGAACGGATCGGCGAGCCCGCTCTCCCCCAGTTACACCTGGGGCCTCTCGGGCGTGGGGTGGTCGTTCTCGGTGGCCCCGACCGGGCCCAACGTGACGGTCGTCTCGGCACCGGGCGCCGGCGTCGGCCTCCTCACCGTACACGCCACCTCGACCGTCGGCGGCGCGCACTTGGATCCGGCCGCGACCTCCCTGACGCTCCTCGCGCAGGCAACCGTCATCGACTCGGGCGAGCTCGACCGGACGACGATCGACGAGGGCTCCCCGATTCGGGCGACCGTCCTCGGGGTGGGCGCCCCCGGATACGCCTACTCGGCGACGGTGACCCCCGGCCTCGGCCTCCCGACGGTCGCCGCCCCGTGCACGATCGGGAACGTGACGGCCGGGGTCGAGAGCCTCCGGTGCGTCGCGAACGTCACCTATCCGTCGCCCGGGGTGGCGCAGCCGACCGCGCGCCTGACGAACGGGTTCTCGGCCTCCGGCTGGGTGTTCGCCCCCGTCACGATCGACACCTCCCCCGAGATCTCGATCGAGCCGACGTCCCCGATCGGCTACGTCGGCGCGCCGGTGTCGATCGGACTCGCGGCGGCGGCGGGCACCGGCACGGCTCCGTATGCGGTCGCCTGCCTCGACGCAGGTCCGGCCGGGACCGCCTGCCAGCGCTCTCCCGGTCCGGCCTGGACGTTCGCTCTGATGTTCGCCGCGCCGGGGGCATTCGCCGCAAGCGCCTGGGCGATCGACAACGAAGGGGAAAACGGGTCGACCGGCTTCTCGATATCGATCGTCCCGACCCTGGCGGTCGGTCCCGTTTCGGACGGGGGCGGGAACGCGACGGCCGGCACCCCGATCGTGCTCTCGTCGACGATCAGTGGCGGCGTGCTCCCGATCCGATACTGGTGGAACGCCTCCGGGGTCAGCGGATCGTTCGCCGCCGGGACATCCCCGGTCGACGGGCGGCTGGCGGCGACGATCGTTCCGACCGGCTCCGGGGCGCTGACGGTCTCGCTGACGGTCGTCGATGCGCTCGGGTCCGAGCGGGAGTCGGGGGAGCTGATCGCGGTCGGGTCGGCGCCGCCGTTCTCGGTCGGGGCCGTGGTCCCGCCGCCGGGCGCCCCCGTAACCGCCGGCACCGCCTTCGAGGTCGTCTGGGGGGCGGAGGACCGCAACGGGGCGGCCGTCCACGGATTCGCGGTCCCGGTGGTGCTGGACCTCACGCGGGCCGGCGCCCCCGTCGACGGCGCGGTGTCGGTCGCCGGAGTGGGCGCCGTCCCGCCCCTCGGGAACGGAACGTACGGCATCCCCGGCGGGGGGTGGATCGACGGGGAGCTGACGACGTCGATCACCGTCACGACCGCCGGTCCGCTCTCGGTCGGGCTCGCGGGTTCGGCCCTTCCCGGACCGGTCGACCCCGTCCGCCTCTCGATCGCCCCCGACCGGTCGGACCTCCTGCTGTTCGGGCCGCGCGTAGCGGTCGGCGACCCGCGCGGCAACTCGACGTTCTGGCAGGTCACCGACCGCTACGGCAATCCCGCCCCCGGCGCGGAGCTCGCCGTTCGGCTCGTCTGGGGGGTCGCGAGCCGCACCTCGCTCACGACCGTCCTCGCGACGGCCGGGAACACGTCGGGGGCCTGGGTCAACTTCACCGCCCCGGGTCCCGGCGGGGCGACGCTCACCGTCGTCGACGCCGCCGGGAACGTCGTCGTCGGGCCGTTCGTCGTTCCGGCGCTCGCCCCCGGACCCCCCGTGAGCGCGGCGACCGTGACCCTCGCCGCCGCGGTCCCCATCGGGGCGCTCGGGGCGATCGGATCGGGGCTCGTGCGCCGCCGGGCACGATCGGCGGCCCGCCCGCCGGACCCGGAGGCCGACCTCCGCCGGCTGGCGGAGGGCCGGTCGCAGCTCCTCGAGATCGTCCGCCGCGTCGGGGCGGCCGACCTGGCCGAGCTCGAGGCCGCGTGGCGGCCGTCGCCCGCCCCCGCCGAGCTCTCCGACTGGCTCGCCTCGCTCGTCGCCGACGGCTCGCTCACGGCCCGTGTCGACCCGGACGGGCGGGCCCGGTTCTGCCCGGCGGACGGGCGCACCGCGGGTCCGCGGATCACGTTCGATCCCGCCGCGTTCGAGCGGGCGCAGCGACGGTGGGACGAACCGCCGGAGCCGACCGACCCCTAGCTCGGCGGGCGGCCCACCAGGTCGTAGTACCGGTACGCCGCCTCGCCCGCTCCGAAACAGTATCGCAGCGTGGTGAACCCGCG
The DNA here is from genome assembly GCA_035499145.1 of Thermoplasmata archaeon. Classification (GTDB taxonomy): domain Archaea; phylum Thermoplasmatota; class Thermoplasmata; order Lutacidiplasmatales; family UBA184; genus Lutacidiplasma. The sequence goes on from DATJZK010000109.1 coordinate 32,513, forward strand.
CTTCAGCTCCGCGGCGGCCGCGGCGACCTCGGCCGCCGGCCGGCCCTTGTGGAGGAGGTCGTCGAGCAGCCCGGCGATGCGGCCCATCTCCCGTTCGCCCATCCCGAGCCGGGTCACCTCGGGCGTGCCGAGGCGGATCCCGCCCGGCTGCTTCGGGCTCTTGTCGCCCGGCAGGAGGTTCTTGTTCGAGATGATGCCGACGTCCGCGAGGCGCCGCGCGACCTGGGCGCCGCCGCCCTCCTTCTCGACGCGGACCGCGATCGTGTGCGATCGGGTGAACCCCAGGTCGGCCGCGAGCACGTCGAACCCGCGGGCATGGAGCGCGGCGGCGAGGGCCTGGGCGTTCGCGACCGTCCGACGGGCGTACTCCCGGCCGAACTCGAGGTGCTCGGCGAGGCTGACGGCGAGGGCCGCCATCGCGTTCAGGTGGTGGTTGCTCGTCACGCCGGGGAACGCGCCGCTCTGCAGCCGCTGGGCGACCTCGGGGGGGAGGCCGTCCCCCAGGAGGATGCCGTGCTGGGGCCCGGGGAGGGTCTTGTGGGTCGAGGCGCTGATCACCTGGCAGCCCTCGCGCAGGGGGTCCTGGAACTCGCCGCCGGCGATGAGGCCGAGCACGTGCGCCCCGTCGTACCAGCCGCGGGCCCCGATCTCCTCGAGCGTCGGGCGCAGCTCGTCGATCGGCATCGGGAACAGGAACAGCGACAGCCCGAACAGGCAGGTCTTCGGCCGGACCGCCCGAAGGATCTCCCGCGTCCGCGGGACGTCGATCGTCATCCGCGCCTCGTCCCACGCGTAGTAGACCGGCTTCACCCCGCGGAGGCCGAACGCCCCGAACGCCGCGCTCGAGATGTGGGCGCCGTCCGCGAGGCGGCTCGTGCCGACGAGCTCCCCCGGGTCGGTGAGCGCCTTCAGGACCGCGAGGTTCGCGACCGTCCCCGAGATGGGCCGAACGTCCGCGAACGAGCAGCGGAACAGCCGGCGGGCGAGGTCGAGGCAGAGGTTCTCGACCTCATCGACGTCCTCGTTCCCTTCGTAGTACCGCTCGCCGGGCAGCCCCTCGGCGTACCGGGAATGGAGATCGGAGATCAGCAGCTCCTTCGCGTACGGCGATAGGAGGTTCTCGCTCGCGATGAGCGGGATCGCCCGCTCGAACCGGGCCGAGTGGCGCTGGACGATCGCGCGGAGCTTGGCGACCGTGCCGGCCATCTCCCCCGGCGCGACCGGTGAGCCCCCCACCCCTCCGTTGCCAGTGGAACCGTGGGCCGTCCGAACCACCTCCGAGCGCCCGCCGGGCCGCGCGGTGGCGCGGTAGCCGCTCGCGCGCATATATGGAACCGGGGTCGTGTCCGGCGACGATGGCCCTGCCCACGCCGACCACCGCACCGTGGCCGGTCCGGCGTCGCTTCCACGTCCCGTACCACGACCTGGACGTGCTCGACCACCTGAACCACGCCGCGTACTTTCCGATGATGGAGACGCTCCGCTGCGACTACTACCTCCCGCTGATCCCCGCCACCGACCCGGCCGCGCTCGACATCATCATCGCCGAAGCGACGTGCCGGTTCCTCGCCCCCGTCGGGTACGGCGCGGAGCTGCTGGGCGAGGTGGCGCCCGCCCGACCGGTCGGACGGACCAGCTTCGTGCTCCTGTACCGGTTCAAGGACGTGGAGCGGGACCGGTGGGCGGCCCGCGGCCGCACGGTCGTCGTCACGTACGACTACCGGGCCGGTGCGAAGCAGCCGATCCCGCCCGAGCGGAAGCACCGGCTCGAGCACGACGCCGTGGATCCCGTGGCCGAAGGGTGGGGACCGTAGTCTCCACAGGAAACCGGGGGGTGGGGGGGTCCGGGCGCTCCGGCCCGGTGCTAGGCCAGCAGGATTGCCGCCCGGACGGACCGCACGGAGACCCCGCAGGCTTCTCGGCCCCGTTGCCCCGCCAGCGTCGACGGGTCACGGTAAGGCTGCTCCCGTCAGGACCTGACCCGATGCCCGTGATGGATACCCGCTAGGGCGCTCCTCCGAGCGCTCGTCGCGGGGCCCGCGGCCCGGCGGAACAGGGCGTCTACGAAGCCACGCGAGACGCGCGACCCGTTCGGACGTCGCTCCTGCCTGTCACCCCCGCTGAGGACGGTTTCGGTGTGTAAGGGGACGCCCAACCCCCCGGTCTAGCCTAGCGACCCCACGACCGCCCGGCTCCTACATAGCCCTTGGCTCCGGCCGCCGGCCGGCCGCCCCGCCGCTCAGCGGATGTGCTCGAGGCTGAACGACCCCAGGTTGAACGAGCGCTTCGTGAACGTGTAGCCGACCCAGCTGCGCGCCTGGGCCTCCCCGATCCCGCGGACCGAGAGGAACGTCTTCATCTGCTCGATCTTGAGATTGAGCGACCCGTCGACCATGTGCTCGAGCGTCTCGATGTCGCTCTCCGAGTGCATCCCGCTGTCGAGCACGTAGTAGCCGACGACCCCCTCGAGCTTCCGCCGGCCGACGAACGGCTGCAGGAACCGGAACGTGGACGCGGAGTCGAGGTAGGCGGTGATCGTCGAGACGCTCTCGAAGATCAGCCGGTACGTCGGGTAGCGCTCCTTGAACTCCTCGGCGAACCCGTTCACCGCCTGGGCGAGCTGGTCGAGCACCCCCTTGTCGGTCGAGGAGAGGAGCCGGACGCCGGGGGTCGACGCGGAGGAGCCGACCGAGCGGGAGTACAGGTCGACGTAGCGGAGCATCCCGTTCTTCTCCGCCTCGGCGAACGACGGGTAGAGGGCGGCGAGGTCCTCCCGGACCTGGAGGTGCGTCTTGTCGGTGACGACCCAGATCGACGGGACGCCGATGCGCAGCCCTTCGACCGAGAAGAGGCGGGCGAGGACGTCCTTCCCCGAGTGCGCCGGTCCGTTGAGGACGATCTGGGCACCCACCGGGTAGCCCCCGAAGAGCAGGTCGTCGAGCCGGCGGACCCCGCTCTTCACCTTCGTGGCCTGGGCGGACGCGACGCTCTCCTCGTGCATCTTCTCCGCCTCGACCTCGGCGGTGCGGCCGCTCAGCCGCTCGAGCTCCTGGATCCGCTCCTGGAGCTGCGATTCACGGGCCTTCAGCTCGGCCTCCTTCTGGCTCAGCTCGTGACGGAGGTCTTCGAGGCGCTGCCCCTCGCTGACCGCGACGGTCGTGCCGGCGGCCCCGAGATTGCGCCGGATCTCCTCGAGGCGGCGCGCCTCGATGTCGAGCGCCTGGCGGCGGGTCTGCAGTTGCTGGTCGTACGCGGAGAGCTCCCGCTCCTTGAACTCGATCGGACCGCGCCGTCGCTCGATCTCGTCGGCGCTGATGCGGATCTCCTCGAACTTCGTCCGCAGCTCGTTCTCCCGGCCGACGAGGTCCTTCTGACGCTGGGCGAGCTCCTCGAGCTTGCGCGAGACGTCGGCGTCGACCTGGCCGGCGCGGGAGGAGAGCATCCCTTCGCGCTCCCGGGCCTGCTCGGCCTCGCCGACGAGCCGGCGGACGTCGCCTTCGAGCTGGACGACCCGCCGCCGCAGCTCGGTCTCCCGCTCGATGTACTCGTGCTCGCGGTCCGCGAACTCCTCGCGCAGCTTCGCCTCCGTCTCGGCGGAGGCGCGGGCGGGGACCGGGGCCGCGTCCGCGCCGCTCGCGGGGGCGGCCGCGGCCGGGCCGCCGAGCGCGGAGAGGCGGAGCTTGAGCTCCTCGATCTCCCGCTCCTTCTCGTGCACGGCCGTCTCGCGCTCCTTCGCCTCGCGCGAGCGGACGTACTTGATGACCGCGATCGAGCCGCGCTTGACGTGCTCGACCTGGTCCTCGAGCGTCTTCCGACGGGTCCGCTCGTCGTACAGCTGCCGCTGGAGGTCCTGGACCTCCTGGATCATCGCCGCGGGGTCGAACTGGTCGGACTTGACCCGGTCGAGGAGTCCCGTGAGCCACCGGACCACCGTTTCCTCGCGGTCGAGGACGACCTGCCCGGCGGGTCCCTCGCCCGTCGCCCGAAGACCCGTGGGCGACGTGCCCGGTTCCGGCGAGCGGGGCGGGGCGGCGACGACCTCGGCGGAGCCGGGCGAGGCCTGGATCCACTCCTCCATCGCCCGATCGTCGCCGTCGACCCACTTCCTCAGGACGTCGGCCGAATCCTTCGGAACGGCGGAGACCTTCCGGCGCCGGGGCCGGTCGGCGCTCTTCACGAGCCCGGCCCACCGTTCGACGAGCTGGTCGCTCGCCGGACCGGTGATCGCCGCGCCCGCGTCGGCCGCCTCGCGGACGGCGGTGCGCTCGCGCGCGTCGGCCCCGAGCCGCTCGAGCTCTTCCGAGGAGAGCGCCCGGACCGCCTCGGGCGTCGCGTAGCCGGCCTCGACGAGGCGCCGGGCGGTCTCCGACCGCAGTCCGAGGACGCGGACCAGGTCCTGCTCGGGCGAGGCCGGGACGGTCGCCGGCGTCGCGCGCTCCGTCGCACCGTCCATGGGTTCGGGACCCGTCTAGCGGCGCGTGAGGTCATAATAGGTCCGTCCGACCGACGGCCTATCCACCGCCGGCGGGCGCCGACCGCCACGGCCTAAATACGCGGGGCCGTCCCGGGGTCCGTGGACGCGGAGGCGCGCGCGGCGCTCGTCGGCCGGCACACGGTGGAGCAGCTGACCGCGGAGGAGATCCGCGGGCTGTTCGAGCGGTCGGAGCGCCCTCGGGCGTACATCGGGTTCGAGCCGTCCGGCGCCCTCACGATAGCCCACCTGATCACGGCGCGCAAGATCATCGACCTGGCGGACGCCGGCTGCGACGTCACCGTCCTGCTCGCCGACTGGCACGCGTGGATCAACGACAAGCTCGGCGGCGAGCTGCCCCGGATCGAAGCGGCCGGCCGGTACATGCGCGCCACGTTCGAGGCGCTCGGCGCCGACCCCGCGCGGGTCCGGTTCCGGTGGGCGCACGAGCTGACGGGGAGCGCCGACTACTGGGCGCGGGTCGTCCGCGTCGCGAAGGCGACCTCGCTCGCCCGCACGAAGCGCGCGATGTCGATCATGGGCCGGTCCGAGGAGGAGTCGGCGCTCGACACGTCGAAGCTGTTCTACCCCGCGATGCAGGCGGCGGACATCTTCGAGCTGCCCGTCGACCTCGCCTACGGCGGGATCGACCAACGCCGGGCCCACGTCCTCGCGCGCGAGGTCGCGCACCACTACCGCTGGCCGGTGCCGGTCGCGGTCCACACCCCCCTCCTCTCCTCCCTCAAGGGCGGTGCCCGGATGGACCCGGTCGATGGCCTGGTCGAGGGGAAGATGTCGAAGTCCGACCCCGGCTCCGGGATCCCGATCCCGTCCGAGCGGGCGGAGATCGCGGCCCGGATCGGCGCGGCGTTCTGCGAGCCGAAGGCGGTCGACGGCAACCCGGTCGTCGAGGCCGTCCGGTTCTTGGTCTTCCCGTGGGAGGGCCGGTTCGCGGTGGAGCGCGCGGCGAAGCACGGCGGGCCGATCGCGTTCGCCTCGGAGGCGGAGTTCGTCGCCGCCTGGCGGGAGGGGTCGCTCCACCCGATGGACCTCAAGGCCGGCGTGACGGCCGCGCTCGACCGCCTGCTCGCGCCGGCCCGGGAGTACTTCCGCCGGCATCCCGAGCTCTCCCCCGCGTCGTTCGCCGCCGCGGGGCCGGCCCCCGTCGGGGGGGCCGCCGCGGGCACCGTTAAATAGCGGACGCCGTACCGGGGCCCCACCCGTGAGCCGAGGATCCCCTTCCGGGGGGTTCCGCTGACGCGAGGAACCATGGCGCGACCGATCTACGTGCGGTTCGAGACCCCGAGCGACCTCGCCGACAAGGCCCTGCAGCTCGTGCAGATCGCGAGCGAGACGGGGAAGGTCCGCGTCGGCACCAACGAAGTGACCAAATCGAGCGAGCGCGCCGAGGCGAAGCTCGTCGTCATGGCCGAGGACGTCGACCCCGTCGAGATCCTCGTCCACATCCCGATGCTCTGCGAGGAGAAGCGGATCCCGTACGTCTACGTCCCGAAGAAGCAGCGGCTCGGCCAGTCGGCCGGTCTGTCGAAGTCGGCGGCGAGCGTCGCGATCGTCGAGCCGGGCGACGCGAAGGCACTCCTCGACGAGATTGCCCAGCAGTTCGCGACCCTGAAGGCGTAGGCCCGGGGGCCAAGCGGGAGCGGGCGATGGCGGAAGAGAAGGGTTCGCCGGCCGAGGTCGTCGAGCTGGTCGGACGGACCGGCATGGCGGGCGAGGCGACCCAGGTGAAGGTCCGCGTCCTCGCCGGGCGCGACCGGGGGAAGATCATCACGCGCAACGTCGCGGGCCCGATCCGCCTCGGCGACATCCTGATCCTCCGCGAGACCGCGCGCGAGGCGCGCAAGCTCTCGGTCCGGTAGGGGGTCTCCGTGGTCGTCAAGCGCCAGTGCTCGTTCTGCGCCCGCGAGATCGAACCGGGCACCGGCATGATGTTCGTGAAGCGCGACGGCACCGTCTTCCACTTCTGCTCGTCGTCGTGCCGCAAGCAGCAGCTCTACCTCGGGCGCGTCGGCCACCGGTTCAAGTGGACGCGGGCGCACGCGCTGAAGAAGAGCGCGGAGCGTTCGAACGCGGCGCGCTCGTCGGCCGCCCCCGCCCCCCCGGCGAAGCCGGCCCGGCGGAGCCGCAGCCCGAAACCCTCGGCCCCGACGGGGGAGACGACTCCGCCCGCCGTGGCCCCCCCGGAGGCGCCGACGACCGCCGCGGTCGACGCGCCGGCGCCGCCCGCCCCGAAGCCTCGGGCGCGAAAGCCCCGCGCGGCCCCCGCGCCCCCCTCGACCGAACCGTAGGCTCGACCGGTCTCGGCTGCCGATGGAACCGAATCGGTAAGAGCCCGAACGACGCGCGCGGCGCGTGCGCGACGACGCCGGGTGGGTCTCGGCGACCGATCTCGCGGAGTACGCCTACTGTCCACGGTCGTTCCACTACGCCCGCCGATTCCCCGACGCGCCGGAAGGGTCCCGCGCCCGGGACGGCCGCCGCTACCACGAACGAGCGCTGGGGGCCGAGCGACGTCGGGCGAACCACGGCGCCGCGTACTGGCTGGGACTCCTGGGCGGGATCGCCCTGCTCCTCGCGGCGGTCGTCGCGGCGGTGCGATGATCGACCTGCTCCGCACGCTGGAGATCGGCGCGGCCCTGGGAGGGATCGGCGTCGTGGCAGCGAGCGCGGCCGCGCTGTGGCGGCGGTCGCGGGAGGCGCGATGGGGCGCGCTCTCCTCGATCGATGCGGAGGACGCCGGGCCGACGTTCCGATCGACCCGATACCGCCTGGTCGGCCGGCCCGACGTCGTCCGACGGGACCGTACCGGCCGCCGGATCCCGGTGGAGCTGAAGCGTCGACCCGCGCCGACCGGCGGGCCGTTCCGCTCGCACCTCGTCCAGGTCTGGGCGTACTGCCTGCTGCTGGAGGAGGCCGACGGTCGCCCGCCCCCGTTCGGCGTCCTCCGCTACTCCGATCGGGAGTACGTCGTACCGTGGGACCCCCGGGCCCGGGCGGAGCTCCTCGACCTGCGTCGAGCGGCCGCCGGGCCGTACGACGGCCGGGCGACGCCGAGCCCCGGACGGTGCGCGGGCTGCCGGTGGTTCTCGGGCTGCGATGCTCGCGTCGTCTAGCGCCGGCGGCTCCAGTAGACGTCGGTCCGGTACGGGAGCCGGATCGTATGGGCCGGCCGATCCCCGCGACCGAGCGGCAGGAGCGCGCGGACCTCGCGCGCGATCCTCCGCCGCTCGGCGGCGGTCTGGATCGCGATGTAGCTGACCGAGAGGACCCGGTCGACGAGGGTCGTCGAGTCGAGCCGCTGGTGATGGTCGAACGTGCGGTGCCGTAGCGGCAGGAACGGGCTATCGGGGCGGTCGAACGCCGACCGCCAGCGTTCGCTGCGCCGATCCGGCGTACGTCGCGCCACGCCAGGGCCGGGCGGCGTTCCGCGCCGGTACCGATCGACGATCTGAGAGATCCCGTGCGAGACCGCCGCCCGGTCGTCCCGCGTGTTCCAGACGATCCCGACCCCGCCCCGCGGGCGCAGCACCCGGGCGATCTCCCGGACCGCCCGTCCCGGGCGGAACCAGTGGAACGCTTGCGCGACGACGACCGCATCCGCGAATCCGTCCGGGAGCGGGATCGACTCCGCCGTGCCGGGCACGACGACGATGCCGGGCACGGCGCGGGCGAACTCCGCGCGCATTCCCGGGATCGGCTCCACCGCCACGATCGCGGCGCCGGTCGGGCGGAGGGCGCGCGTGAGCTTGCCGGTGCCGCTCGCGAGGTCGATGACCGTGGCGCCGCGGCGCAGCCCCAGTTCCCGGGCGAGCCACGCGACGGCGGGGGCCGGATAGTCGGGTCGGCCTCGTTCGTACGCGGGGGCCGCCCGGTCGAACCCCCGGACGGACGGATGTACCGGACCGGCCGGCCCGGTCACGGGCGCGGTCCCCGATTCCGGCCCCCGACCCGACCGCTCCGAACGGGGCGGGGCAGCACGAGCGTGCCTTCGCCGGGATCGCCGAGGACGAGCGACCGGCCGCGACGGTGCTCGCGCCCCGTGTAGGCGCAGAGGACGGCGTCGAGCTCGTCGTGCGTGATCGCCCGATGCTCGACCGAGCCGGAGAAGCCGAACCGGACGAGGGCGCGGCGCAGCCGCTCCTCGCCCGCTCCCTTCCGGGGCAGCCCGAGGACGTCCTGCGCTCCCCCCGGATACGCCTCGATCACCTCGAAACCGTCCCGCCGGAGCCGGTCGGCGACCTCGATCCCCCGGCGGGTCAGCATCCGCATCGGGCCGAGCGTGATCGGGAAGAACCGGATCCCGAGGGCCGTGAGGGCGCGGTCGCAGGCGCGGAAGTGCGGGGGGGACGGGATGTCGAGCGACGCCCGCCCACGCGGGAGCGACAGCGGCGCGTCGATCGCGACGATCCCCGCGTCCGCGGCGCGCACGGCGTCCACGATCGCCTCGTCGTCGCCGAGGACCCGGGTCTCGGTCGCGAGCCCAGGGCCGAGCCGGCAGAAGCCGGTCCGGCGGAGCGGACTGCCCGCGAGGTCGAGGCCGATCGCCGGACCGCGGGGGCGGGAGCGGGGCGTCGGTCGGGACATGGCCCACCACCACCGGCGGGAGCGTTACCTCTTCGCCATGCGCCGCGAAAACCTTACCCTCCCGCCCGCCTCGGCCGGCCGATGGCCGAAGGGAACGTCGAGCGGACGCTCGTGCTCGTGAAACCGGACGGGGTCCGCCGGGGGGTCGTCGGCGAAATCATCGCCCGGTTCGAACGGAAGGGGCTCAAGATCCTCGCCGCCAAGACGCTCCGCGTCGCCCCCGAGCTCGCCCAGCGGCACTACGCCGAGCACCAGGGCAAGCCGTTCTACCCCGCCCTCGTCCAGCACATCACCAGCGGCCCGATCGTCGCGCTCGCCCTCGAGGGCCGCTCCGCGATCTCCGTCGTTCGGCTGCTGCTCGGGTCGACCAATCCCCAGCAGGCGGCCCCCGGCACGATCCGGGGCGACCTCGGCCTCGGCATCACGCCGAACCTCGTCCACGCCTCCGACTCCCCCGACTCCGCCGCCCGGGAGCTGGCGCTGTACTTCCGACCGGAAGAGTACCTCGCGTACTCTCGCGTCGGCGAGGAGTACTACTAGGCCGATGCGCCCGTCGGTGGAGCGGGCGGTCCGCGCCCTGGCCGCGGGCCGACTCGTCGTCTTTCCGACGGACACCCTGCTGGGGCTCGGCGCCCGGGCCGACGACCGGGACGCGGTCGATCGCCTCGTCGCGCTGAAGCGGCGACCGGCCGGCCAGCCGCTGTCGGCCGCGGTCAGCTCGTTCGAGGAGCTCGAGGCGCTCGGGCGGTTCTCCGCGCCGGCCCGCCGCTTCGTCCGCCGCCACCTCCCCGGACCGTACACGGTGCTCGTCGCCCCGTCGCCCCTCGCGCGCCGCCGCCTCGCGGCCGCGGTTGGCGGCGGCCGCACGATCGGGCTCCGGCTCCCCGACCACCCGGTCGCGCGCGAGCTCGCCCGTCGGGCCGGGCCGATCGTCGCCACGTCCGCGAACCGCCACGGCGCGCCGCCGGCGCCGACCGCGCGGGCGGCGCAGCGGTCGCTGGGCTCCGAGGTCGCCGTCTACGTCCCCGACGGTCCGGCCCCGTCCGGCGTTCCGTCGGAGCTCGTCGACCTCACCGGTCGCGTCGCGCGACGCCGGAGCCGTTCGTGAGCGGACCGAGCCGGTACCCGGCCGACCTCGACCGGTGGCGGGAGGCGGCCCGCATCGCCGCCGGGGCGCGGGAGCTCGGCCTCCGCCTGGCCGTCCCCGGGGCGCGGCGCCGCGACCTCGCGGAGGCGATCGAGGGGTACGTCCGGGAGCGCGGCGCCGAGCCGGCGTTCCCCGCGAACCTGTCGCGGAACACCGAGGCCGCGCACTACACGCCCGACGCCGCCGACGACTCCCGGCTCGCAGCCGGAGACCTCCTGAAGGTCGACGTCGGCGCGCACATCGACGGGGCGGTTGCCGACACGGCGTCCACGGTCGAGGTCGGCGGCCCGGGCCGGAACGCGCACCTCGTTCGCGCCGTCCGGGAGGCGGTCGACGCCGGGGTCGCCGCGGTCCGGCCCGGCGGACCGGTCGACGCCGTCAGCCGGGCGATCGCCCAGGCGATCCGCGCCCGCGGCCTGAAGCCGGTCGTCGACCTCACCGGCCACACGATCGAGCGGTACGTCCTGCACGCCGGAAAGTCGGTGCCGAACGTCCCCGGCGTCACGGACGCGGTGTTCGTCGAAGGCGAGATCGTCGCGATCGAGCCGTTCGCCACGAACGGAATCGGCCACATCGACAACGGCCCGTTCGGCCACATCGTCCGGTTCCGGCGGCCCCCGCCGGCGGACGACCCGGTGCTCTCGCGGCTGTTCGAGCGGTTCCGCACGCTCCCGTTCACCGCCCGATGGGCTCGCAACGCCGAGGAGCTCGCCGCGCTCGAGCGCGCGCGTCGTCAGCTCCAGACGTACCCGATGTTCGTCGAGCGGGGCGGGGGCCTTGTCGCCCAGGCCGAGCACACGATCCTCGTCGGGCCGGAGCGCGCCGAGGTACTGTCCGTCGCGCCGCCCACGTGACCGAGCGTCGACGCCGTTCCCGCGCTTCGGCGATCGCCGAACTTTCGGCGTGTTCTCGGCAAAATGTAAATACGACGGTCCCCGGTTCCCCGCCGTTCATGACGGAGAGCACGGCGGCGCCCGAAGCGCCCCCGCGCGCCGGCCGCCGGAAGCCCCGCGCGCCGGCGTCCTCCGTCGACCGCCGACGCGAGGACGCGACCGACGCGCTCGGGCGTCGCGCGGTCGACCTGTCGCGGTTCTACGCCGGGAAGGTCGAGACCGTCCCGCGGGTGCCGGTCCGTTCCCTCGCGGACTTCGCCCTGTGGTACACCCCCGGCGTCGCCGAGGTCTCCCGGGCGATCCACCGCGACCCGGAGCTCGCGTTCGAGCTCACGGGACGGTGGAACACCGTCGCGATCGTCACCGACGGCTCGCGCGTGCTCGGGCTGGGCGACATCGGCCCGGCCGCGGCGCTGCCCGTGATGGAGGGGAAGGCGCTCCTGTTCAAGTTCCTGGGCGGGGTCGACGCGGTACCGATCCCGATCCGGGTCGCCTCGCCCGACCAGCTGCTGTCGACGGTCGAGGCGATGGCGCCGGCGTTCGGGGGCATCAACCTCGAGGACATCGCCTCGCCGAAATGCTTCGGGATCCTCGAGGAGCTGACGAAGCGGCTCGACATCCCCGTCTGGCACGACGACCAGCTGGGGACGGCCGCCGCGACCGTCGCCGGTCTCCTGAACGCCCTCGCGCTCACCGACCGGACGGTCCGCGGGATCCGCACCGTCCTGTTCGGCGCCGGGGCGGCGAACCTCGCGACCGCGCGGCTCCTCCTCGCGCTCGGCCACGACCCGCGCACCCTCTCGCTGGTCGACCGGGACGGGATCCTCCACGCCGAGCGGGACGACGTCGACGAGCTGTCCGTGCGCAATCCGTGGAAGTATCGGCTCGCGCTCAAGACGAACGGCGGCGGCCGGACGGGCGACTTCGCCGCCGCGATCGACGGGGCGGACGTGCTGATCGCGGCCTCGACCCCGACCCCCGGATCGGTCCGGCCCGAGGCGGTCCGGGCGATGGCGCGCCATCCGATCGTCTTCGCCCTGGCGAACCCCGACCCGGAGATCTGGCCGGAGACGGCCCGCGCCGCCGGTGCGGCGATCGTCGCCACCGGCCGCAGCGACTTCCCGAACCAGGTGAACAACTCCCTCGTCTTCCCGGCGGTCTTCCGCGGCGTCCTCGACGCGCGCGCCCGCTCCATCCCGGACGAGGTCGTCCTGGTCGCGGCCCGGGCGCTCGCCCGCGGGGCGGAGCGCCGGGGGCTCAGCGTCCACCACATCCTCCCGACGATGGAGGAGCCCGAGGTGTTCCCCGAGGTCGCCGCCGCCGTCGGCGACGCGTCGGTCCGGCTCGGGATCGCGCGGCAGCGCCTGTCCCACGACGAGTTCCTCGAGCGGGCCCAGCGGCGGATGGGCCGCTCGGCGAAGCTCGTGCGCGCGCTCGCCCGCGCCGGCCTCACGGCGCCGATGCCGCGGGGCGCGACCGGCGACCGGAGGGCGCCGTGACCGCCGACGAGCCGGCCGCCCCGGAAGGGGCGGTCTCGAAGGCCCCGATCCATCTGCGGCCGGCGAAGGAGAAGGACATCCCGACGATCGTCCCGCTCCTCCTCCGCCTGAAGCGCCTCAACGAGGAGTTCGACCCGCTGCTGAAGGTGCGGGACGACGCCGAGGCGCAGGCCCGCCAGGTCCTCGCCCAGCAGATCGCCGACCCGAAGGCGGTCGTCCTCGCCGCGGAAGGGATCGGCCCCGACATCGGGAAGGTCGTGGGGTTCGTCCGCGCGATCGTCCGCGAGCGTCCGTTCTACGCGCCGGAGCACGAGGGGGTCATCCTCGACATCTACCTGCTGCCGCTGTACCGGCGCCGAGGGGTCGGCGAGTACCTGCTCGCCGAGACGTCGAGCGCGCTCAAGGCGAAGGGAGCCGCCGTCGTGACGGCCGAGTTCCCGGCGCAGAACGAGATCGCGTCCCGATTCTACGCCAAGCGGGGGTTCCGCCCCGTCACGTCGATCCACGCGCGGTCGCTGTAGCCGTCGACGCCTCCGCGGAGGCGATCTCGATCGTCGGCTCGCACCGGACCGGAAAGTTCACCGACCGGGCGACGAAGCACTTGGCGTGCGCCTCGGCATGGAGCGCCCGAGCGTGCGTCGGGTCGCCCCGCGCGATCCGGACGCGCGGCGAGAGGACGACCTCGGTGAACTGGCCGCCGCCGTCGTCGTCCTCCCGCAGGGTGCCGACCGGCGCGTCGGTGTAGGCAACGACCGTGACCCCGCCGACCGCCGCGAGGTGCAGGTACCAGAGCATGTGGCAGGCGGCGAGCGACGCGACGAGCAGCTCCTCCGGATCGTAGCGGTCCGCTTCTCCCCGGAACACCGGGGCGGAGGAGCCCGCGATCTCGGGCTTGCCGGGGGCGCGGATGGCGTGGCTTCGGCGGTAGCTGCGGTAGTCGGTCGTGCCAACGCCCGTGTTGCCGGTCCACTCGAGCTCGGCCGTGAACCGGTGCGACCGCGCGGGCATGGGGGGAGGAGCGCAGGGCGCGCCGGGGGATAGCGCCGCGGGACCTGACAACCTCTTTCTTCCGGCCGGCCCGTCGACCCGGCCCGATGGCGCCGCGAGCGAGCTCCCCGGCGAGCGTCCGACGGCGGGCGCACCTTCGGACCCAGTTCTCCGCGCCCGCGATGGTGCGCCGGGAGCGGGCCCGGCTCGTCGGATCGGCGGCAGCCGAGCTCCGGCGAACGCTCATCGCGCGGTTCCTCGACCGTACCCTGAGCACGGTCCGGGGTCCGATCCTCGAGGTCGGGCCGGGGACGGGGCGGTTCACCGAGGGGCTCGGGGCGCTCGGGCGGCCGCTCGTGCTGGTCGACCTCGCCCGACCGATGCTCCGCGCGTCCCGCCGGACGATCCGGCGCTGGAGCGGCGGATCGGCGACGCCGAACGCGTTCGTCCAGGCGGCCGCCGAACGCCTGCCGTTCGCGGCGGGCCGGTTCGGGGCGGTCGTCCTCGTCGGACTGTTCGGGTTCTTCGCCCGCGACGGGTCCGACGTGCTGCGGGAGGCGGCCCGCGTCCTTAGACCCGGCGGGCGGATCGTCGTGGAGACGCAGAGCGCGTCGCACGCGATCGGATCGATCCTCCCCGGGGCCCCCCGGGCCGCGACGCGGATCCTCCGCCGTCCGCGGCTCTACCACCTCGACCGGATCCTCCGCCACGGCTACCAGCCGCTCGACCCCATCCATCTCGCCCACTGGGAGTACCGGTACTGGCGGCCCGGCGAGCTCGAGGCGGCGGTGCGGTCGGCCGGGTTGCGGACCGTCGACCGGATGTCGGTCGGTGCGGCGCTCGGCCTCCACGGGGAGGTGCTCCGCGCCCTCCGGCGCGACCCGGCCGCATGGCGAACCCTGATCGACTGCGAGGAGACGGTCGGCCGGTGGCCGGAGAGCTTCGGCGCCGGGGCGTCGTTCCTTCTCGCCGCCGAGCGGCCGGCGTCCCCGACCTCCCGGAGGCGTCGATGAAGGGGGTGCTGTTCGGCGCGACGGGCATGGTGGGCCAGGGGGTGCTTCGGGAGTGCCTTCGCGACCCCGGGGTATCGGAGGTCCTCTCCATCGGACGGCGTTCGCTCGGCCGGAGCGATCCGAAGCTGCGCGACCTGATCCGACCGACGCTCGCCGACCTCTCCGGCGATGCGGAGGCGCTGCGCGGCTACGATGCGACGTTCTTCTGCCTCGGCGTGTCGTCGTTCGGGAGGACCGAGGCGGAGTACCGTCGGGTCACCTACGACCTCACGGTGGCGGCCGCCCGCACGATCGCCGCGGCGAGCCCGGGCTCGGCGTTCGTCTACGTCTCGGGGGCCGGCACGGATGCATCCGAGCACGGGCGCGCCGGGTGGGCGCGCGTGAAGGGGGCGACGGAGAACGCCGTCGCCCGGCTCCCGTTCCGGGCGGTCTACCGGTTCCGGCCGGGGATCATCCGCCCGCTCCACGGGATCCGGTCGAAGACGCGCGGCTACCGCATCGCCTACGCCGTCCTGCGGCCGCTCCTCTGGCTCGTCCGCCGCTTCTCCCCGAACGCGATGACGACGACGGAGGCGGTCGGGCGCGCGATGCTCCGGGCGGTGCGGGACGGCGGGCCGAGCGCGGTCGTCGACACGCGGGAGATCAACCGGCTCGGCGCCGCCGCCCCTCACCCCGCCCCGTAGCGGCCCTCGGCCGCCGCGAACGTTAAGCCGCGCCGCTCGCGTGGGCGCCCATGCCGAAGGCTCCCCAGGCCCCGACCTCGGGCGCGGCCGCGTTCGTCCGACGCGGGAAGGTGAAAGAGGTCTACGAACTCTCCCCGACCGAGCTCGAGTTCCGCTTCACGAACGACATCAGCGTCTTCGACAAGCACATCCCGAGCGAGATCCCGTTCAAGGGGGAGACGCTCGCGCGGACCGCCGCGCACTGGTTCGAGATGTGCTCGCGGCAGAACGTGCCGCACCACTTCCTCGGCCTGAGCGGCCCCACGTCGATGCGCGTGCGCCGGGTCCGCGTCGTCCCGCAGCCCCGGACGCTCGGCCCCCGCCCGACGAACTACCTGGTGCCGCTCGAGCTGATCGTCCGCTACTACCTCGCGGGCTCCCTCTGGGACCGCGTCAAGGCCGGCCACGTCGGGGCGCGGGAGCTCGGCTTCCCGGGCGACCGGGCGCTCGCCTACGGGATGCGGCTCCCCGAACCCAGGTTCGAGGTGACGACGAAGCTCGAGCCGGTGGACCGGCTGCTCGGCTTCCCCGAGGCGCTCGAGCTCGCGGTCCTCGACCGGGCGCAGCTCGACTCGATCCGCGAGACGATCCTGAAGGTCGACGCCGCGATGGAGAAGGAGATCGAGCCGCGGGGGCTGCTGCACGTCGACGGCAAGAAGGAGTTCGCGGTCGACGGCGACGGCGCGCTGATGGTCGTCGACACGTTCGGGACGGCGGACGAGGATCGGTTCTGGGACAAGGACGCCTACGCCCGGGGCCGGCAGGTCGACTTCTCGAAGGAGTTCGTCCGCCAGCACTACCGCCAGACCGGCTACTACGACAGCCTCCAGAAGGCGCGGGAGGCGCACGCCGCCGAGCCGCCGATCCCCCCGCTCCCCCCGCTCCTCGTCGACGAGGTCAGCCGGCTGTACACGACCGTCTACCAGCGCCTCACGGGCGAACCGTTCGCGGCGCGCGGGGCGCCGGCGTAGGCGGCACCGTTCACCGTTTCGCGACCTCTCCCCGCACGCTTATCTCCCCCGGGCCCGGTTCCATCGACCGTGCCCGCCAAGACGACGCCGCGTAGCGCCGGGGGCTCCCCGACGGAGCCCGAGAGCCCCCCCAAGGTCGACCTCGAGGACCTGACCGGGGTCGGAGGGACGACCGCCGAGAAGCTCCGCGAGGCCGGCTACACCGACCTGATGGAGCTCGCGGTCGCGTCGCCCGGGGACGTCGCCGAGGCGGCGGAGATCGGCGTCGCGATCGCGCAGAAGATCATCGGCGAGGCGCGCCGCCGGGCCGACGTCGGAGGGTTCGAGAGCGGCACGACGCTGCTCGAGCGCCGGAAGAAGCTCGGCCGCGTCACCACGAACTCGAAGGCGCTCGATGAACTGCTGGGCGGCGGTGTCGAGACGCAGGCGATCACCGAGTTCTCCGGCGAGTTCGGGACGGGGAAGACCCAGCTCGGCCACCAGATCGCGGTCGACGTCCAGCTGCCGCCGGCGCAGGGGGGACTCTCCGGCGAGGTCGTCTACATCGACACCGAGAGCACGTTCCGGCCCGAGCGGATCGTCGACATGGCGAAAGGGGCCGGCCTCGACCCCGAGACCGCGCTCGGCCACATCCATGTCGCCCGGGCGTTCAACTCGAACCACCAGATGCTCCTCGTCCAGAAGGCGCAGGAGCTCGCGCGCGAGAAGCCGATCCGGCTCCTCGTGGTCGATTCGCTGACAGCGCACTTCCGCTCCGAGTACCTCGGTCGCGGCGAGCTCGCCCCCCGCCAGCAGATGCTCAACAAGCACCTCCACGAGCTCCTCCGCTTCTCCGACACGTACAACGCGTCGATCGTCGTCACCAACCAGGTGTCGTCCCGCCCTGACGTCCTGTTCGGCGACCCGACCCGGCCGATCGGCGGGAACATCGTCGCGCACGCGGCGACGTACCGCGTCTACCTCCGGAAGTCGAAGCCCCCGCGGCGGATCGCCCGCCTCATCGACTCGCCGAACCTCCCCGAGGGCGAGGCGGTCTTCTCGCTCACGACCGAGGGGATCCGCGACTAGGTCCGCCGACGCGCCGGAGCGCGGTCGCCTTCACGTACAGGTAGACCTCCCGGCCCGGCGCGAGCCCCAGGGCGCGGACGGTCTCGGCGGCGATCGACACCGCGATCGACGTCGCCCCGACCTTCACGACGAGCGTGCGACCGAACGGCTCGCCGCTGGGCCGGACAGCCCGGACGAGCGCCCGGACCACGTTCCGCGCGCTGGAGGCGAACACCCCCCGGGCGACCACGATCGCCTCGGGGTCGAGCACGACCCGCACCGGGGCGCCGTCCTCGGCGGGGAAGGCGACGACGAGCCGAAGGCCGCGGCCGACGTCGACGGTCGGTGGCGGCCCCCGACGGTACCGCCCCCGAAGGACGTTCGCCGCGCCCTCCGGCCGGGGACGGCGGGGCGGCTCGAGGACGTCGAACCCCCCGTGCGCGATCCGGTCGCCGAGCGGCGTGAGCAGGGTCTGCCCGTGGCCGGGCCCCCCCCGCGCGGCGGCGACGACGGGCGCCCCGAACGCCCGCGACAAGCGCCCGAGGTGGTAGACCGCCCGGTCGCGCGAGATGCCGAGCGCCCGCGCGGCCCGGACGACGCTCCCGGTCGAGCCGACCTCGCCGAGCAGCTCGACGTCGAGCGAGCTCACGGACGGCGTCCGGGCCGTCACGCGCCCGCCTCCGGGACGGGGCCCCGGCCGCCGAGCGCGTGGATCTCCCGCGGGTCGAGGTCGTAGCGGAGCGAGCTCCCGACACCGGGGATCGGCGTCCCGGCGACCCGGTCGAGCCGCAGGACGATCGGGAGGCCGTCGGAGAGCGATTCGATCACGACCCCGCGGGGTGTCGGGCGGGCGCTGCGGACCCGCCCGGACCACCGGCCCGCGCCACCGCCCGGGCCGACGGTCGGGGCGGAGAACGCCACCCCCTCGGGCCCGGCGACGGAGCCCAGCCACGTCGCGAGCGACGAATCCCCGGCCCGCTCCAGGGCGTCCCGGTCGAAGACGTTCTCGAAGCCGACGAACCGCGCGGCGAACGCGTCCGGCGGGCGATCGAGGAGGGTCGTGGCGTCGCTGGCGAACCGTACCGCCCCGTCCCGCAGGATCAGGAACCGGTCGGCGATCGAGAAGGCGAGGGCGGGGTCGTGGGTGACGACGATCACCGGCACGCGTTCCTCCTCCCGAAGCTCGTGCAGGACCTGGGAGAGCGCGTGGCGCGCCTCGACATCGAGCCCTTGCCACGGCTCGTCCCACAGGATCAGCTCCGGGTCGGCGGCGAGCGCCCGCGCGAGCGCGACGCGCTGCGCCTCCCCGCCGCTCAGCTGGGCGGGACGTCGTGCGGCGAGGGGGGTGAGCGAGAACCGTTCGAGGAGCGCCCGGGTTCGGGCGCGCGCGTCGTTCCGCTCGCGGATCTCGAGCGGATAGGCGACGTTCCTCGCCACGGAACGGTTCGGGAAGAGGCCGAGCCCCTGCGGGACGTATCCGAGGCCCCGGCGCTCGGGGGCCCAGTCGGTCACGTCGGTCGCCCCGCGCCGTACCTGCCCTCGACGCGTCGGCAGGAAGCCGGCGATCGCGCGCAGCAGCGTCGTCTTGCCCGCGCCGGACCGGCCGAGCACCGCGACCGAGCGACCGGGCTCGACCTCGAGGTCGACCGGGCCGAGGTGGAACCGGTCGACGTCCGCCTCCAGGGCCGCGAGCGACCAGCCGGTCACGGCGCCAGCTCCCCCCGTCCCCACGGCAGGCGGCCGTACCGCTCGCCGAGCCGGACCGCGACGAACAGCGCGAAGGCGATCAGGAGGAACAGCGAGCTCACGGCCGCCGCGTCGGCGAGGTCCCCGATCTGGAACAGGTTGTACACGAACACCGAGACGGTCGTCGTCACCGGCCCGGCGTAGAAGCCCCCGGGGTCGACCCAGGCGGCGAGGATCAGGATCCCCCCGATCTCGCTCACCGCGCGGGCCCAGGTGAGGAGAAGGCCGGCGACGATCCCCCGCAGGGCGGTCGGAAGGGTGACGGTGACGAAGGCGTCCGGCGCGTCGGCCCCGAGGGAGCGGGCGGCCTCGATCGTGCGCACGTCGACCGCGCGGAACGCGAGGTCGCTCGCGAGCACCGTGTACGGCGCGCTGACGAACACCATCACGAGGACCACGCCGGCGATCGAGTAGTAGACGGGGAGGCCGATCGCCGTCGAGAACCGGTAGAGCGGCGTGCCCGGCACGAACAGGAGGAACAGGCCGAACCCGACCAGCAGGTGGGGGACCACGACCGGGATGGCGACGAGCGACTCGACGATCGCGCGTCCCCGGAACGCCCGTCGCGCGAGGAGGTAGCCGAGCGGGATGCCGAGCGCCGCCGCGACGAGGACGCAGACGGCCGAGGCGTAGAAGGTGACGGAGATAGACGCCCAGACCGTCGGGTCGCGGAACGCCACGCCGAGGCGACCGGGCGCCTCGGCGAACAGGGCGGCGATCGGCAGGACGAACAGCGCGAGGAGCGAGCCGCCGAGGACCGCCTGGAGGATCAGCCATCCGCCGAGCCGGGTCGAGCGACGGTGCCCGGGCACGGCCGCTCCCGTCATGCCAGCAGCGCGCTCGCCCACAACGGCATCGTCGTGACGTCCGGGGCGAGGACCGGCGGGACCGTCGTCGCGGGCTGGATCCAGCCCGGGAGGAACGGGGTGAACCCCCCCTTCGCGCCGATCAACGCGTCGCCTTGCGGGGAGAGGAGCAGGTGGATGAACGCGGCGCCGAGCGCGGGGTTCGGAGCGTCCGTCGGCACGGTGACGGCGAACAGGACCGGCGCCGCACGAACGCGCGCGGTGGTCGTGAGCGACGTTTCGATCTCCGTCGAGAGGTTGCCGTACTGGGCCCGGGAGCCCGGGTCCGTCGCGTTCAGTCCGACCGTCTGGTTCAGGGTCACGAACGAGAGGTGGTTCGCGACGGCGTACGACCGGTACGTGATCAACGCGGATACGGTCCCCTTCGCGATCAGTTCCGCGGCGAGGGACTCCTTCTCGGACCGCGTCGTGGACGGGTTCGGCTTCGCGAGGGTCCACGGCGCGCCGGAATAGAAGTGGCTGTAGACCGAGAGGTTGCTGCCGTTGTAGATCGACCCCTGCAGCTCCAGGCTGAAGATCTCGTTGTAGCCGTTCGGGTCGGTGGAGGCGTTCCAGACGGCGAACGGCGCGACGCCTGCGGACGAGGTCGCGTTCACCAGCATCCAGCCCCAGTTGGAGGAGTTGATCCCCTGGAACTCGGAGAGGCTTGCGTTGTAGACCAGGACCTCCGGCGTCTTTCCGAACACCACCTCGTAGCCGGCGTACCTCGGCTCGAGCGACTGCGGGATCAGCCGGTAGTCGGCCACCGCCGCCACGTCCGCCTTCGTTCCGAGCGCGGAGACGGCGTTCACCACGTCGAGCGATCCCTCGTAGGTCTGCGTCGATGCCGGGGCGGAGACCCCCGGGGTCTCGTTGACGAGCAGGGTGGCCAGCCGCGGGAACGTCGTGCTCAGGGAACCGGCCGCGAGCACGTACAGGGTGCTCGACGCGGCGGCCGAGGCGGGGGACCCGCGGTACTCGTATCCGGCCGCGAACCCGGCCCCCGTGCCCACGGCGGCCAGCACGATCGCCGCGACGATCCACGTCAGCGTCTTGGCGAGCACCGATGTGGGGAAAAACCACATCGGATAAGGTTGGGGGTCGCCGCGTCGCTACAGCTCGCCCCGACGCTCCGCCGGAAAGTAGCGGCGGTAGACCCGGCCGACCACGGCGTCCGGCGCGATCGGGCCGAAGGCCCGGCTGTCCCGTCCGACCGACGGGTCGTCCGAGGCGACCGTCAGCCGGCCGTCAGGGCCGACGGCCGCGACCCGCTTCACGAGCCATCGGGCCGAATCCGCCGGGTCCCGTAGGACGACGAGGTCCCCGGGGCGGGGCACGCGATCGCGGTAGGCCCGACGATCGACCCACAACCGATCCCCGGGCCGGAGGGTCGGGCGCATGCTTTCGTCCCGCACGACCACCCGAACGCTCCCCCACCAGCTCGGACGTCGGGCAGGAGGCGTCGCCGGGACCGGCGGTTCCAAGGTCGCCATCCTTATCCTGACCGCCGAGCTCGCGGGGCCATGTCCGTCCGTGCCGCATCGCAGGCCCTCGTAGAACGTCTCCGGGACGCCGTCCATCCGCCCCGCGCGGTGTACGCCCACTGCGACATTCCGTGCGGGATCTACGACCCCCACGAGGCGCAGATCTCGGCGCTGACGGTGCTACGCATGGACCAGCTGATCGCGGAGCTCGCCGCGCCCGCGATGGACGCGAAGCCCGAGGACCGGGCGACGTACGTTGCGAAACTGGCCCGCTACACGGCAGTGAAGGAGTCCCACGCCGAGCGCGTGAAGTCGGAGATCCGGGTGATCTGGGGCGACTACTTCACCCCCGACCACGCGAAGCAGTTCCCGCACGTCCACGAGCTGACCTGGAAGATCCTGAAGCAGGCCTCCAAGGCCCGCCAGGGGACCGCGCTCGCCGACGCGCAGGAACTCCTCAAGCTGGTCCAGGAGTTCGCCGAGGTGTTCTGGCAGTCCAAGGGCGCCAAGACGCGCCGTCAGCCGTCGCTCCAGAAGTCCGGCGGCGACCTCGTCGTTCCCGTCCCCGCCTGAACGGCCGGCCCGCCGCTCGGGGCCACCGCCCGACGCGCCGATGACCGAGACGCTCCCGCTCGACGGTCAGTCGCTCTCCCGGGAGCAGTTCCTCGCCGTCGTTCGCCAGGGGTGCGGCGTCTCGATCGTCCCCGACGCCCTCCGGGCCGTCGCGGCGAGCCGCCGGGCGGTCGAGCGCGCCGTCGCCGCCGGTCGGCCCGTCTACGGGGTCACCACCGGCTTCGGCGCCCTCTCCGACCGGGCGATCCCGGCGGACCGATCTCGGGAGCTGCAGTTGTCCCTCGTTCGCAGCCACGCGAGCGGGACCGGGCCGCCGCTGCGACCGGAGCTGGCCCGCGGACTCCTGCTCCTTCGTCTCAACTCGCTCCTCCGGGGCGTCTCCGGCGTCCGTCCGGAGCTGGTCGAGCGGCTCGTCGACCTGCTGAACCGGGGGCTGATCCCCTGGATCCCCGAGCAGGGCTCCGTCGGTGCGTCCGGGGATCTCGCGCCGCTCGCCCACCTCGCGCTCGCCGTGATCGGCGAGGGGGCGTTCCGCGCCGCCGGCTCGGATGCTCCGGAACCGGCGCGGGAGGTGCTGGCTCGCGAGAAGCTCCCCCCGCTCGTCCTCGTCGAGAAGGAAGGGGTCGCGCTGCTGAACGGGACGTCGTTGATGGCGGCCTATCTCGCCCTCGGCGTGGCGGACGCTCGGGCGCTCCTCGACGCGGCGACGATCGCCGCGGCGGTCTCGTTCGATGCGCTTGAGGGCGACCCGCAGTCGCTCGACGATCGCCTGGGCGAGGTGCGGAACTCCCCCGAGCAGCGGGAGTCGGCGCGGGCGCTGCGCCAGCTCCTCGCGCAGAGCCAGCTCAGCGCCCCGCGTTCGACGTGGACGGGTCAGGACCCGTACACGCTGCGCTGCCTCCCGCAAGTGCTCGGAGCGGTCCGGCTCGCCGTCGCGTTCGCGGAGGGGGTCGCCGACCGCGAGCTGAACGCGGTCACCGACAACCCGCTCGTCTTCGAGGGCGACCAGTTCGTCAACGGCGGGAACTTCCACGGGCAACCGCTGGCGCTCGCCCTCGACACGCTCGCCCTCGGGGTCCAGTACGTCGCCGGCTTCGCCGAGCGCCGGATCGCCCGGCTCGTCCACCCGGCGCTGAACCGGGGCCTGCCGGCGTTCCTCGCCGCCGACCCCGGGGTCGGCTCCGGGCTCATGATCCCCCAGTACCTCGCCGCCGCCCTCGTCAACGAGAACACGACGCTCGTCCACCCGGCGAGCGCGACCAGCCTGCCGACGTCGGCCGACCAGGAGGATTTCGTCAGCATGGGACCGTGGGCCGGTGCGAAGCTCGCCCGGATCCTCGAGAACACGCGTCGGATTGTGGCCGTGGAGTGGATTGCGGCCGGGCAGGCGCTCGAACTGCGGCGCCCCCGAACCGGCGGGCGAGGAACCGAGGCGGCGGTGCGCGCGCTCCGCGCGCGGGTCGAACCGTGGGCGCGCGACCGGAGCCCGGCGCCCGATATCGAGCGGGTCGCGCGAGGGATCGCCGACGGATCGCTCGTCGCCGAGGTGCGCGGGGCGGTCCCGTTCTAGACCGGCCGCGTCGCGACCGTCGCCGCCGTCGCGAGCCCTTTCGGGAAGTGGACCGCCTGCCCGCAGCTGGGGCAGGCGTACTCGGCCACGCCCCGGTGGCGCAGGGGGGTGCGACACTTCGGGCACGGGATCGGGCGGGACGTGACGTAGGCCGCGAACAGCTCCTGCGAGCGGCGATCCGGGGTCACTTCGGGGGTCGTCGCGGACCCCGGAGCGCCCGCCGGTGCGTCCGTCGGGGAGGCGGGGGCGGGAGGGGCGGCCTTCTCCGAGGAGAGGCGGCCGCACTCCGGGCAGACCGCGAGCTTGCCGGAGCCGGTGAGGATCAGCGGGACGTGGCAGGACGGGCAGAGCGTCTTGAGGGTCGTTCCGCGCAGCACGGGGGGCGGCGCGGGGGGAGCGCGGGCGGGGGCGTCGGAGGCGACCCGGCTCTTCCCGCCCGGGGCCTCGGCGGGCGGCGCGGTCGGGGGCGGAAGCGGCCGCCGCCATCGGACGAGCCGTCGGCCCGGTTCGTAGACGACCTGGGTGCCCGGCTGGGCCAGCTCGTGCGCGAGGAACTTCTCGGTCTTCCGCTCGCGCCAGGAGAGCGCGGCGGCGAGGCCCGGGACGCTCGTCACCCCGAGGGTCCGGACGGTCGAGCGGAGCCGCTCGTGCTCGTCCTCGCCGCGGCCGAAGAACGACGCCATCGGCGCGCGGTTCCGACGAACGGTCAAAAGAACCTATCGCTCAACTCGCATGCCCGCGGGGCGCCGTCGGTTCCCGGTCTTGCGGACGGTGCCACCGAAAGCCAGCGGCGCCCACGGCCCGGGAGTCGTGGGGGCGGGGGTATCCGTTCACCGCCCGGTGGACGGTGGGAACTGCGGGGAGCCCGTCGGCGGTTCCTTCATTACCCGGAGCGAGAATCCGCGCCCGAGCCGTCGCACGGTTCCGCCATGACGACCCGGTCCCTTGACCCGCGCTCCCCCGACCGTCCGGCGGACCCCGGCGTGACGCCCGCGATCCTGGTCGGGGAGAACGACGATCACCGCCGTCTGATACGCGGGCTGATGATGATGCACCACCAGCCGATCGCCCTGGAAGCTCCCAGCTTGGGCGAGGTCCCGGCGGCAGCAGTGACCGAGAACGCACGGATGCTCGTGTTCGTCGCGCCGACCGAAGGGGACGCCTGGTCGGAAGAGCTGCGCACCACCCTCGCCGCCCACCCTGGGCTGAACACGCTCGTCCTGCTCCCGCTCGATGCCCCGGCCACGCGGTCGTCCGCAGCGCGCGCGGGGGCCCGCGCGGTGCTCTCTCGGCCGTTCACCAGCCGTGACTTCCTCGACGCGCTCGACCGGCTCGTTCCCACGGCGAACGCGGCGGAGGGTCCCCCCCGGCCGGCCGCACCGCGTCGCGCCCCCCGCGCATAGGTCGGGGGCGTGACGGCCCGCGTCCTCCCGTCCCTCGACGGGGTCGTGCGGGGACGGGTGGCGACCGACCCCGCGTCGCTCCGCGTCGCGGGGCACGACGCGTCGCACGTCCCGGGAGCGCCGCTGGCGGTCGTCTCCCCCGTGGACGAGGACGACGTCCGATCGCTGATCGGCTGGGCGCGACGGCACCGGCTCCCCCTCGTCGCCCGGGGCGGGGGAACCTCGCTCGACGGGGAGTCGGTCCCGTTCGCTGGGGGGATCGTCGTCGACCTGTCGCGCTGGGATCGGGTCGAGACGATCGACCCCGGCGAGCGAGGGGCGTACGTCGGTCCGGGCGTCGTCAACCTCGCGCTGCAGCGGGCGGTGGCCCCGCACGGTCTGTTCTTTCCCCCAAACCCCGGCTCCTGGACCTCGTGCACGATCGGAGGCAACGTGGCGACGAACGCCTCCGGGCCGCGGTCGTACCGGTACGGCCCGACCCGGAGGTGGGTCCGGGAGCTCGACGTCGTCCTCGGCAACGGGCGCCGGTTGCGTCTCGGCACCCGTGCGGCGAAGCGATCGGTCGGACCGGACCTGCTGTCGTTGATCGTCGGCAGCGAAGGGACGCTCGGCATCGTGACCCGGATCGGGGTTCGGCTCGCGTCGATCCCGCCGGTTCGTCGGGGTCTCCTTATTCCGGTGCCGGACCGGGCCCGGCTCGGCGACCTCGCCGTCCGCCTCGGGCGGGCGGGAGCCGAGGGGCTGGCCGCGATCGAGTACGTCGACCGGGCGAGCGCCGATGCGCTCGAACGGCTCGGACGACCCCTCGGTCCCTCGGGTCGCGCCTGGATCCTCCTGGAGGTGGAGGCGCCCGACAGCGCCTCGGCCGACCGTCAGGCCGAAGCGCTCACCTCCGTTGCGTCGCCCGGCTCCGGGCCGGTCCCGTTCGAGAACGCCGACGAGATGTGGACGCGTCGCGGGGAGAGCGGCGTGGCGCTCGATCGCGAGCTCGGCCCGCGGGTGCGGGAGGACGTGGCCGTGCCGGTCGGGCGGACCGACGAGCTGCTCGACGAGCTCGCCCGGATCTCGGCGGAGGAGCACGTCCCCCTCTACCTCTACGGCCATCTGGGCGAGGGAAGCGTTCACCCGAACTTCGCCGTGGATCCGGAGAGCCCCGCGGGAGCGCGGGTCCGCGACCGCACCCTGCTCGCCGCCCTCGCCCTCGGCGGAACGGTGAGCGCCGAGCACGGCATCGGGTCGGTCAAGCGTCCGTACGTCGAACGGGAGCTCGGACCGGACGCCGTCGAATGGCTCCGTGCGGTGAAGAGCTGGTGCGATCCGGACGGGGTCCTGAACCCGGGGAAGCTGTACCCGCCCCCTCGAGCCGCCGAACGATCTTCTCCGTCGCCTTAGGGATCGGCAGGCGCCGCAGATCGGACGGACGGACCCAGCGCCGACCGGGGCGTTGGGGAGGTCCGCCGTTCGCGGGTGCGCGCCCCTGAAAGACGTGGAGCCGGACGGCGAAGTGGCTGTACGCGTGGTCGACGACTCCGAGCGGGGTGAGCGGGCCCACCGTGAGCCCGGTCTCCTCCCGGAGCTCACGCCGGGCCGCCGCCTCGGCCCGTTCCCCCCCTCGTAGCTTCCCGCCCGGGAACTCCCACAGCCCGCCGAGGAGACCCCGGGGCGGGCGCCGTTGGACGAGCCACCGGCCTCGGGGGTCGGTCAGGACCACGATCGCTGCGCGGACGGTCGGGCGGGGGGTGCGGGAGCGACGGATCGGGATCGATCCGGGATCGTCGAGCTCCGCTCTCGCCCGGCACCCGGCCGCCACCGGGCAGTCGCCGCAGCGCGGACGTACCGGGGTGCAGACCGTCTCCCCTAGCTCCATCACGGCCTCGTTGAACTCGCCCGCCGTCGCGACCGGCAGGGTCAACGCCAGCGCCGCTTCCAGCCGGCGACGAACGACGGAGGTAGCGAGGTCGCCCCGCTCGAGGGTCCATCGGGCCGCGACCCGGAGGCCGTTCGCCTCGAGCGCGACGACCGGTCGACCGTAGGCGAGGCTGGCCACGGCCCGGGCGATGTAGCGGCCTACGCCGGGGAGCCGCTCCCACTCCGCCTCGTCCTCGGGAAACTGTCCTCCCCGCCCGTGAACGATCGCGCGGGCCGCGGCGTGCAGGTTTCGGGCTCGAGCGTAGTAGCCCGCCCCCGCCCAGAGCCGGAGCACCTCGGCCAGCGGGGCGGCCGCCAGGGCGTCGACCGAGGGGAACCGTTCGACGAACCGCTCGAAGAACGGGATCGCCTGCGCGACGCGGGTCTGCTGCAGGAGCACCTCCGCGACCCAGATCCGATACGGGTCGCGGGCCCGACGCCACGGCAGCGGACGTCGATGCCGACGGAACCAGCGGACGAGCGCGCTCCCGACCGATCGGGCTCCCCGGTCCGGCAACCGCCGTGGTCCGGGCATCGCTCCGCCGCCAGACGAAGGTCATGCTTAAAACGGAAGACGAATTCGAATCGCCGGTTCGGAGTGCACGTGACGGGCCGACCCGACGTGGTCCACGTCGACGATTCCACGTTCGACGCCGAGGTGATCCGCTCGCCGGTGCCGGTCGTCGTCGACTTCTACGCCGACTGGTGTGCGCCGTGCCGGGTCGCCGAACCGCTGCTCCGTGAGCTGTCGCTCCGCCTCGCCGGCAAGGTCAAGTTCGCCAAGGTCAACGTCGACGAGGCGACGGTCGTGACGGAGTCGTTCGGCATCCACTCGATCCCGACGTACCTGTTCGTCGCGTCGGGGACCGAGCGCGGCCGAGAGGTCGGCGCTCTCGACCCGGTCGCGATCCGGGAGATGGTGAAGCGGTACTTCCCGCGCGCCGCTAGTGGCGGAACACCCGCCACCCGGTGAAGTACATCGCCATCCCGTGCTGGTCGGCGGCCCGGATCACTTCCGGGTCGCGCAGGCTGCCGCCGGGCTGCAGGATCGCCCGCACGCCGGCCCGCCCGGCGGCCTCGACCCCGTCCGCGAACGGGAAGAACGCATCCGAGGCGAGGACCGACCCGCGGGCCCGTTCGCCCGCGACCTCGATGGCAAGTTCGACCGCCTTGACCCGCGTCGGCTGACCCGAGCCGATTCCGACGGTGCGGCCTCCCTGGACGAGGACGATCGCGTTCGACTTGGCATGGCGCACGGCACGCCAGGCAAAGTCGAGGGCACCCCGCTCGTCGGCGGTCGCGGCCTGGGTCGTTACCTGACGGAACTCGCTCGGAAGGAGCTGGCGCCGGTCGGATTCCTGCACCAGGAGGCGGCCCATCGCCGAACGGGCCTCCCATCGCGGACGCTCGCCCGACGGGACCTCCGCGCGGACGAGCTTGAGCTTCGGCCGCCGGCCGAGTTGCTCTCGTGCCGCGGCGTCGACCGCCGGTGCAGCCAAGAGATCGACGAACACTCCGTGGAGCGCGCCGAGGTCGGCGGCCCCGAGGGGTCGGTTGACCGCGATCGCGCAGCCGTACCGGGCCACCGGATCGGTCGCGATGGCCTGACCGAGCGCCTCGCTCACCGTGGCGGCGCGGGCGATCCCACACGGGGTCGAGTGCTTCACGATCGCCGCCGCGGGCTCGGCGTACTCGGCGACGATCGCGAGCGCTGCGTCGAGGTCGAGGAGGTTGTTGTACGACAGCGCCTCGCCCTTGAGGACGTCGAACTCCTCCGATCTCAGCGTTTCGCCGACGGTCGACCGCCCGACATACACGGCCGCGGCCTGGTGGGGGTTCTCGCCGTACCGCAACGCCATCGGCTCCCGGTGGAGCTCCAGCTCCGGGGGGAATCCGGCGACGGACGACGTCACCGAGGACAACCCCGCCGCGATCGCCGCGTCGTAGTCGGTGCATCGAGCGAACGCGCGGACCGCGAGCGCCCGGCGCGTCGACGCCTCCAGGGCCCCGTCGAGTCGTTCGTACTCCTCGAGGAACGCCGGGTAGTCGATCGGGTCGCTGAGCACCGCGACGAACGCGTGGTTCTTCGCGGCCGCGCGCGCGAGCGTGACCCCGCCGATGTCGATGTACTCCTCCCGGTCGTTCGCCTGGGGGGAGGAGCGCACGTGCTCGACGAACGGGTAGAAGTTGACGACCACGAGATCGAACTCCCGCAGGCCCCGCGACTCGAGCTCGCTCCGCCCCGCGGCCGTGCGCGGGGCGAGGATCCCGCCGAGGACCCCGGGGTGGAGCGTCTTGATGCGGCCGTCGAACCACGAACCGATCCCGGTGAGCTCTTCGGCAGACCGGACGGGTGGGGCAACGTCAGAGAGCCCCTTCCGGGTCCCGTCGGTCGCCCACAGCTCTACGCCGCGGCCGGCTAGGGCGTGGGCCAGCGCGGAGAGCCCGGCCTTGTCGTGGACCGACAGGAGCGCCCGACGGATCCGCCGCCGGTCCCCCGGTTCCTCCGCCACTCTCCTTACCCCTCAGCGGGAGGGAGGGGGAAAGATAAGCGCGGCGGAACGGGCTCCCGAACGTCGGTGGTGCCGGGGCCCGACTCGCCTCCACGTCCATACGCATAAATACGGGATACCGGGCTGGTACCGTTCGGCCGTGTCCGTGCACTCTCCGGCCCGCTCGATCCGTTTCGCGCGCGGGCGCGCCCACCGGATCCGGCCGGCCCGATCCCGACGTTCGCGCCCGGTCCGATCGTGGCGACGGCACGGACGGAAGGCTCAGGTTTCGGCGATCGCGACGATCTTCGGACTGCTCCTCGTGGTCACCTTCATCGCGAACTACCTGTCCACCACCCTTCCCCAACAGATGGACGTGAACGACATCAACCACGACCTGCTGGTCCAGAACGAGGTCGGACGGGCCGCCGCGCTGCTGGAGGCGGGGGCGGCCCACGCGGCGGTCGGCACCGAGCTCACGCAGCCGATCGTGCTCGGCTCGGTGGGCCTGCCACCGTTCGCCGCGCCGGACGGCGGGGTGGTGTCGGGCGACCCGTCCGGCTCGTCCGAGAAGGTGACGTTCGGCATCGCGAGCGCGTCCGCTCCGAGCGGGGTGCTCAGTCTGGAGTCGCAGGGCGGCGCCTTCCTCGTTCAGCTCCGGAACATCTACGCTCCCCCGGCCGAAGCGGCGTACAACTACGGCGCCGTCGTGTTCGCCCAGCAGGGAGGAACGGCGTTCGTGGAGGACGCTCCCCCGATCACGGTGACCGGGACCGCGGCGCAGATCTTCCTCCCGATCTTCTCCAACAGCCTCGGAGCGGAGGCCGGGCTGGGCACCGCGATCCTCGGCTTCCAGCTCACCTCCGTGTTCACGGAGAAGTTCCCCTCCGGGGGATACACGCTCGTCTCGGGGTCGATCCAGGTGGTCGTGACCACTCCGTTCGCGGCGGCGTGGCTGTCGTACATCAACTCGCAGACCGCCCTCGCGGGGGACGCGACCTGTCTTGGAGTCGGATCGGCGTGCACAGGCCCGTTCCTGTTCAACGGCCCGCTCGGGATCGTAACGATCACGCTCCCGGCGACCATCACCTCGGTCACGCTCCAGGTCGCGACGTACGCGATCTCGCTCGACTGAGCCGGACCGACGGTTCGCGGAGATCACCCGCTCGGAGACGCGGGATTCCCGTCGCGGAGCCACGCCTTCGCCCCGACGAGGGTCCCCCAGGTCCGCACCGATCGCAGGTGCGGTGCGTCCGCCCTCGGAGCCGAATCGAACGCTGCCCGAACGTCACGCGCCGATCGGTGATCGACCTCGACGATCGCCCGCGCGCGCTCCGCTCGGACGATCCGGAAGACGGGTGCGGCGCTACCGGCCCGCCCGAGCCGTTCGCGGAGTAGTGCGTCCCACTCGGCCGGCGTTCGCGGGAAAGGGTG
>DATJZK010000110.1:0-18679 GCA_035499145.1 Thermoplasmata archaeon
TGAACGTCGCACACGGGGACCTCGGTCGGCTCGCCCGAATGGCGCCCCATCGCGCGACCCAGCCGGGCCTCGTCCCGCGGCTCGCCCCGCTCGCCCAGGTCCCCGAGCGGGAGGTCTACCTCTACGCCCGGCTGCGGGGGCTGCCGTTCGACCACGGGGAGTGCCCGCACGCCGCGCGCGCGGCCCGCAACCGGTTCCGCGAGGTCGTCTGGCAGTTGGAGGAAGCGCAGCCCGGCACCCGGCAGGCGCTCCTGCGCACCCACGAGCAGCTCGCCGAACGGTGGGGGGCGTCGTCCCCGGCGCCGTACCGCTGCCGATCGTGCGGGGACCCGGCGTCCGCTCCGCTCTGCCGGGCGTGCCGCTTCCTCGGCGCGTCCGAACTCCCCCCGGAGGCGGCGTGAGCGACGACGGGCCGGGCGCCGAAGCGAGCGACCCGCGTGCCTCGGTCGTTTCGCGCGTCTTCGTCGTCGGCGCAGGGATCATGGGGAGCGGGATCGCCGCCCAGTGCGCCCTCGCGGGCCACCGCGTCACGATCGAGGACATCTCCGAGGAGCTCGCGCGGCGGGGGATCGAGAACGCGCGTCGGGCGCTCGAGCATGCGGTGACGCGGTCGAAGCTCGCCGCGGCGGACCGGGACGCCGCGCTCGCGCGGATCGACGTGGCGATCGGCCTTCGGCGCGTCGGGTCGGCCGAGATCGTCATCGAGGCCGCCCCCGAGGACCTTACGATCAAGCGCGCGCTGTTCGCGGAGATCGAGGCGGCGGCCGGTCCGTCGACGATCCTCGCGTCCAACACCTCCTCCCTCCCGATCACCTCGATCGGCCAGGAGCTGAAGGACCCGGGGCGCCTGATCGGGCTCCACTTCTTCAACCCCGTCCTCCAGATGCCGCTGGTCGAGCTGATCCCCGGCCACCGGACCCGGCCGGAGACGGTCGAGCGCGCGGAGCGGTTCGCCGTCGGGCTCGGCAAGACGGTCGTGCACAGCGCCGACACCCCCGGCTTCGTCACCACCCGGGCGCTCGCCGTCCTGGTGAACGAGGCCGCCTGGATGCTGTACGAGGGAGTCGCGACCCGCGACGACATCGATGCCGCGTAC
Source organism: Thermoplasmata archaeon (assembly GCA_035499145.1). Taxonomy (GTDB): domain Archaea; phylum Thermoplasmatota; class Thermoplasmata; order Lutacidiplasmatales; family UBA184; genus Lutacidiplasma. Next base: position 1,097 of record DATJZK010000110.1, read on the forward strand.
CGGCTCGGCTTCCACCACCCGATGGGCCCGTTCGAGCTGGTCGACCTGGTCGGCATCGACACGACGCTCGCAATCCTCGACATCCTCTGGGACGGCTTCCGCGACCCGCGCTACCGGGCCTGCCCGCTCCTCCGGACGATGGTCGCGGCGAAGAAGTTCGGCCGCAAGTCGGGGGAAGGGTTCTACGCCTACCCGCCGCGAGAGCCGACGCGATGAACCTCGAGAGCGGCACCTCCGCGCTCGTCGTCCTGATGCTGGTCGCGCTCGTCCCGGCGCTCGTCTACGTCAGCTGGGTCCGACGGGCGGAGCACAGCTCGGCCGGCCCGGGCCCGTCGCTCGTCGGCGCCTTCCTCTACGGCGCGCTGTTCGCGACGATCACCGCCGGCTTCCTCGAACTGATCATCGTCGCGGCGGGCACGTCGATCGCCCAGCGGTACCCGGGGCCCGAGATCGTCTTCCTGAACGGCAACTCCGCCCTCGGCGCGTTCTTCCTCGTCCTCGTCGTCGCCCCGTTCGTCGAGGAGGGGCTGAAGGCGTCGGGCGTCTACAGCTACCGGGGCCAGATCCGACGGCCGGCCGACGGGCCGGTCGTCGGCGCGGCCGTCGGCCTCGGCTTCGGCTTCTTCGAGACGTTCCTGTACGGGGTCGGCGCGTTCGCGGCCGGAGGGCTGGCCGCGGGGTTGACGCTGATCCTTGTCCGGAGCGTCTCGAGCGTCGTCCTCCACGGCAGCTCCACGGGGATGTTCGGGCACGGCTTCGCCCGCGCGCGGTTCCATCAGGCGGGCGCCGGCGGCGGCGCCTACTACCTGCTCGCCGTCGCCATGCACGCGTCGTTCAACGCCCTGGCGTCGCTCGGCGCGATCCTGGCGTTCGCGCACGTCGGCGGGGTGGCGGTCGACGTCGCGTCGCTCCTCGCCCTCTTCGCCGCGATCGCGTTCGCCTTCGGAGCGATCGAGCACGTGCGGACCGTGATCCAGACGTCCGACTACCCCGCCCTCGCGGGGTACCGGCGCGGGGCCGGCGGCGCGCGACCGCCGCCCCCCCAGCGGTGAGCCGCGCCTACCGCTTCGGGGCGGACGATCCGCCCCGCCGCCAGTCGGACTCGGTGATCGACCGGTAGACCTCGCCCTCGTCCGAGCTCGAGGGCGCGTCGCCGCTCTGACCGACGTCGCGGATCCGGGCCTTCTTGAGCAGCCAGTAATGGATCCGCCACGTCTTGCCGCGGGAGACGGTCGCGTCCTCCTCCTCGCTCGTGAGCAGCCCCTCCTCCTCGAGCTGGTAGAACCGGTCGCGGTCCTCGCTCGACAGCTTGTTGTCGAGGACCGTGTCGTCGAGGCCGAAGTAGCCGAGGATCATCCGGGCGACCGACCGCGCCTCGCCCGCGGGCACCTTGCCGTGGGCGACGAGCGTGCGGTCGATCGCCCGGGTCAGCTCGAGCTCGTTGATCGACGCCATGGGTCGGCGGGCCAGAGCGCGCCGGAGTAAAGCGTTCGCCTCGCGCCCGCCCCTCGATGAGGTTTAGAGGGGGGCCGCGTCGTGCGGCCGTGACCGAGACCCCCACGTTCGAGCTGGACGAGGCGAAGCTGGCGGTCGCCCGTCGCGCCCGGGACCGGGGCTTCTGCGCGGAGTGCTACGGCCGGCTCCTCGGCCGGTGGGGACACGGGCTCTCGAACCCTCAGCGAGCGGCGCGGATGCTCGACCGGGTCGGCCCCCCGACGGCGCCGCCCGCCGAACCGTGCCCGGTCTGCGGTGGGCTGTTCGCCCGCCTCCCCACCTGGGTCGACCGGTGCGTTACGGCGGCGGAGGGACGGGAGTGGCACCGGTTCACCTGCGGCTCCCGCTGGGAGCCCGAGCGGCTCGCGGCCGAGGAGGCGTCGTGGTCGGACGCGGGGACCGAGTGGGGGGAGAGCGCCCGGTCGGCGTTCAACCGGGAGCTCGGAAAGCGGATCGAGGAGCGCACCGGCGGCTCCGGGGGCCCCGACCGGCCGGACGTCGTCTTCCTCGCCGACCTGCCGGTCGGGCGGGTCGAGGTGACGGTGCTGCCCCTGTACGTCCAGGGACGGTACCGGAAGCTCGACCGCACCCTTCCCCAGACCCGATGGCCGTGCCGGCGGTGCCAGGGGCGGGGGTGCGCGACGTGCGGGAACACCGGCAAGACGTACCCGACGAGCGTCGAGGAGCTGGTCGGCGCGCCGTTCGTCCGGGCCGCGGGCGCGGACGGGACCCGGTTCCACGGGATGGGCCGGGAGGACATCGACGCCCGAATGCTCGGCCGCGGCCGCCCGTTCGTGCTCGAGCTGCTCCGGCCCCGGGTGCGGTCGATCGACGTCCCGGCGATCGGGGCGGCGCTCGGGGCGGACGCCGCCGGCCGCGTGGAGGTGCAGGACGTCCGTCCCGCGGTCGCCGAGGACGTCGTCCGCGTCAAGGAGGCGTCCCCCGAGAAGAGCTACCGCGTCGGCGTCGCCGGCGCCGTCGCCGTGGCAAAGGTTAATGAGGCGCTCACGCTCGCCGTGGCCCGAGCGATCGCCCAGCGCACCCCGCGGCGCGTGGCCCACCGCCGATCCGACCGCGTCCGAGACCGGCGGATCGTCGCGGCCCGCCTCGTGGAGGCGTCCGAGGGGCGATTCACGCTCGACCTGCGGACCGAAGCCGGAACGTACGTCAAGGAGTGGGTGGAAGGCGATGACGGGCGCACCGAACCGAGCCTCGCGTCCCTCGTCGGGGTCCCCCTAAAGGTCGAGTACCTCGACGTGCTGGAGATCCACGACCCGGAGGGATAGATGGTCAAGAGTTCGAAGGGATTCCGGTCCCGCTCGCGCGGCACCTTCACGAAGGAGGTCCGGGAGCGCGGCCTCCCGCCGGTCACCCGGTTCCTCCGCGAGTTTCCGATCGGCTCCAAGGTGACGATCCGGATCGAGCCGAGCGACCCGCACGGCCAGCCCCACCCCCGCTACCAGGGCCGGACCTGCACGGTCGTCGCCCGGTCGGGGCGGGCCTACCGCATCCAGTTCGTCGACGGCGGCAAGCGAAAGGAGCTGATCGCCAACGCGATCCACCTCCACCCCGCGGGGAACGAGGGCGCCGATGCCTGATCCGGTCCCGCTCGCGCGCGTGAAGGAGCTGCTCGCCGAGGAAGCGACGCGGCGGACCCTCCCTCGGGAGGCGGCGCTCGCGCTCCAGCACGCCGAGACGTTCGCGCGCCTCACCCCCGAGGCGACGGCGAAGATGATCGCCGAGCTCCGCACCCTCCCGTTCGTGGACGCCGGGCTCGCCGTCAAGATCGCCGACGTGCTCCCGCAGTACCCCGAAGAGATCCGTCTCCTCTTCTCGAAGGAGCGGATCGCGCTCGACGAGCCGCAGGTGACCCGCCTGCTCGAGATCGTTGCCCAGCACCGATGAGCGGGAGGCCCCGTGGAGAACTACGCTCGCATCCTCGACTACCTGCCGAACGGCCGGCAGACCGAGCGGGGATTCCACCGCGAACCGCTCGCCCTCGGCCTGGGTGAGGACGAGCTCAAGCTCCTCGAGCTCGTGCCGCGGCCCGGCGCGCCGCTCGCGACCGGCCAGCGCGTTCCGCTCGTGGCGATCGAGGGGGCGCCGCCCCCGATCGACCACGTCCGCCGGCGGCTCGGCTACGACGAGCTGACGGTCACCGCGCGGACCGAGCTGCCGAACGCGCTCGAGGCGATCGTCACGTCGAACGCACCGCGGTACCTCCGCGTCTTCAACGAGGCGCCGGCGGTCTCGCGCCGGTTCCACCTGCTCGAGCTCCTGCCCGGGATCGGAAAGAAGACGATGCAGCAGATCGTCGACGAGCGCCGGCACGGCCCGTTCGCGAGCTTCGCCGACATCGAGGCGCGCCTCCACCTGAAGAGCCCCGAGCGGCTGATCGTGGCGCGGATCGAGCAGGAGCTGATCGGTGCCGACGACAAGTACCGGCTCTTTGTCGCCCCGTAGCGCCGAGCCCGTCCCCGACGTACCGGAGCGGCCGGACGAGATCCGGGCGGCCCTCGAGCGGCTGGGCATCCGCCCGTCGCGGGCGCTCGGCCAGTCGTTCCTCTGCGACCCGTTCGTCGCCGACGCCGAGGCCGCGCTCGTCGAGGCGACACCGGGGCGCCCGGTCGTGGAGATCGGCGGGGGGTTGGGCGTCCTCACGGCCGCCCTGCTGCGACGCGGAGTGCGCCCGCTCACGGTCGTTGAACGGGACGCGCGCCTCGCCGGCCACCTGCGGAAGACGTTCGGCTCCCGGATCTCCGTCGTGGAGGGCGACGCCCTCACGGTGGACGTGCCGCCCGCCGACGCGGTCGCGGGCAACCTGCCGTTCTCGAGCGGCACCGCGATCCTCCGTCGCCTGATCGAAGCCCGCGTCCCCCGGATCGTGTTCCTGCTGCAGCGCGAGGTCGCTGAGCGGGCGGCCGCCGGGCCGGGCTCGAAGGTGTACGGTCGACTCTCGATCTTCGCCCAGCTCTACGGGACCGTCGAGCTGTTCCGCACGGTCCCGGCCGACGCGTTCACGCCCCGGCCCGAGGTCGAAGGGCGGATCGGGACCCACCGGGCACGGGCCGACCCCCTGCCGGTGCCTTCGGTCGCCGCCTTCGAGCGAACGGTCCGGATCCTCTTCTCGGCCCGCCGCAAGCAGCTCGGCAACCTCCTGCCGCGGGCGACCGGGGGAGCCACGGAGGCGCGACGGGTCGCCGCATCCGCCGGCTGGCCCGACCACTGGGCGCGCCTCCGGCCCGAGGACCTCGACCCCGAGGCGTACTTTGCGCTCGCCCGGGCGATCGATGCTGTCGGCGGACCGGGAGAACGCTCGTCGACGTCGAGGCGTTAGTCTGGAGGCCCAGGGCGGCGGAGGCCGTCCACGATCTGCTCGTATTGCTCGCGGGAGATCTCCCCCCGTGCGTACCGCACGCGGGCGATCCGCACCGCGGGATCGGGGCGTCCCCCGGGATACCCCCCGTTCGCCTGCCGACCCCCACGGGAGCTCCAGAACGCGATGCGGATCGCCCACATCGAACCCCAGACCACGAGGAGAACGAGGATCACCCCGCCGAAGGGAAGCCAGCGGTCCCCGGGACCGACGTGAGGCAGGAACCACCACAGCGCGATCGCCGCGACCCCGAGAGCTCCGAGGGCGATCGCCGCGATGATCCAGCCGCGTGGGCGGGAGCCTCGAGCGAATCGTTCCGGCGTGGGAACGGCCGACGGGAGGGGCGCTCCCTCGGACGGCATCGGTGCCTCTGACAGCGATCGATAGGCTACTTAACGGTCGGTCCCCGGCGGTTTGACACCGCGGGCGCCTCGTTCGAGGTGCTTTTTATCTCGGGACCCGATGACGAGGCGGGGAGCCCGGCCGACGGTGCGCGGGCGGGGGCCGCCTGGCGCCGGAGAGATCCGGGCCGGAGCGAGCACCGTGCGGAGGCCCGACCGGACGGAGGATGCCGAACGCCTTCGAGCGCTCCGGCGGACGGCGCCCGAGGCGGCCGTGCGGCTGTTCATCGCGACCCTGCGCCTGCGGATCCCGAAGACCATCTGGACCGGTCCGTTCTCGGCGGCGCACCCGGGGATCCGGCTCGAAGCGCTGAACCGCACCGAGGTCGGACGGAACGTCTCGGTCTCGGACTACTGGATCAGCGGAGCGCAGGCCGGCGAATGGGCTCGGGAGATCGAGGCATATCCGGACGTGCTCCGGGTCGAGGGGCTGGCGGAGGTGGGCGACGGCTGCCTGTATCGGATCACCTACCGGGAGCCGCCGGTGCTCGGGCTCTACCGGAAGCTTCGCCTGCCGGTGCAGTTCCCGCTCCGGATCCAAGGGGGCTACCTCGCGTGGGAGGTCGTGGCGCGACGGGCGGAGTTCGACCGGGTGCTCCAGCACGCCCGCGAGCATTCGGACGATGTCTCGGTCGTCTCGGTCCGACGTCGACCGCTCCGCAGCCACCTGCCGATGCTGACCGACGCCCAGCAGCAGCTCCTGACCAGCGCCATGGCCGCCGGCTACTTCGCGGTCCCCCGCGGGATCACGCTCACCGACCTCGCCAAGCGGCTGAGCCGCAGCAAGTCGTCCGTCTCCGAGTCGATCGCCATCATCGAACGGAAGCTCCTCGAGACGGCCTTGCGGGCGGCCGACAGCCCCCGCTAGCGTTCGGCGACCCCGGGTCGTCCCCGGCCGACGGGACGAGCGGGCTACCCCCGAGGGAACCGGAACGGTAGTCGCCACCGAACATCTCGCGAGGAACCTAGCCGGGTCGCCTCGGCGAGGAGAGCGATCGATCGCGTCGCGGGACCTCCGGAGCGACTCGAGAGATCCGGTCAAGGCGCCCGGTCTCCGATCGCTCCCTCCGGGACGGGCGACCCGTCCGTGCCGTCTCGGATCGCACCTACTCCAGAAGGTCGATCTCGAACGCGTCGTACAGTGCCTTCAGGCCCGCCGGGGGCGGGCGATTCGGCCCGTGAAGCACATCCAGCAGGCCGGCGGTCTTGGGGCCCATGATGAGCAGGTAGCGCGCGGGATCCGGCCCGGGATTCCAGAACGTGTGCGGAGTGCCCTTCGGGAGGAGGACGCCCGTCCCTTCCGGTGCCTTGATCTCGCGAGATCCGTACTGGAAATGCAGGATCCCCTCGAGCACGTACCAGGCCTCATCCTCCATTCGATGGCGGTGCAGCGGTACCCCCCGTCGGGCGGCTCCCTTTCGACCGGCACGCGCCAGATTCTCCTGTACGACAAAGTCGCCGCTCGGGGTGCCTATCGACTTACTTTCCATCGGCGCGTACACGACCTGGGCGTCCGGCATCGGCCGTCGAAAGTGGGGGGGACTAATCTAGCCCACCCTGGCCAAGGCCGGAGCCGATCCGAACGACGGAACCGATCCCGGTCAGGCCCGCCCGCTGGTCCACGGCTATCGACAGGACGCGGGGCCGGCGACGCTTCGAGAGGATGGGTGCACCGCCAGCGGGGCTCCGCCGCGGTCCGGCCCCAAGGGATCCGCTCCGTGGACGCCAAGGGCCCGGACGGCTTGGTCGTTTTTATATAGAAGCGCAATTTTTCCGCTGTTGGTGAACCGATGCTTCAGGGCACACCGATTCTCGTTCTGAAGGAAGGAACGGAGCGCGAGCGCGGAAAGGGAGCGGCGTCGAACAACATCGCGGCGGCACGGGCCGTCGCGGATACCGTGCGAACCACGCTCGGTCCGCGCGGGATGGACAAGATGCTCGTCGACTCGATGGGCGACATCACGATCACGAACGACGGCGTCACGATCCTCAAGGAGGTCGACATCGAGCATCCCGCCGCCAAGATGCTCGTGGAGGTCGCGAAGACCCAGGACCAGCAGTGCGGCGACGGGACGACCACGGCGGTCGTGCTCGCCGGCGAGCTGCTGAAGCGCTCGGAACGACTCCTCGAGCAGAACGTCCATCCGACGGTGATCACGCGCGGTTTCCAGCTCGCGGTCCAGGAGGCCCGGCGCCTCCTCGAGAGCGAGATCGGCCACCCGGTGAAGTCCGACGACCACGCGATCCTGCTCGACTGCGCCCGGACGGCGATGGGCTCGAAAGGCGTCGCCGGCTCGCGGGACGAGCTGGCCCAGATCGCCGTCCAGGCGGTCCAGAAGGTCGCGGAGCAGCGCGGCGGCAAGACCGTCTGCGACGTCGACCAGATCAAGGTGGAGAAGCGCCACGGCGGGACGATCCACGACACCGAGCTGATCTCGGGGATCGTGCTCGACAAGGAGCGCGGCCACCCCCGGATGCCGGGCGAGGTCACCGACGCGAAGATCGCGCTCCTCAACTCGGCGCTCGAGGTCAAGAAGACCGAGATCGAGAGCAAGATCAACATCAAGAATCCGGCCCAGATCCAGAGCTTCCTTGACGAGGAAGACAAGACGTTCCGCAAGATGGCCGACTCGATCAAAGCGGTCGGCGCGAACGTGGTCGTCTGCCAGAAGGGGATCGACGACGTCGTCCTCCACTACCTGGCCCGCGACGGCATCTATGCCGTGAAGCAGGTCAAGGAGTCCGACCTCCAGAAGCTCGCCCGCGCGACCGGCGGCAAGATCGTCACCGGGATCAAGGAGCTCTCGGCCGCCGACCTCGGCAAGGCCGCGAAGGTCGAGGAGCGAAAGGTCGGGGACGACGACATGACGTTCGTCACCGGCTGCTCGAACCCCCGATCGGTGTCGATCCTGATCCGGGGCGGCACGGAACACGTCACGCAGGAGGTCGAGCGGTCGCTCCACGACGCGCTCAAGGTCGTCGCGAGCGTCCTCGAGGACGGGGTCGTCTGCGCCGGCGGCGGCGCGACCGAGATCGAGCTCGCCGTCAAGCTCCGCAAGTGGGCGTCGACGGTCGGCGGCCGCGAGCAGCTCGCGGCCGAGGCGTTCGCCCAGTCGCTGGAAGCGGTGCCGTGGGCGCTCGCCGAGAACGGCGGCTACGACTCGATCAACACCCTGATCGAGCTCCGGAGCGCGCACGACGGGCCGAACGGCAACAAGAACATCGGCGTCAACCTCTCGGACGGCAAGGCGGCCGACATGTGGAAGCTCCACGTCATCGAGCCGCTCCGGGTGAAGCGCCAGGCGCTCAGCTCGGCCGTCGAGGTCGCGAACATGGTCCTCCGCATCGACGACATCATCGCGTCGAAGCGGTCGAGCCCGGCGCCGCCCGGTGGCGGCGGCGGCCACGACCACTAGGCGATCGCGATCGCCCTCCCCACCCTTTCCGAGGGCCGGCGCCCGGCGGGCGTCGGCCCGAAGCTTTCTTATCGGAGACCGAGTAGGCGAACCGCCATGCGCACCAAGCCCGTCGAAGCGGTCCTCCGGCTCGACATAGTCGCGCTCGAGCCGCGGCCGGCGATCTACCTCTCCTACGACGGGCTCGCCGGGATCAGTCAGCGCCCGATCCTCCGCGACCTGATGGACGAGCTCGAGCGGAAGGGGTCGGAGGAGACGCGGGCGTTCCTCGACGCGATCCGGCGCCACCGCTCCGCCCAGCTCCACGTCTACTTCTCCGACTACGTCAGCTACGGGATCGGCGGCGGCGACGCCGCGGCGGAGTTCTTCCTCGGGACGTTCCTTCTGCTGCACGAGCCGGCGCGGCCGGCGGGGAAGGAGGCGGCCGTCCCCGAGCACCTCGCCCTGTTCCGACCCGGGGGCGTCGAGCGGCTCGCGCTCGAGAACGCCCCGAACTGACGGCCTCCGCGCGAGTCATTTTCTACCCGTCCCGGCTCGTCGGGGCGAGCGATGGACGATTCCACGCGCCTCGAAGACGAGCGGCGGGCGAAGGTCGCCCGCTGGCGCGCCGAGGGGAAGGAGCCGTACCCCTGGTCGTTCCCCGGCCGAGTCGGGACGGAGGCCGTTCGCGCGGCGCTCGTCCGGGTCTCGCCCGGGTCCGACGGGCCGTCCACGCCGTTCCGCGTCGCCGGCCGATTGCGGGCGATCCGTCAGCACGGGCGCACGGCGTTCGCCGATCTCGAGGATCTCTCGGGCGCTCTGCAGCTGCTCCTTCGGGTCGACGAGCTCGGCGAGGAGGGGTACCGCCGCTGGCTGGCGGACCTCGACCCCGGGGACCTCGTGGGGGCCGAAGGGCGGCCGACGGTCACCCGGAAGGGGGAGCCATCGCTGATCGTCGCCTCGCTCTCGCTGCTCGCGAAGGCGATCGCCCCTCCCCCGGAGAAGTTCCACGGCCTCACCGACGTGGAGGAGCGGCTCCGGCGACGCTACGTCGATCTCCTCTCCTCACCGGAAGTCCGGGAGCGGTTCCGGGTCCGGAGCCTCCTCGTCCGGGAGATCCGCCAGTACTTCGACGCCGCCGGGTTCCTCGAGGTGGAGACGCCTGTCCTGCTCCGGGTTGCCAGCGGCGCGGCGGCCGCCCCGTTCGTCACCCGCTCGAAGTACCTGGACGCCGACCTTCAGCTTCGGATCTCCCTCGAGCTGCCGCTGAAGCGGCTGCTCGTCGGCGGGCTCGAGCGGGTCTACGAGCTCTCGAAGGCGTTCCGGAACGAGGACCTCGATACCACCCACTCGCCGGAGTTCACCGAGCTTGAGGCGTACTGGGCGTATGCCGACTACCACGACATGCGCCGGTTCCTCGAAGGGCTCTACGACCGCCTCGCGCACCGGGCGGTCGAGCTGCGACCCGACTCCGCCGAGGTCGCCCAGGCCGCGGCGCGGTTCCGCCCGCCGTTCCCGACCCTCGATTTCGTCGAATCGCTCGAGCAGGAGAGCGGGATCTCGGACCTCCTGGGAAAGAGCCGGGAGGAGCTGCGCGCCCTCGCGCGCGCCGCCGGTTCGACCGTCCCCGAGAACTCCTCCACCGGCACCTTCCTCGACAAGCTGTTCGAGCACTACGTCGAGCCGACGATCCACCGCGTGACGTTCGTCGTCGACCACCCGGTCGTCACCACCCCGCTCGCGAAGCGCCACCGCTCGAAACCCGGCCGCGTCGAGCGGTTCGAGGTGTTCGCCCCCGGCTTTGAGCTCGCGAACGCCTACACCGAGCTGACCGACCCCGACGAGCAGGAGGCGCGGTTCCGCGAGCAGCTGGGCGAGCGAGGGGACGACCGCTATGCGTTCGACCAGGACTACGTGGAGGCGCTGCGGTACGGCCTTCCCCCGACGACCGGGATCGGGTTCGGGATCGATCGGCTCCTGATGGCCCTCCTCGGCCTCCCGTCGATCAAGGACACGATCCTGTTCCCGCTCGTCCGGTCGAAGTAGCGCGGGGTTGCTTTATACGCCGGGCCCACCGGTGGAGCGGCGATGGCGCTCGCGGCAGACCCGAACGCCGCGACGCCGCTCGCGATCGGCGGGTTGACCGTCCAGTATGGGGAACACCGGGCGGTCTCGGACCTGTCGATCACGGTCCGAGCGGGGGAGATCTACGGGCTGCTCGGCTCGAACGGCGCCGGCAAGTCGAGCACGATCAAGTCGGTCGTGGGGCTCGTCCGTCCGGTCGCGGGCCACGTCCGGGTCTTCGGGCTCGACGCGCTCCACGACGGACTTCGGGCGAAGGCGACGATCGGCTACGTCCCCGAGACGTCGATGCTGTACGACGCCCTCACGCCCCGCGAGTTCCTCGAGTTCGTGGCCGGGGTCCGACGGTTGGACGTGGCCACGGCGACCGCCCGCGCCCGGTCGTTCTCGAGCGCCTTCCGGCTCGAGACGGAGTTCGAGGAGCCGATCGTCTCGCTGTCGAACGGGACCCGCCAGAAGGTGCTCCTGATCGCCGCGCTCCTGCACGCCCCGCGGCTGCTCGTCCTGGACGAGCCGTTGAACGGGCTCGACCCGCGTTCGGTCCGCCTCGTCAAGGACCTGCTTCGGCGGTACGTCGCGGAGGACGGCCGCGGCGTCCTCTTCTCGACCCACACGATGGAGGTCGCGCAGGAGCTCTGCCACCGCGTCGGCATCCTGGACGGCGGGGTGCTCCAGGGCGAAGGAACGGTCGCCGAGCTCCGGAGCCGGGTCGAGCGAGGCGACGCGTCGCTGGAGGAGATCTTCCTCCGCCTGACCCGAGAGGACGAGGGCCTGCCCGACGCCGTCGCGCTCCTCGGGGAGCGCTGATGGGCTGGCGGGACGCTCGTCAACTCGCCCACGTCGCCTTCGGGGAGCTGTCGTTCCAGGCGGTCTACGCGTTCCGGCAGGGGAACATCGTCCCCACCGAAAGCGCCCGGGCGCTCGTCCCCAAGGCCCGACGACGGGTCACGCAGAGCAAGGTGATCGTGAGCGCCGTCCTCGCGCTGCTCGCGATCGGCGCCGCCGGCTTCCTCCGGCAGGCCCCCACGATCGCCGCCGCGCTGTTCGGCGCGTCGGTCTCGCCGACGATCGTCGATACCGGCGTGGTCACCGGCCTCCTGACGCTCGACGCCGCCTTCCTCTGGTGGACGGGGCTCCAGGTCCTCCCGACCCTCCTCTCCTCGGCCGTGTTGCCCGTCCTGGAGCCGCTCCCGATCGACCCGACGACGTTCCGCCGTACCGCCGCCCTAGTCTACCTCCGGCTGTTCGACCTGCCGGTCGCCACCGTCCTCGTCGCGACCCCGCTCGCGCTCGGCCTCGCGCTCGGACCGGCCGCGGGGCTGGCCGTCGTGCCGGGCGTCTTCGTCTCGGTCGTCTTCTCGCTTGCCCTGTCGCTCCTGACCGGTCGGTTCTTCGTCCGCCGCATCCAGGGCGCTCGAGGCGGAGGGGGCCGGAGCGTGGTCCGGTGGGTCCTCCTGCTGCTCTGGCTCGTCCCGTCGTTCGCGATCCTCGGATTCGTCACCGCGGGCGGCCAGTTCCTCGCGGCGCTCGCAGCGGTCTCATCCCATGGCCCGGCCCTCGCACGGGACCTCCTGTTCGCCACCTACCCGCTGCCGTTCGCTCTCGATACCGGGATCGCGGCCCACGGAACCGGCGGCACCGGGCTCGACCCCGGCGCTTCGCTCGCGGTCGTCTTCGGCACGGTCGGCTACCTGCTGCTCGCGCTCTGGGCCGGCACCTGGCTGTTCGGCGAGATCCGGGAGCTCGGCCACCTGCCGGTCGCGCACGTCGCGCCCGGCCCGACCGGGGACCGGGCGCTCCGGCCCCGGAACCCCGCCGCCTCGGTCCTTCGGAAGGACCTGCGGATCGCGAGCCGGACCCCCGGCTACGCGTTCCTGCTGCTGCTGCCGATCCTGGACGCGGTCGCTCTCGGACTGCTCACCGTCGCGGACGCTCCGGGGCCGGCCGCCGCGCGCGGACTCGCCCTCGGCACGGTGACGGCGGCCGCCCTGCTCGCAACCTTCTTTGGCCCGGCGTTCTTCTCAATCGAAGTGCTCGCCTACTCGTACGGCCGGACGCTGCCGCTCAGCGACCGGGCGGTCGTTCTGGGGAAGACCGGCCTGATCGCGCTCATCTACCTCGTCGCCAGCGGGATCGTCCTCGTGCTGGCGAGCGTCCGTGTCTTCGAGCCGGTGCTGTTCATCGCCTTCGTCGCCGCCGAGCTGCCGGCGGTCGTCGGCGCCGCGTTCGTCGAGCTCGGCTGGCTCTACCGCCGGGCCCGGGCGAAAGGGTTCCCGGTCGCGAACCTCTACTCGGGCGGCTGGGTCGCCTTCCTCGTCGCGATCCCGGGACTGTTCGTGGCCGCGGCACCGCTCGTCGTCTACCGGATCGCGGGGCTTCCCGCGATGGCTTTCGCGGCCGCCGTCGAGCTCGCGCTGCTCGCCCCGTTCGCCCTCCGGGAGGGCCCCGGGTGAGCGCTCCGGCGCTCCCGTCGCGGTTCGACCCGGCGACGGTCGAGGCGAAGTGGCAGGCCGAGTGGGCCCGCCGCGGGGCGTTCGCGGCCCCGGACCGTTCCGACGGCACGCCGTACTCTCTGATCCTCCCTCCGCCGAACGTCACGGGCGTGCTCACGCTCGGGCATATGCTCGGCGACACGGTGATGGACATCCTCGTCCGCGTGCACCGGATGCGGGGCGAGCCGACGGTCTGGGTCCCCGGAGTCGACCACGCGGGCCTCGCGACGCAGGTCGAGGTGCGCCGACGGTTCCAGCGGCAGGGACGGAAGTTCGACGAGCTCGGTCGCGACGCGGCGCTCGCCGAGATCGAGAAGTGGCGCGCGGAGCACGAGACGCGGATCGTCGAGCAGATCCGGGCCGGCGGCTTCTCGGTCGACTGGGCGCGATTCCGCTACACCATGGACCCGGCGAGCACCCGGGCGACGCGCGAGGCGTTCGTCGACCTCTACCGCGCCGGCCTCATCTATCAGGGCGAGCGGATGGTCAATTGGGACCCGCGTCTCAAGACCGCGCTCTCCGACCTCGAGGTCGTCCACGCGGAAGAGGACGGCGAGTTGTACTACCTCCGGTACCCCTGGGCCGACGGGAGCCCGGGCGGCCTCGAGGTCGCGACCGTCCGGCCCGAGACCGTCTTCGGCGACGTCGCGGTCGCGGTCCACCCGGACGATGACCGCTACCGTGGCTCGATCGGCCGGTCGGTGATCGTCCCGCTCAGCGGCCGGGCCGTCCCGATCGTCGGGGACGCCGCCGTCGACCCCGCCTTCGGCGCCGGCGCGCTCAAGATCACGCCGCGTCACGATCCGGTCGACCGGGAGATCGCGCTGCGGCACCCGGAGCTGGCCACGCCGGTCGAGATCTTCGACGAGTCGGCCCGCCTCACCGGTGACTGGGTCCCCGAGTCGTTTCGGGGGCTCGACCGGGAGAAGGGGCGCGCCGAGGCGATCGAGCGGCTCGAGGCGGCGGGTCAGCTGGTCCGACGGACGCGATACCGCCATGCGATCGCCCGGTCCGAGCGGTCCGACGCGCCGATCGAGCCCCGGATCTCCACCCAGTGGTTCGTGCGGATGCCCCCGCTCGCCGCCCCGGTAGTGGAGGCGGTCCGCCGGGGAGAGATCCGGATCCATCCCGAGCGCTGGGAGCGGACGTTCTACCGCTGGATGGAGGAGATCCAGGACTGGTGCATCTCCCGTCAGGTCCTCTGGGGGCATCCGATCCCGGTCTACCATTGCCGGGCCTGCGGCCACGCGACCGCGGAGGTCGAGCGGCCGTCGGCCTGTCCCACGTGCCAGTCGACCGATCTCCGCGACGACCCCGATGTCCTCGACGCCTGGTTCACCTCGTGGCTCTGGCCGTTCGCCGCGCTCGGCTGGCCGGATCGGACGGCCGCGCTCGACCGGTTCTACCCGACGAGCGTCCTCGTCACGGGCCGCGACATCATGTTCTTCTGGGTCGCCCGGATGATGATGGCCGGCTACCGGTTCACCGGCCGGCGCCCGTTCTCCGACGTCTACTTCACCGGCATGCTCCGCGACGAGCAGGGCCGCCGGATGTCGAAGCACCTCGGCAACTCCCCGGACCCGCTCGACCTGATCCGGCAGCGCGGGGCGGACGCGCTCCGGTTCTCGCTCGTCTTCCCGAACCCTACCGATGAGGACGGCCCGTTCGGCCCCGCGGCGCTGGACGGCGCCCGGAACTTCCTCACCAAACTGTGGAACCTGGTGCGGTTCACGCTCCCCCACGTTCCGCCGGGGACCGCGCCGCCGGCCGTCGCCCCGGCCCTCGGCTCGACGGCAGCGGTCGAGAATCGCTGGATCCTGTCCCGATACCAGCGCACCGTGGCCGAGGTCGACCGCGCGATCGCCGAGTTCGCTCCGACGCGCGCCGCGACCGCGCTCTACACGTTTGTCTGGCACGACCTCGCGGACCGGTACATCGAGATCTCGAAAGAGGCGCTGGGCGGCCACCGTGGGGAGCCGCTCCGTCGCGAGACCCAGGAGGTCCTCCTGTTCGTGGTCGAGCGGTCGCTCCGACTGCTCCATCCGTTCGCGCCCCACGTGACCGAGGAACTCTGGCACGCGCTCCCCCACGCCGACACGCTCCTCGACGGCGCCGCTTGGCCGCGCTCGGACGAGGTGGAGCCCGACCCGCTGGCCGAGGTCGAGATGGAACCGGTGCTGGAGGCGATCCACCTCCTCCGGAACCTGCGGACCGAGGAGAAGGTCGCCGCCGGAACGGCGCCCCGGTCCTGGATCCGCCCGAGCGGCCCCGAGGTCGGCCGGACGCTCGCCGCGCAGCGGTCGACGATCGCGCGCCTGGCCCAGGTGGGCCCGCCGGAGATCCTCGGTCCGGGGGAAGCCCCTCCCGCACCGGCCGCCGGCCGGGTCGCCCCGCTGGGGGAGTGCTTCCTCGAACGGTCGCCGGTCGCTGCGAGCTCCTCGGAGACGCTCGATCGCGAGCGGGCGAAGCTCGTCCAGCTCCTCGAGAAGTCCCAGGCCAAGCTCGCCGATGCCGGCTTCAGGGCCCGGGCGCCCCCCGAGGTCGTCCGGGACGCGGAAACGAAGGCCGCGGAACTGGCCGAGCGGATCGCACGGATCGACGAACAGCTGAAGAACGCGGGCGGCTCCGGCGCCCCGGATCGATGACCGCGCGGCGCCCCTCCCGCCCGACCCGCCGGCGCGCGCCGGCGCCCCCGACCGCCCCGACGATCGAGGCGATCCCGCTGGTGGGAGGGCGGAAGGAGCATCCGGCGATCGGGCTCGGGCTCTGGGGACTCGGCCGCTGGACGGCCGAGGACGAGGCCCGCACGAAGGCCACGATCGGACGGGCCTACGAGGCCGGGGTCCGGTGGTTCGACACCGCCGAGGTGTACGGGGCCGGTCGGTCCGAGCGGATCCTGGGAGACGTCCTCCACCGAACCGCCGGCGCGGGATCGGATGCGTTCGTCGTGACCAAGGTCTCGTGGGAGCACCTCCGCCCGGCGCAGGTGCGCGCGAGCCTGATCAACAGCCTGGAACGGCTCGCCCGCCGCTCGGTCGACCTGTACTTGATCCACGCCCCCGACCCGCACGTGCCCCTCTCCCAGACGATGCCGGCGCTCGAGGCGCTCTGGAAGGAAGGGCGGGTCGGCGCCATCGGGGTCTCGAACTTTGGGCTCGCCGAGCTGGAGGAGGCCCAGCGCCATCTCACGGAAGCTCGGATCGCCGTCGACCAGGTACGCTACAATCTGCTCGACCCGGAGGACGGCGACCCGATCCGGGACCACTGCCGGCGCGAGGGGATCCTGATCGAGGCGTACACGCCGCTCGCCCGGGGGCTCCTGAGCGGGCGCTATCTCGACGGGCAGCGGATCCCGGCCGCCGTGCGGCGCCTGTCGGAGCGCCTGCTCGAACCCGGCCGGGAGGAGACGACGCTCGCCCGGGCGCGCGCGCTCCGCCTGTTGGCCCAGGAGGCCCGGGTCCCGCTCCCTTCGCTCGCCTTCCATTGGCTCCGTCGCCAGGGGGCGGCGCCGATCTTCGGCGCCAGCCGGCCGGAGCAGGTGGACGAGAACCTCGCGGCCTACGCGGTCCGGCCGCCCGAACCGGTCCTCGACCGGGCGGAGGCGATCGCGCGGGGCGAACGTGCTTAGGCTCGTCGCGCTCGACATGGACGGGACCCTCGTCGACGTCGCGAGCTCGTGGGCCGCCGTGCACGACCACTTCGGCGAGCACAACCACGACGGGCTGCGCCGGTTCCTGGCGAACGAGATCGACGACGAGGAGTTCATCCGGAGCGACCTCGTGATCTGGCGGCGGCACGCGCCCCGCCTCTCGGTGTTCGACCTGGAGCGGATCCTCGCCGACGTGCCGCTGATGCCCGGGGCGAGGACGCTGATCGACGGGCTGAAGGGGCGGGGGGTGCGGACCGCGATCGTGAGCGGGGGGATCGACCTGCTCGCCCGTCGCATCGCCCGCGAGCTCGGGATCGACCTCGCGCTCGCGAACGGGTTCCGGGTCACGGCGGACGGCGTCCTCACGGGGGAGGGGATCGTACGCGTGCCGATCCACGGCAAGGAGCAGGTCCTCGCGCACCTCCAGGCGCAGCTCGGCATCCCTCCCGAAGCGACCGCGTCGGTCGGGAACTCGGAGATCGACGTCGGGCTGTTCCGCCGCAGTCGGGTCGGGATCGCGTTCCTGCCGGAGGACGACGAGGTCCGCCGCGGGGCCAGCGCGATCGTCGACGAGCGCGACCTGGCGCGGGTGCTCGAGGTCCTAGCGCGGTTCCCCTCGGCGTGAACCGGCGGGAAGCCTTATCGTCCCGGCCCGTTCGTCTTCGCCCGATGGAGCCGTACTCGGTCCTCCTCG
>DATJZK010000111.1:0-3373 GCA_035499145.1 Thermoplasmata archaeon
GCTCCCGAGTCGGGTGACGGCCCGGAGGTCCTCCTCGACCCGGTCGAGGTACTCTTCGCGGAGCTCCGCCTCCGGAGCGGCCGGGAAGTCGTCCTCGGTCGGGAACGGTTCGGCGGCGACCAGCGCAGCGCCGGGGGCGGCACCCAGCTCCTCGGCCGCGTGGGGGACGATCGGGGAGAGGAGACGCACCCAGGCGCGGGCGACCCGGGCGGTGGCGGCGCCGGCGCTGCCCCCCCGGGCGTAGTAGCGGCGCACGATCGACGGCAGCGCGACGAACGTCAGCTCCGCGGCGGCGCGGAGGTCCAGCTCCCGGTAGGCGGCGCGCACGCGGGCGACGATCGACCGCATCTGCGACAGCAGCCATCCGTCCAGGGCGGGGGGTCCGTCGCCGTCCCCCGCGGCGCCGCGGATCAGTCGCTCGACCTCCGCGATCCGGTCGGCCGCGTCGTCGACCCGGTCGGAGTCCCACTCGGAGTCCTGGGATGCGGAGGCCGCGATCAGGTAGTACAGGCGGAGCGGGTCGGGACCCCACCGTTCGAGCGCGAGCCGGATCGGCGGGATGCGGCCCCCCTTCGCCGAGATCTCCTTCTTCGACAGCTTGCCGCCGGACGGCCCCGTGATCCAGTGGGTGACGAAGATCCCGCGGGGCGACAGCTCCGTCGGAAGGAGCTTCGCGTGCGTGTACAGGAACACCGGAAAGTGCACCCGCTTGTGCTCCTTTCCCCCGATGTTGAAGTCGAGGGGGTACCAGTAGAGGAACTCGGCGCGCAGTTCCTCCTGGAGCGCTCGATCGACGGTCGGCTCTCCCGCTCCGCGTCCGCGGAAGACGAACTCGAAGAACGCGTCGGTCAACCCGCTCGCCGGCAGGCGTCCCGCGGCGACGAACCGCCGGACGACGAAGTACGCCATGTAGAACGTCGAGTCGGCGATCGGCTCGATCACCCACGTCGGGTCGAACGGGAACGGGGTGCCGGGCCACCGCCCCCGCCGGGTGCACGGCCGGTCGCCGAACCAGTCAAGGATCTGCGGCAACTCGGCGGCGTACTCTCCCGGCCAGGTCGTCAGCCGCTCGACCGCCGACCGGGTCTCCGCCTTCCACGCGGGATCCCCGTAGTGCAGGAACCACTGGTCCGGGACCCGTCGGATCACGACCGTGTGGCCGTTCCGGCAGACGACCGGCTTCGAGAACTCCTGCAGCTCGAAGCTCGTGCCCCCGCTCGCCAGCGCGGCCGCGACCCGTTCTCGGGCCTCCCGCACCTGCACACCCTCGAGCTCCGGGACCGTCATCCGCCCACGGACGAACTCGAGACGGTACAGCCGCTCGGTCGCGGCCTCGACCGAGGCCCGGTCGGAGAGGCCGCGCGCGCCGACGGCCCGCAGGGCCCGCTCCGCCGGGGTCCCCGGACCGGCGACCAGCTCGGCGTCCGAGGGGGAGAGCGGGGGATGCGCGTCGAGCCCGAGGAGGATCGGGGGCGCCGCCGCCCGGCCGCGCGCGTCGGCCGGTCGCTCGGCGACCGCGGCGTGATCGGCCGGGGCGTGCGCCGGCACGCTCATCACGACGCCGGTGCCGATCGACGGATCGACGACGGGACTCGTCCAGATCGGGACCTTGTCGCGGCGGACCGGGAGCGACACCTCCCGGCCTGCCAGGTCGGCGACGGGGACCTCGTGGCCGACCGACCCCCCGTGCTGCTCCACCAAACGGTCGGCGCCGGGGCGGCCGACCAGGTACGCCCGATCCCCGTGATGCCAGACGACGAGCGCCCCGGTCGGGGGAAGCCAGAGGTTGGTCACTCCGTAGACCGTTTCCGGCCGGAGGGTCGCCGCGAGCAGGATCCGCCCGTCGTCCAGCTCGAACGGGACGGTGACGAACCGGACGACCTCCGCGTCGCCGCCGCTGGCGAGGTCCGTCTCGGCGGCGTCGACGGCGACGGGGCCGCAGACCGGGCAGACCGGGGCGAAGTGGGTTCCCTGGACGAGGGCACCGAGATCCCGGAGGGCCCGGAACTGCCAGCGGATGAACGCCCGGTAGTCGTCGTCGATCGTCGTGAGATACGACAGCGGGTCGTACAGGACCCCCATCCCGCGGAGCACCTCGCCGTAGCGCTGCCCGAGGAACCGGGCCGCTCGCTCGGGCTCCTCGAGCGCGCCCCATTCGGTCGACGGGACGCCCTCCTCCTCGAGCTGCGCGAGCGTCGCAGGGTCCCGGTCCCGGACCTTCTGCGACCAGGCGACCGCCGGGAGTCCGGAGGCGTGGATCCCGAACGGGAGGAACACCTGTTCGCCGATCATCCGGTGGAACCGGTGGAGGGCGTCCGCGTAGGCGTACTGGCGCAGGTGCCCGACGTGCAGGAACCCGCTCGTCCCCGGGTAGGCGACCACCGCGTAGAACTTGCCGCGACCGGACTGCCGCCGCGCGGTCGCGAGCCCGGCCTGGGCCCAGGCGTCCTGCCAGTGGGCCGCCCGTCGAGGGTCCATCGCCGCGGTTCGACGCGGACCCCGTATTAGAGGGATGCTGGAGGCGCCGCCGGCCGGTCGGAGAATCCCTTTTCTGGAGCGGCCGCGATGCGCCGCGGGATGCGGATCATCGAGGTGTTCCACTCGATCCAGGGCGAAGGCCCGATGACCGGGGTCCGCACGACGTTCGTCCGGACCGCCCGCTGCAACCTCCGGTGCCGCTGGTGCGACACGACGTACTCCTTCGGGCCGGGGACCGAACGGTCGATCGCGTCCCTGCTCCGGGAGATCGGCGGGCACCGGACCCGCCACGTCTGCCTCACCGGCGGCGAGCCGCTCCTGCAGCGCGAGTCGCCCGAGCTCGTCCGTCGGCTCGCCCGGCGGGGGATCGCGACCGTGATCGAGACCGGGGGTTCGCTCGACGTCAGGCCGTACCTGGAGACGCCGGGCGTCATCCTGAGCGTCGACGTAAAGTGCCCGTCGTCGGGGATGCAGGGACGGAACCGATGGGCGAACCTGCCACGGCTCCGTCCGTCGGACGTCGTCAAGTTCGTCATCGGGGACCGGAAGGACTACCTGTACGCGCGACGGACGCTGCGGGAGCACCCCACCCGCGCCGGCATCGTGTTCCAGCCGGTCTGGGGGACCGACGCGGCCCGCCTCGCCGACTGGGTGCTGGCGGACCGGTTGGACGTGCGCGTGATGCTGCAGGAGCACAAGGTGATCTGGGGGGACGTGCCCGGCCGCTGACGGATATCCGCGCGACGGCTCACGGATAGGCTAATGAAGCCGCAGCCCCCGTGCAGCCTCTCGGTCCATGGGGGACGCCAGCGGGCTCGTGCTCAAGAGCGCGGTCGCCGGCGACGGCTCGCCGTTCGGCAAGGCGAAGGGGATGGTCTTCCCGCGGCTCGTCGTC
>DATJZK010000112.1:0-11465 GCA_035499145.1 Thermoplasmata archaeon
CCGGAATCCGAGCCGCCGGACGGAGCCCCCGTGGAGAGCCCGAGCGTGCGGATCGTCGACACCCGGGAGGAGTCGCTCAAGGGCGCGATGGTCGTCGTCGGCTTCCCGACCCACGGGCTGGTCGGGTCGGTCGCGGCGAGCTACCTCGTCCACTCCCTCGACATGTCGCTCGTCGCGTACATGATCAGCGAGGAGTTTCCCCCGACGGTCGTGATGGAGGAGGGGGTGGTGAGCGCCCCCGTCCGGTTCTACGCGAGCAAGCTCGTCTGCGGCGTCGACCGTTCCTGCGATCAGCTGGTGGTCGTGATGGCCGACATCCAGCCGCCGGTCTCGATGCTGAACCAGATGGGCCGGGTGCTGCTCGACTGGGCCGAGTCGAAGGGCGTGCAGCTCGTCGTCGCGATCGAGGGCCAGCCGGTCGAGAACGAGTCGACGCAGCGGGACGCCCGCGTCGTCGCGATGGCGAACCGGGCCGCCGCGCCCCTGCTCGAGAAGTACCGCTTCCAGGCCGCGAACGGGGTCGTCACCGGGCTCGCGGGCGGCCTCCTGCTCGGCGCCATCGGCCGGACCACCCCCGTCCTCTGCCTGGTCGCCCAGGCGCACAAGGATTACCCGGACGCCCGCGCCGCCGCGAAGGTGATCGAGACGGTGAACCCGCTCGTCCCGTTGCTCGTCCTCGACACGCGCCCGCTCCGGGAGAAGGCGCGCCAGATCGAGGCGGAGGTCCGCAAGACGCTCCAGCAGACGAAGGAGTCGGTCTCGCGGATGCGGGCGGCCGAGCCGGACGGGGCGGGTGAGATGTATCGCTGACACCGCCCCGAGCCAGCCGACGGCCCCGCTCCCGTCCGACCTCCCGCGGGCGACGCTCCGGGGGTTCCGCCCGCTCGACGTGCCGTTCATCGCCTCGATCGTGGAGGAGGCGCTCCACGAGCGGTACGACCCGTCCCTCTACGGCTCGCTGAGCGCCGAGTGGCCGGACGGGTTCCTGGTCGCCGCCGACCCGGACGAGGTGCCGATCGGCTTCCTGCTCGGCGTGAGCCAGGTCGTCGGCGAAGCGCGCGTCCTGATGTTCGCGGTCGCGCGGGGGCACCGGGCCCAGGGGGTCGGCGCCCGCCTGATGGACGCCTTCCTCGATCGGTGCCGCGCGCGCGGGTTCCGGCGCGTCACGCTCGAGGTCCGCGTCTCGAACGCGACGGCGATCCGCTTCTACGCCCGGTACCGGTTCAGCGTGACCGACCTCCTCCGGGCGTACTACTCCGACGGCGAGAACGGCTACCAGATGGCCCGGCCGGCGTAGCCGGACGACCGCAGTCGCTAAAGCCCCCTGCCTTCGTGGCGACGCGATGCCTGTAGCGTGGCCGACCGCGAGCGACCTGATGACCAAGCGCCCGGCGACCCTGCCGTTCGACGCACCGGTCTCCCGGGCGCTCGGCCTGATGCGGAGCCGCGGCTACCACCAGATCCCGGTCGTCCGCCGCGCCCAGCTGATCGGGATGATCACGGTCGAGTCGATCGCCCGCCGCGTCCGCCGCGCGCTGTCGACGAAGGTCGAGCACCTCCTGGTGGTGGCGCCGCTCGTCACGCCGTCGACGACGTACGCCGAGGTCGCCGAGACGCTGCTCGCCGCCGGGTTACGCGCCGCGCCCGTCGTGGGCCGCAAGGGCGAGCTGCTCGGGATCGTCAGCCGGTCCGACCTCGTCCGGGAGTTCGGCCGGGTCCCGCTGTTCGATCGCGGCCGCCCGCCGAGCGTCGAGGAGCTCTCCCGGCCGGCGACCGTCACCGTCCGCGAGAACGACCTCTGCCGCAACCTCGTCGACCAGATCCGCCTCCTGGAGGAGCACCCGTTCCCGGTCGTCGACCGGAAGGGCCGCCTCGTCGGAGCGGTCGGCGTGAAGGACCTGACGGAGGTCCTCTGGCGGCCGACCGTCGGGGGCCGGCGCGACCCCCGCGCGGTCAGCACCGCGCTCAACGTCGAGGTCGGCTCGATCATGCACCGGCCGCCGGTCACCGTGCCGAGCGGGACGGACGTCGTCTCGGCCGCGCGGCGGATGGCCGAGGAGGGCGTCTCGAGCGTCTTCGTGGTCGAGGACAGCCGGCCGACGCGGGTCCTGTCCGAGTCCGACCTCGTCGGGCTGATCGTCGCCCGCAGCCGGCCGGTCGGCGGCCGGCCGAAGGTCGAGGACGTCTACGTCGAGATCACCGGCCTGCGCGGCGCGGGGGATCCGGCGCTGATCGCGGAGATCGACCAGCTGGTCGCGCGGGGCCTCGGCCGGATGACCCGCTACTGCAAACCGAGCCTTCTGTCGCTCCATTTCGCCCCGCACGCCACGCACCGGACGAACGACCTCACGGTCGAAGCGCGGCTCCACACGGGCGACGGGATCTTCTACGCCTCCCACACGGGCTGGAACCTGATGGCCGGCGTCTCCGGCCTCCTCGAGGACCTCGCCGGTCAGACGCATCGGGTCCACGAGGCGTCGCGCCAGCGGAGCCGCCGGCGGGCCCAGCGGGCCGCGGCGGCCGAGGAGTCGCCGATCGACGACCCCGAGCTCGAGCAGAAGATCCGCGCCGCGACCGGCGACGACGCCTGAGGTCCTCCGATGATCCCCGGCGGCGCGCGCAACCCCCGCCAGGTGGAGATGATGATGCGGCGCATGGGGATGACGACGGAGGCGGTCCCCGGCGTCGAAGAGGTGATCGTCCGCACGGCGACGAAGGAGCACGTCTTCCGCGCGCCCGAAGTGACGATCCTGACCGTCCAGGGGGTCCGCACCTACCAGGTCGTCGGCACGCCGGAGATCCGCCCCCGCGGCCCCACCCCCGCGACCGGCGCGGCGATCGCCGCCGCCCCGGCCGCGCCGACCGGTCCGCCCGAGGACGACGTCCGGCTCGTCATGGAGCAGGCGAACGTCTCCCGCGAGGAGGCGATCGAGGCGCTGGTCGCGACGAACGGCGCCCCGGCCGAGGCGATCCTGCGGATCCTCACCCGGGGCGGCCGGTGAGCTCCCCGACCGGTCCGATCGCCCGCGAGTGCGTCGAAGGGTACCTCTTCGCCGAGCCCCCGCTCGAGCTGCTGCTGTTCCGACGGTACCCGACCCGCGGCCGGATCTGGGTGCCGGTCAGCGGCAAGGTCGAGCCGTCCGACGCCGACCTCGAGGCGGCGCTCCGCCGCGAGCTGGCCGAGGAGACCGGCCTCACGGATCCGGTGCCGATCGAGGCGCTCGACTGGCACGTCCCGTTCGTCGCCGACAACGGCGAGACCTGGCGCCTCCACGCCTACGCCGTCCGGGTGCCGCGCGCGTTCGCCCCGGCCCTGAGCCCCGAGCACGAGGCGTTCGAGTGGGTGGCGGCCGACGAGGCGATCCGCCGCCTGCACTTCTCGGACAACCAGGAGGCGGTGCGCCGCCTCGCCGACCGGCTCCGCGCCGGGGCCCCAAAGGTTTAGCGCGCCGCCCGCCGTCGGAGCCCGATGCCGTCCGACGCTCCCGAGGCCCCCCTGGGCCCGCCCTCCGCCCCGACGTTCCCCGAGATCGGGCCGCCGCTGTTCGAGGCCGTCCGGGCGGCCCGGCCGCGGCGCGTCGTGCTGCAGGTGCCCGCCGGGCTCGTGCGGGACGCCCACGAGCTCGCGGGCCGGATCCGCGAGGCGGTCGGCGTGCCGGTCGACGTCGGCGCCCGGCCGTGCTTTGGGGCGTGCGACGCCCCGTCCGTCGATGAGGCGCCCCGGGCCGACCTCGCGATCGTCCTCGGTCACGCGCCGATCCCGAACGCGCTCCCCTCCCGGCGCACGTTCTTCGTCGAGATGCGCTCGTCGGCGGGCGACCCGGACGCGCTCGCCGAGGCCGTCCGATCGGGCGGGGTCCCCCGATCCCTCGGGCTGGTCGCCTCCGTCCAGCATCTCGACCTCGTCGGCCCGTTGACGACCGCCCTTGCGGCCCGCGGGTACACGGTACGGATCGGGCAGGGGGACCGCCGGCTCGCCTACGCGGCGCAGGCGCTCGGGTGCAACTACACCGGGGCCGAGGCGACCCGGAACGACGTCGAGGCGTTCCTGTTCGTCGGCTCGGGCCGGTTCCATCCGATCGGCCTCGCGCTCGCCGTCGACCGGCCCGTCTGGTCGATCGACCCGTTCCGCGGCGTGCTCGATCCGCCGATCGACCGCGCCGGCCTCGTCCGGCGGCGGCAGCTCGCGGTCGCCGCCGCGCACGGCGCGCGCCGGTGGGGGATCCTCGTCTCGACGTTCGTCGGCCAGCACCGCATGCCGACGGCGCTCGCGCTCCAGGAGCGGGCGCGGGCCCGGGGGTGGACCGCGGAGATCCTGCTCGCGGACCGCATCGACGTCCGCGACCTCGAGGGACGGTCGTTCGACGCGTACGTCAACACGGCGTGCCCGCGGATCGCGATCGACGACGGGCCGAACTACCCGAAGCCGATCCTCACCCCGCCCGAGTTCCTGATGGCGCTGGGGGAGCTGCCGCTCGAGCCGTACCGGTTCGACACCTTCCACTAGCGGGCGGGCCGGCGGCCGCGGCGGCCTAGGGGCGCCCCTCGACGCCGGCGAGGAACCGCTCGTGGAGGCGGAAGTCCGCCGACAGCTCGGGGTGGAAGGTGAGCCCCCAGACCTTGCCGGCCCGCACCCCGACGACCTCGTCGCCCCGCCAGGCGATCGGCGTGGCGTCGGGACCGACCGCGAGGATCCGGGGCGCCCGGATGAAGACCCCCGGGAACGGAGGGTCCGGCAGGCCGTCGACCCGGATCGGCTCCTCGAACGAGTCGACCTGCGAGCCGTAGTCGTTCCGTCGCACCGTCACATCGAGGAACTCGAGGGTCGGCGGATCCCGGCCGCTTCGCCCGGGCTCGAGGCGCCGGGCGAGCAGGATCAGCCCCGCGCAGGTCGCGAGCACCGGGAGACCGCCCCGCAGCCGCTCGCGCAGCGGCTCCCAGAGCCCCGTCCCCTGCAGGAGTCGGGCGATCGTCGTCGACTCCCCGCCCGGGAGGAGGAGCGCCCCGATGCGAGCGAGGTCGGCCGGCCCGCGCACGGGCACGACGGTCCGGCCGGGAGCGCCCCGCGCGAGCGCGCGCACGTGCTCCGGGACATCGCCCTGGAGCGCCAGCACCCCGACGTTCATCCGGTGCCGCGCCGGAGCTCCTCGAGGATCGCCTTCGCCCGGTCGAACCGGATCTGGTGGTCGGCGATCAGCCGGGCGACGACGCGATCGACCTCGTCGGGCCGGGCGCCCGCGCTCGCCGCCAGGTTGCGGGCGTGGAGCTCCATGTGCCCCCGCTGGATCCCCTCGGTCGCAAGGGCCCGGAGCGCGCCGAAGTTCTGCGCCAGGCCGACCGCGGCGAGCACCTCGCCGAGCTCGCGGGCGGTCTTCACCCCGAGCAGCTTCACGTTCGCCTTCGCGGTCGGGTGGACCGCGGTCGCGCCGCCAATGAGGCCGACCGGTACCGGGAGCTCGATCGAGCCGACGAGGTTGCCGTCCCGGTCCTTCTCGTAGGTCGTCAGCGGACGAACGACCGAGCCGTCGCCCGCCGCGAGCCACGCCGCGTAGGTGTGGGCCCCGCTCTCGATCGCCCGGAAGTCGTTGCCGGTGGCGATCACGACGCTCGAGATCCCGTTCATGATCCCTTTGTTGTGGGTCGCGCAGCGGAACGGGTCGGCGGCCGCGAACGCGTAGGCGTCGAGGATCCCGTCGACGGTCGCCGCGCCGCTCATGGCGTCGGTCGCGAGGAGGTCGGCCCGGAACGTCGCGTGGGCCCGGGCGAGCCGGTGAATGGCGAGGTTGGAGATGATCCGGAGGACCGCGCGCCCGCCCGCCAGCCGGGCGACCTCCGGGGCGAGCGCTTCGCACATCGTGTTGACGGCGTTCATCCCGCCCGCGTCGCGGGCGTCGACGAGGAGGTGGACGATCAGCATCGTGCCGCGGCTCGAGGGGACGATGCGAACCTCGAGCTGCTTCGCGCCGCCGCCGAACTTCACGAGAACCGGATCCTTCGCGTTCGCCGCCTCGAGCAGCGCCTCGGTCCGGTCGAGGATCCGGTGGCGGGCCGCCGCCGGGTCGGTGACGTCCAGGATCTGGATCTGGCCGATCATGACGGGAGGGGTCGACTGGGCGGAGAACCCGCCGCTCGCGCGGGCGACCTTCGCCGAGTTCGACGCGGCCGCGACGACGCTCGGCTCCTCGATCGCCATCGGGACGAGGTACTCCTTGCCGTTGATGCGGAAGTTCGTCGCGACGCCCAGCGGGAGCGGCATGACGCCGATGACGTTCTCGATCATCCGGTCGAGCGTCGCCGGGTCGATCCCCGGCGGGAACTCCCAGGCGGCGGCCTCCTCGGCGGAGAGCCCCGCCCACTCGCGGGCGAACGCGCGGCGGTCGGCGATCGACCGGCGGTAGAACCCGGGGACCTCGGAGGAGCCGGTCACGGCTTCGCCTCGGGGGCGGGGGCTTCGGCCGGAGCGGGGGGGGCCGTCGGCCCCGCGGCGGGGGCTCGGGCGACGACGACCTTTGCCGGCCGGAGGATCCCGCCGAAGAATCGGTACCCTTGCTGGACGATCTCCACGACCGCACCCTCGGGGGACTCGGCGGTCGGCGGCGCCTCGGCCACGGCCTCGGCCTCCTCCGCGCGGAACGGCTGCCCGAGTCGGGCGATCGGCTCGACGCCCTCGTGCTTCAAGAACGTCGACCACTCGCGGTCCAGCAGGTCGAACCCGCGTCGGACGGGGTCGGCGGCGGGCAGCTCCCGGACCGCCTCGCGCGCGGACCGGACCGCCTCGAGGATCGGGAGGAGCTCACGGAGGATCGCCGCGCGGCTCTGCCGCGTCACCGACTCGCGCTCGCGCTCGGCGCGCCGCCGGTAGTTCTCGAAGTCGGCGAAGAGGTACTTGAAGCGGGTCGCCCAATCCTCGGTCGGCTCGGCGGGCACCGCCGCCGGCACCGGCGCCGTCGGGGGAGCCCCGGCCGGCGGGGGCGCCTCGGTCCGGTCGTCGGCCATGAGACCGGGGGTTCCGAGGCCGGTCCGTGATATTAGCGGTATCGGACGGGGGGCGCCGAGCCGTCCGGAAGGTCCGGTCCGCGGGTTCCGGAACGGCCCGCGCGGCCCCCCGCGGGCCGTCGTTCCGGGCGGTCGAACGGGGGTATCGACACCCGCCGAGTTTCTTCCCGAGCCCAAGCGTTATAACACGAACGCTGCTCGTTCCGTTCGAGCGGCGAACTCCGCCGGTTTCCGATGGCCCAGCAGAGCGTTCCGGTCGCCGCGTACGACGCCAGTTCCATCCAGATCCTGGAGGGACTTTCCGCGGTCCGCAAGCGCCCCGGGATGTACATCGGCTCGACCGACGCCCGGGGCCTCCACCAGCTGGTCAACGAGGTCGTCGACAACTCGATCGACGAGGTGCTCGCGGGGGCGTGCACCGAGATCCGGGTGACGCTCCACCCCGACGGTTCCTGCTCCGTCCGCGACGACGGGCGCGGCATTCCCGTCGAGATCCACCCGAAGTACAATCGCCCCGCGCTCGAGATCGTCATGACGGTGCTCCACGCCGGCTCGAAGTTCGACCGGAACACGTACAAGGTGTCGGGCGGGCTCCACGGTGTCGGGGTCCACGTCGTCAACGCGCTTTCCGAATGGTGCGAGGTGCGGGTCCGACGGGACGGGCACGAGTACTTCCAGCGGTACGAGCACGGGGCGCCGGTCTGCGACCTGAAGACCGTCGGCCCGGCCGACACGACCGGCACCGAGACCCGGTTCAAGCCCGACGGGACGATCCTGGAGACCGTCGCCTTTGACGCCGAGACGGTCCGCCGACGGTTGAAGGAGCTGTCGTACCTGAACCCCGGGGTCCGGATCGTCTTCCGGGACGAGCGGTCCGAGTCGGCCCCGGAGACGTTCCACCACGCCGGCGGGATCGCCGAGTTCGTCGAGGACCTGAACCAGGCGACGAACCTCCTGTTCCGTCCGCCGATCTACCTGCACGCCAAGCGGGACACCACCGACATCGAGGTCGCGCTCCAGTACAACGACGGCTACAACGAAACGTCGCTCGCGTTCGTCAACAACATCCACACGATCGACGGCGGGACGCACGTCATCGGCCTCCGGGCGGCGCTGACGCGGACGATCAACGACTACGCGCGCGGCCACGGCTTCGTGAAGGGCGACAAGGAAGGGCTGAGCGGGGACGACGTCCGCGAGGGGCTCGCCTGCATCCTGTCCGTCAAGGTGCTCGAGCCCCAGTTCGAGGGCCAGACGAAGGCGAAGCTCGGCAACTCCGAGGTGAAGGGCCAGGTCGAGACCGCGGTCAACCAGAAGCTGGCCGAGTTCCTCGAGGAGCACCCGGCGGTCGGCCAGGCGCTCGTCACGAAGGCGATCCAGGCGTCGCAGGCGCGCGAGGCGGCCCGGAAGGCCCGGGAGCTGACCCGGCGGAAGGGGCTGCTGGACGGAGGCGGTCTCCCCGGGAAGCTGGCGGACTGCCACTCCCGCGACCCGGCGGAGTGCGAGCTGTTCCTCGTGGAGGGGGACAGCGCCGGGGGCACGGCGAAGCAGGGGCGCGACCGGGAGTTCCAGGCGATCCTCCCGTTCCGGGGGAAGATCCTGAACGTCGAGAAGGCCCGGCTCGACAAGATGCTCCAGAACGAAGCGATCCGCGCGCTGATCACGGCGATCGGGATCGGCATCGGCGACGAGCAGGACGTCGGCCGGCTGCGCTACCACAAGATCATCCTGATGGCGGACGCCGACGTCGACGGCGCGCACATCCGGACGCTGCTGCTCACCCTGTTCTACCGGAAGATGCCGGTGCTGATCAGCGAGGGCCGCGTCTACATCGCCCAGCCGCCGCTCTACCGGATCCAGAAGGGCCAGAAGGTCACGTACAGCTACTCCGACGAGGAGCGGGACCAGGTGCTCGCGGAGCTCGGGGGGATGAAGGGGGTCGTCGTCCAGCGGTACAAGGGGCTGGGCGAGATGAACGCCGAGCAGCTCGCCGAGACGACGATGCGGCGGGGGTCGCGGACGCTCCTCAAGGTGACGGTCGAGGACGCCGCGCGGGCGAACGAGCTGATGCAGATCCTGATGGGCGAAGAGGTCGAACCCCGCCGCCAGTACATCGAGGACCACTCGCTCGAGGTCAAGAACCTCGACATCTGAGGCGGGGGTCGGCGGGGCGGCCGCCCCAGGCCCCGCGGCCTCCGAACGACTTATCGGCGGGCCCCCGTACGGCGGGGCGTGACGGCGCACAGCCCGCCGGGACCCATCGTCGTCCGCGACGCGCTCCTCGTCACGCAGGATCCCGCCCGCCGCGTGGTGCGCGGGGATCTGAGGGTCGAGGACGGGACGTTCTCGCACGTCGGCCCCGGCGCACCGAGGGACGGCGCCGAGGAGATCGACGGGCACCGGTTCGCAGCGGTCCCCGGGTTCGTGAACGTCCACACCCACGTCGCGATGAGCGTCCTCCGCGGCATCGCGGACGACCGCGAGCTCGCCGGCTTCCTGGAGACGCTGTTCCGCGTCGACGCGCTCCGCGAGGAGGCGGACGTCGAGGCGGCGGCCCGCGCCGGGATCGCCGAGATGCTGCTCGGGGGAACGACGTCGTTCCTCGACCTCTACTACTTCGAGGACGGGGTCGCCCGGGCGGCCGACGCCCTCGGCATCCGCGCGTTCCTCGGCTGGGCGGTCCTCGACGCGGACAAGACGACCCAGCACGGCCGGCCGCTCGACAACGCCCGGGGGTTCATCGAGCGGTGGAACACCCACCCGCTCGTGACCCCGCTCGTCGCGCCGCAGGGGGTGTACGTCTGCGATCGCGAGACTTGGCTCGGGGCGCGCGAGCTCGCGGAGCGGACGACCGGGCTCTGCCACTTCCACCTGTCGGAGACCCGTCGGGAGGTCCACGAGCACGAGGCGAAGACCGGTCAGCGGCCGGTCGACTGGCTGGAGGAGATCGGGTTCCTCGGTCCCGGGATGGTCGCCGCGCACACGGTCTGGATCACCGGCGGTGAGATCCGCACCCTCGCCGAGCGGCACGTCGGGATCGCCCACTGCCCGAGCTCGAACCTGAAGCTCGCCTCCGGCGGCGTGGCGCCGATCGTGGAGCTGCGGGAGGCGGGGGCGGTCGTCGGGTTGGGGACCGATTCGGTCGCGAGCAACAACTCGCTCTCGATGTTCCGCGAGATGCATCTGGCGGGGCTCGTCCACAAGAACCAGCGGTGGGACGCCGGGGTCCTGCCCGCACAGCAGCTGCTCGACTTCGCGACGATCGACGGCGCGCGTCTTCTCGGTCGAGCCGACCGGATCGGTTCGCTGGAGGTCGGCAAGCAAGCGGACTTCTCGCTTCTCCGGCTCGACCACCCGACGCTGCTCCCGGCCCGGCCGGAAGCGATCGTCTCCCACCTCGCGTACTCGGCCGAACCCGAGGCGGTCGACTCGGTGTTCGTCGCGGGTCGACCGGTCGTCCGCGGGCGGCGCCTCGTCCGCGCCGATTGGGACGAGATCCGAAGAGCCGCGGAACGCGCGGCCGACCGTCTCTGGGCACCGCGACCGACGTAGCGGCCGACGCGGAGCCTCAAGTCGAAGCGAGGTCGCGACCGATCGCTCCGGCCAGCTCGCGCAGCAGTCCCTCGTCCGCGGCGCCGAGCGCGCCCAGTTCGCCCAGTCGGGCGGTCGGCCCGGGGGTCGGCAGTCCGAACAACCGGTCGATCGTCGCCCGGTCGACCCGGCGAGAGATCGTCCCGTGGTGGAGCAGCCGTCCGCGGGCGGCGTGCTGCGCGGCCCCCCCGACGATCGCCCCGTCCGCCTCGAGGACCCACCCGCGCCCGCTGAGCGTGCAGTACGCCGGAGCGATCCCGGGGGCCGGACGCCATGCCGCGTCGAGACCGCGATCGGCGAGCCAGCGCACGACGCCGCGTCCCAGCCGGGTGTAGGCCGCGGTGAATCCCCCCGCGAGCCGCGAATCCCCCCGATCGACCACGACGCTCCAGGCGAGGTCGCCGGGTTCGTGGAGCAGTCCCGTGCCGCCGGATCGACGCGGCACGGTCGGGATCCCCTCGGCCGTCGCCCGGCTCACGTAGGGGGCGGTCGAAGGGACGCCGACGCCGTACGACAGACATCGGACCCGGAGCGAGGCGACCCGCACGGTCCCCGCGGGCCCGTCGAGAAGGGCATCGTCCCCCGCGACGAACTCCTCGCCGGCGACCGAGGGCCGAACGGTCGGGCTCGATCGGGCCCGGTGCGGATCCATCTCGGTCGATCTCCGCGGCGCGCTCACCCCGTCGTTCCCCCCGGTCGTCCGGGCGATTGAAAGGATATGAGCGGGCCGTCGCTCGCCGCCGCATGGCCGAACTCGATCGATTCCATCTCCGTCCGGGGGACCCGGCGCCCGACTTCATGCTTCCCGGCACCGACGGCACGACCCATCGGCTCGCCGAGTTCGCGGACCGACCCCTGCTCCTCGTCGTCTTCTGGTG
>DATJZK010000113.1:0-12869 GCA_035499145.1 Thermoplasmata archaeon
AATGAATCCGGCGAGCGGGTGGCGGTCGACGGGACGCCCGGAAGCATCGCCGTCGACTCGGGGCAGGACCGCCTCTACGTGACCGATCAGTCGAAGGACGTGGTCCGGGTCGTCTCGCTGCCGGACGAGGAACTGATCGGCAACATCTCGGTCGGATTCCAGCCGGCGGGCCTCGCGTACGACGCCGCGCTTGGGGAGATCCTGGTGGCCGACTACGGAAGCAATAGCGTCGCGGTCATCAACGATACCACCGATACCGTCGTCGCCTCGATCCCGACTCTCGGCGGGCCGAGCGGCGACGCGTTCGATCCGGTGACGGGCGACTTCATCGTGGCGGATTACTCGGGGAACGCGGTCTCGGTGATCTCCGTGAGCGCCCGGGCCGTCGTCGCGACGATCCCGCTCGGCGAGAACCCGGACGCCGTCGTCGTCGACCCGGCCGCGCAGCTCGTCTTCGTCGCGTGCGGGACGTCCGGTGACGTGGTCGCCTACAACGAGACGACGTTCGCGCCGACCGCGAACATCACCGTCGGCGCGTATCCCCACGGACTGGGGGTCGACCCGACGGCGGGAGAGCTGTACGTCGTAGACGAGGCCGCTTCCACGGTCGACGTCGTCAGCGTTGCGAACGATACGGTGGTCGCGACGATCCCGGTCGGGTACGCCCCCACCGGCCGGATCGCCTACGACCCGACCCTCCGCGAGGTGTTCGTGGCGAACAGCGGCTCCGATTCCGTGAGCGTGATCAGCACGCTCACGAACACCGTGGTCGAGACGATCGGCTTCCCGGTGCTCAGCTCCCCCCGTTCGACCACGTACGACGCTTCCCTCGGGGCGGTGTTCGTCCCCGACTACGGGAGCTCTCAGATCAGCATCATCTCGGATTCCGTCGGGGCGGTCACGGGCGGGATCCTGTTCGGGACGGTCGAAGGTCCGGTGATCCCCCGGTGGCCCGGGCTCACCCCCGGCACCGTGTGGGGGATCGTCCTGACCCCGGTCCTCCCGGGCGGCCCGCCGGCGGTTTCGGCGACCGGCTCGGCGGGGCTCACCGGCGGCTCGGTCAACCTGACCATCCCCCAGGGGGCCCGATACAGCTACCACCTCACCAAGCCGAGCGTCTTCCGCGCCGGCGGGTCGAAGCGAGGGGTGTTCACCATGCCGGGCGAACGCAAGACGCTCCTCGTCAAGTTCCGCTTCATCACGACCGGCGTGACGTTCGTGGAACACGGCCTTCCCCACGCCTCGAACTGGTCGGTCCTCATCATCGGACCTTCGCCGTCGGCCAACCGGCTGACGGTCGCGGGGCAAGGGTCAACGATCCACGTCGCCCTGGTGAACGGAACGTACTCCTACGTGCTCCAGGGACCCAGCGGCTCGTTCGCGAGCGTGGCCAACGGATCGTTCGTCGTCCGGCTCCACCACCGAGTGACGATCCGCGTCGGCTTCGCTCCGGGGATCCACGGCCTGCTCGGGGCCCTCTCCGAGGCGTCGCCCGTCAGTGCCCCCGCGGGAGGCGCGGGGCCGGTCGGTCCGATCCGCACGACAGTGCGCCGGGCGTTCTAGCGATCCGCGGCCCGCGCGCGCACGAGAGTTCGTCGGTTCGCCCGGACCTCGTCAAACGCCGCACCGAGAGTGGCGTCGGTCCTTCGGTCTCCTCCCTGCCCCGGTGGCGGGAATCGTGGTACGGCGTGGGGACGGTGCGAGAGCCGGCCGTACCGAACGTAAGTAGTTCGACGGGGTTAGGGGATCGGAGATCGGTGGGATGGAGCCGGAGGATGCCCTCAAGGAAGCGATCGAAGCCACGCGTCGGGCGGCGGTGGACCTGACGGTCGCCACGGCGCGGCTGGCGAAGCGAGCGGCCGAGAAGGCGGACGCGGCCGCCCAGGACCCCGCCGGCTCGGCCCGGAAGGCGGCCGACAAGATCGCAAAGGGTCTCAACGACATGGTCCAGGACCTCGAGCGGCTCCTGAAGGACATCTGAGGCGGGAATCGGGGAATCTCCCGAGTCGCCGGGCCGTTCGATCGTCGTCGGTCCCGCGGCGCACGGGAGGCGGGCCGGCCCGCTCGCCGACGGGAGGGGTCGATCCCGACCGTTGGGTCGACCTTCGGAGCAGACGGCCGGTCGGACCCGGGACGGGTCGGAGCGACCGTTCGTCTAAGGGCGGCTCGGGGTCGACGGACGTCCCCGGGCGGGAAGCAGCCCGAGGAGGGCGGGAACCCCGATCGTCCCGACCGCGATCCAGAACCCGTCGTTCTCGAGCGGGGACGGCGGGCCCCCCGCCCAGGGGAGCCGCTCGGTCCAGTGGCCGTGGGCGAAGATCCAGATATCCTGCCACATCAGGGAGAGGCCGGAGAAGTCGGCCCAGCAGCACCCGCCGACGACCATCACGCCGTCGTCCGACGGATCGTCGACCCAGCTCGCGAACTCCCGCGGGGCCGGACCGGACCCCGGGGTGATGTCCGTCCATGAGCCCGCGTGGTACGAGAAGACGCCGTAGGTCTCGGCGCACGTGTACGTCGCCGTGTTCTGGCAGCCTCCCACGGCGACCACCTCGCTCGTCGAGGTGTCGTACGTGAACGCGTCGAACAGCGTCAGCTCGGGGAGGGGCGACACGGTCGTGCTCCGGTTCGTCCACGTCCCACCGGCGTAGGTCCACAGGATCGGACAGAGCGCGGGGCCGCTGCAGCCCCCGAAGATGCTGTAGAAGACGACGTAGCCATCGGACGGATCGTCCGTGAACCCGGTCAGATCCGGTTGCGACTCCGAGGTGATCGGGCGCGGCCCCGAGACGCTCTCGTTCGTCCAGCGGAGGGAGTCGAACACCCACGTCGAGCTGTCGGCGTGATACTGTCCGATCGGGGTCTCTCCATACAGCACGACGACCCTGTCCTCCGAATCGTACGCCATCATCCCCAGGCCCCCCGGTGGCGGCGCGCCGACGACCGAGGCGGTTTCGTTCACCCACCGGCTGCCGTCGTACGTCCAGGTGTCGTTGAGCGGCGGGAACGGCAGACGGGGGACTGACCCGCCGTAAAGCACCACGAGGCCGTCGTTCGCGTCATACACCATGCGGGAATCGACCTCCATGTTCGTCGGCGTGCCGGCGGTCGACGTGAGGTTCGTCCAGACGCCGCCCGCGTAGCTCCACGTCGTCCCATCGAGCAGCAGCCAGAGGTCGAAGTGGGCGGCGGAATCGTACACGGCGGGGCTGACGTCGAGCAACGGCCACGGAGGACCCGAACGGTTCGGAGCGTGCGCGCTCGCCGAACCGCCGAGGGCGAAGATCCCCACGGCCCCGGTGAGGCTGATCGCCGCCACGGCGCAGACGACGATCCGAGCGATCGACCGGCGCCGCCCCGCCATGGCAGGATTCGACCCGCCCTTACCGCTCGAACCTACTTTATCTCCGACGGCGGAGTGCGGCCGCTCGGCAGCGTTCCCATGCGCTCCGGGACACTCCTCTCCGCGGAGGCGACCCCGTGACGACGATCGTCCCCGCGACCGCGGCGGGGTCTGCCGCGGCCTCACCGAGACGCGAACGTCGTGGGAGCATCGAGCCGGTTCTTCTTCTCCTGTCAGCGGCGCTCCTCGCGATCTCCGGTCTCCTTCCGTGGTGGTCGGAGAGCGAGACGCTCGGGGGGTCCACGTGGACGCAGACGTTCTCCCCCCTCTGGGGAGACTCGGGCGTGTGCACCCCGAG
Organism: Thermoplasmata archaeon; assembly: GCA_035499145.1. GTDB lineage: Archaea > Thermoplasmatota > Thermoplasmata > Lutacidiplasmatales > UBA184 > Lutacidiplasma. The sequence continues at coordinate 3,702 of DATJZK010000113.1, forward strand.
CTGCCCGACGTTCGGGACGGGGCCCCCGCTGGGACCGATCCAAGGGACTCACACCCTCGCCTCGCTGGGAATGGCGCAGACGGGACTGCTCTACCTCGCCGGGCTCGGGGTCACCCTAACCGCGCTGGCCCTCGTGCTGGCCGCGCTGGTGGCCCGGCGTTTCGAGACCGATCCGCCGAACCGCACCGCCCCTCCGCGGGCCGGACGTCGGCTGCTTACCCTCGGGGCGGTGGTGACCGGCATCGGGGCCGCCGCGCTCCCCGTCCTTCAACCGATCGCCTTGCGGAACGACACGATGTCGAAGTTCACATCCGAGAACGCCTGGACGGCATCGCCGTCCCCGGAAACGAGCTTCTGGGGCGCGTGCACGCGCGGGGCGTACAACGGTCTCTGCGCCTCCGGCTGGTCCGCCACCTGGGGACCGGACTGGGGCTGGATCGCTCTCCTGCTAGCGCTGGCCCTGATCGTCGTCGTCCTCTGGACGCGGCGGGGACGAGCGGCCGAGCCGGAACCCGCCAGCCCCGGCTAGGTCCGGCGACACCCCGCGGACTCCGATGGACCGCTCGACCCTCGAGCGGGAGGTCCCCGAATCGATAGGCCCGGTTCCCCGTGTCGATATCCGGTCCCACCGGTCCCTGCGTGTCGCCCGGAACTCTTCAACCTTCTGCGTCGAGGAGCCAAGGACGGCCGGTCTTTCCCACTGCCTTGAGTAGGTCTGGGTCTTGCTGACGACATGAGCGGCGAATCCGGCTCTCCTTCGGACCACGGGCTGCCCGGGGGAACGTTGCGACCGGGCGAACTCGTGCTCGGATGGTGGCGGGCGCCCCACGGTCGTGCTATCCTGAGCAACCTCCGCTTCCTGCTCCTGGGTCACCCCGATCCGTTGCACCGGAAGGTCGTGTGGGAGCGGAATCTGGAGGCGATCCAGTCCCTCGAGGTTTCAGAGAACGAAGGAGGAACCGTCTCGAGCTCGTTCGTCCAGAACACGCTCGAGCCGGGGATGATGCGGGACCGATTCAGCTCTACCGACTCGACGGCGGTCTACGACCCCCGGTTCGTTCTGCTCATCGATGGGGTCACCGTGCTCGTAGGCCCCCCGGATCGTTTGGGGGAAGTTCAGTCGTCGATCGACTCCGCCCGCGAGCGTCGGTGCCTCGACCTCTACGGACGGGTCGTTCCGTACCGGTCCGGCGGGTGACGACGGGGCGACCGGCGGCCCTTCTGCCCCGGGGCGAGGAAGAAGCGCGCTGATATGTAGGGGTCCCGAGCACGGGACCTCGAGGCGACCGCCATCTCCCCTACGCGCGAACGGGACGACGCCCGGTCAGCGGCCGGGGAGGAAGGGCTCCCGTTCCCGACCTCCCTCTGCCATCGATGCGCCGCCCCGCCCCGATTTGTCCGGGGGGCTCGGAGCGTGTTCATTCTCTGCCCGGTGCGGCCCGATCGGTATCCCCGCCAGCCGGTCGTTGAGTGCCCGTACTACCGCGCAGCCGAGACATCCCGAACGGGGGCGTCGACCTCCGCCGACCCGAGGCCAGGTCCTTAGCGCAGCTGCGCCTTCCAGCCCACCGGGACCCGGGGGGTGTACTTCACCGAGGTCGCGCCAACGAACTCCCGAAGCTGGTCGATCGTCTCCCCGAGCGCGGTCGCCACCTCTCGGCCTTCGGGCGCGCCCTCCTCTGCATGGACGGAATTGATGTGCAGCGTGCGCGCGACCTTGTCGAGTCGAGGGTCGATCCGACCGATCAACCGGTCGCCGTACAGGATCGGCAGCACGTAGGTGCCGAACCGACGCTTCGCTTTCGGAAGGAACTGCTCCCGGACGTACTGGAAGCCGAACACCGCCTGGGTCCGGGCCGGATGGCCCAGCAGATTGTCGAACGGCGGGAGGAGGGTGACCCGCGGGGTTCCGCCCTCGCGAGACCCACCCTCCAAGAGCGGGAGATCGTCCTCGTGAACGTACCGCGGTTCCCTCGAGCCGGGGGCGTCGACGGAGATCCGGTGGATCCGCCGCTTCTGCTCGAGCGAGGCGAGGGCCGCCCGGAGATCCTCGTACCGGCCGCGGGGGAAGTAGTGGGTGACCTCGGGCGCGGTCGCCGTTCCGAGGGCCCGGATCGCCCGCTCCGCGGCGGCCTCTTCGAACGCCGGGGTCGAGAGTTTGGGACGGCGCCCCCATTCGGGAACGTACCGCCGGGCGAGTCCCCAGAGATTCTGCGCTCCCCGGTGGCCGACGACCACGACCTCGCCGGACATGCTCAGGTGGAACAGCATCTGCGCCACGTCGCTCGACGGCGCCCACTCCCCGTCGTCCCGCTTCGTCCGGGAATGGTCCTTGAAATCGCCGAGCGTGAGCGGTCCCGACCGCAGCTCCGTGAGCATCCGATCCCGCAGGAGTGGATGCCGGGTCAGGAACTGCTGGGCCCGGGTCCGCTGCGATCCCCACGAGTGCGTGAGCGACTCCGGATACCGGGCCGCGAGCGAGTTGTACAGCGGAAAATCGTCCCGAACCACGATCGAGGCCATCGGGAGCCAATGGAGCAGGAGCCGGCGCTCGCTCCAGAGCAGACGGTTCAGCTGCGCCGGCGAGAACGAACCGAGCCTCGCCCAGAGCGAGAGCAGGTGCGACGGCGCTACGATCGTCACGGGGTCCCACTGCACGTAGGGGAGGTCGCGCACGAGCGCGAGGATCCCCTCATCGGTCACTCGGGTCGGCCGCCTCCCCGAAAGGTGCTGCTTCGCGACGGCGAGTCGTCGGAGGTCGGCCCGGGTCGCGCGGATCGGCGGTGAACCCATCGTCGACCCCGACGGGGGGAGCGCCTTAAGCGCCGCCGGTGCCGGTCGGCCGACCTCCGTTCCGACCCTTCCGAATGGCGGGAGCGTCCGTGCGCCGCGGATTTATCCTCCGACCTCGATGCTGCCGCGTGGCGTCCTCCCGCCGGCTCGCCGCCATCATGTTTACGGACCTCGTGGGGTTCACTCAAGGGACCCAGCTCGACGAACGGGCGTCCCTTCGTCGCCTTGCGGAGGAGGACGAGCTGGTCCGACCGGTCGTCCAGAGCCACCAGGGTCGCGTCGTGAAGTCCACCGGCGACGGACTCCTCGTGGAGTTCCCCAGCGCGCTCCAGGCGACGGAGTGCGCCGTCGACGTTCAGGAGCGGCTTCGGGAGAGGAACCGGCGCTCCGACGGTCCCCCGATCGAGCTTCGGATCGGCGTCCACCTCGGCGATGTGGAGGATCGAGGGGAGGACATACTGGGGGACGCGGTCAACATCGCGGCGCGTGTGCAGACGGCCGCGGAGGCCGGCGGGATCGCGATCTCGCAGCAGGTCTACGATCAGGTCGGCAACAAGCTCGCGCTTGCCTTCGAACGGATACCGGACCAACCCCTCAAGGGCGTCCGTTCGTCGATCCCTATCTTCCGGATCGTGTACTCCGGCCCTCCGACCTCCCGTTCCGAGGGAGCCCGTCCTCCGGAAGCGGGGAGGCTCGCAGTGCTCCCCTTCTCGAACATCAGTCCGGACCCCAAGGATGCGTACTTCAGCGACGGGCTCACGGAGGAGGTCATCTCCACGCTCTCCGACCTCCGGGACCTTCGGGTGATCGCGCGAACGTCGGTGGATCAGTACCGGACGACGCCGCGCCCCGTCACCCAGGTGGGTCAAGAGCTGGGCGTCCAGTGGGTCCTGGAAGGGAGCGTGCGCCGCGACGGACCCCGACTCCGCTTCACGGCCCAGCTGATCGACGTCCGGACGCAGGAGCACCTCTGGAGCGGGCGGTACGACCGGGAGCTCGTCGACATCTTCGCGATCCAATCGGAGCTCGCCCACCAGGTCGCGGAGGCGCTGCAGCTTCGCTTGACCGCGGGCACGACGACGCGCGAGGCCCCGCGCCGCGCTCCGTCCCCCGAGTCCTATCTTGAGTACCTTCAGGGACGCGCCGCCCTGCGCGACCTCACCCGGGAATCGCTGCTCGCGGCCCAAGGTCACTTCGAAGGCGCGATCGCCCTCGACGACAGCAACGCTCCGGCGTTCGCCGGGCTTGCCGAGACCGTCTCGCTCCTCACTGCGATCTACCGCACGTGGTCCGTCCGGGAGGGGAGCGAGCGGGTCCGGCAGCTGGCCGGCCGGGCCCTCGAGCTCGACCCAACCTTGGCGGACGCCCACACGATGCTCGGTTCCGATCTCTCCGATCGGTACGAGTACGACGCGGCCGTTCGGGAACTGGAGCGGGCGATCGCGCTCAACCCGAGCTTCCCGGGGGCGCACCTCTACTACGGCGTGATCCTGGCCGACCTCCGCCGGCCCGAGGAGGCGCTCCAGCAGTTCGCGCTCGCCGAGCAGCTCGATCCGCTCTCGGGGCTCGCGTTGAACGAGGAGATCTCGCTCCTGACATACCTCGGCCGTCTCGACGCGGCGCGCGAACGCCTGCAGCGGTTGGACCAGCTGGAAAAGCACGGCCTGCTGTACCACGATCGCGCCGGGCAGCTGGCGCTGGCGACGGGCGATCTCGACACCTACCGGCAGTGCGTCGCGTGGTTCGAAGCGCAGTATCCGGGGCAGCCGAATCTTCTGCTCGCGCGGGCGCTGCTATCGATCCACTCCGGTGAGACCGACCGAGCCCGGGAACTCCTGGCTGAGGCCGAGGCACTGCCGGACGCGTCTCGACCGGACGGGATGGTCCCGGTGGTCTACCTCGCCCTCGGGGACTTGGACGGGTGCTTCCGCGGGATCGATCGGGCGATCTCGGTCGGGCGATTCTCGCCGCGCGGGTGGATCTACGACGCCCAGCGAGCACCCGTGCGGCGGGATCCTCGGTTCGCGGGGGTCTTGCGACGACTGCATCTCGACCGCGCGGGCGACTAGGGCTCGGTCGTTCTCCCGGCGCCGAACGCGCGCGAACGCCTCCGACCTTCGGCGGCCGCTCGCCGCATCCGAAGACGCCGCAGCATGCCCCTGCGGGACCGCCGTTCCGTTCAAACGGGAGTCGCCCTACCTCGGTGACTCCTCCGTCAGCGATACAACCCCTTCCGCCTCCCGTTCCCCATGTGCCACACCGACGACTCGCGCGCGCCGGGAGCCCCGCACCGCGGGTCGATCGCCCACCGGGAATCGCTCGAACTCGTCTCCGACGACGGCACGCGATCTCGGGCCTACCTCGCCGTCCCTGCGGACGACGCTCGGGCCGGCGTCGTGATCCTTCCCGACGTGCGCGGCCTGCATCCGTTCTACGAGGACCTCGCCGTCCGGTTCGCGGAAGCCGGGTTCCGGACGCTCGCGATCGACTACTTCGGACGCACCGCCGGCACCGCGACCCGGGATGAGACCTTCGACTGGAAGGCCCATGTGGAGAAGGTGACCCCCGCGGGGGTCGCGGCCGACGTGCGGGCAGCGATCGCCCGGTTGCGCTCCTCCTCCAGCAAGCCGGGTCTTCCGATCTTCACCGTCGGCTTCTGCTTCGGGGGGTCGAGCTCGTGGCGCCAGTCCGGCGAGGGCCACGGGCTGGCGGGTTGCATCGGCTTCTACGGAGGCCGTCCGATGCAACGGGCCGGCCCGGCGATCCCGACCATGCAGGCCCCGCTCCTCATGCTGCTGGCCGGGGCCGATCAGGGGACGCCGGCTTCCGAGTTCGAGGAGTTCGCGAGCCTCGTCCGCGCTCGAGGGCTGGAGGTCGAGTCTCACACCTACCCCGGCGCGCCGCACAGCTATTTCGACCGATCGTTCGCCGAGCATCAGGACGCGTGCGAGGACTCCTGGCGGAGGATCCTCGCCTTCACTGCCCGACACTCTGGGGGCCCCGCTAGAAGCGCCTCCCCGTAGTGCGACTCGACCGAACACCGCCTTCGCCCGCCAGATACCGCCGCGCTCTCCGGTCGTCTGGCCCGAACGGCCGGATCGCGGCTTCCGTGGCCGAACGGGATCGTCTTGGCCGCAACTCGATAAGCCGCAGATCAGCGAGAAGCACGCCCACCCCACGCTCCTGTCGGACTTCTTTCTCGTCAGCGAGGAGGGGAAGGTCAATGTCCTCGGAATCACTCTCGGCTTGTCCGCCGCGACCTGCGATGCCCCACGCGTCGCCCGGCATAACTTGGCAGTGTGCGTAAGTAGCCAAAACACGGTAGGGGGCGGGGTAGGTCTCGTGTCGCTTTCGATCCCCCTTCGACCCCTCGGTCGACTTTCCGTCGTGCTAACCTTCGGGATTGTGGCCTCCATGGTGGCGACTTCGTTCGTGGGAATCCCAACGAACCATGGAGTCGCGTCGGCAATCCTGAGAGCTCCGCCGGGCGGGGCCGGTGGGGCCTCGTCGACAACTCCGGGGATTGCGGCGGTCGCGCCTTCGACCGGCGCCTATCCCCGCTCCCCGCACCCCGGGACACTGGACATCTATGAGCTCGCTCCGGCCGGGTCCATTTCGGAGGACCCGTCGGTCGCCTACGACACGACCAGCTACGAACCGATCCTGAACGTCTACCAGACCCTCATCAACTACAACGGCAGCTCGACCATGAGCTTCGTGCCGACCCTCGCAGTCTGCGTGCCGGGCACCGTCCAGTGCACGGCCGACTTCGGGTCGAACCTAACGGGGTATGTCCACGGAGTGCCCGCGCCGGTCTACTGGACGTTCGTCATCGACAAGCAGGCGAACTTCTACGATCCGACGACGGGGACGTCGTGGGGCGTCTACCCTTCGGACGTGATGTTCTCCCTCGCTCGGTCGATCGCGTTCGCCGACACGCCGTACGCGGGGAGGCAGCCGGGCTGGCTGCAGGCGCAAGCGCTGGTTCAGAACGGTAGCCCTTCGTTCGACAGCGGGATCCACTTCCCGTACAACAACACGCCCTCGAGCGTCCTGAGCTCGATGCTGGTCAACGACTCGGCCTATTGCCCCGCCTCGGCGATCTCCGCGGAACACGGGTGTATCACCTTCGTTGCCAATGGAGGGGGCCAAGATTGGCCATTCCTGTTGCAATTGCTTGCCGACAACCTGGGCGCGAGCATCGTGCCGTGCGGCTGGTTCCACTACGAGCACGCGGCGATGCCCGGCTGGGGGAACGCCAACCCTCACGTGGCTCACGGAGACGGAACGTGCCTGCTGCCGGACGGCGGAACCACGACGAACGCGACGGCCTGGAGTTCTTACCTCGCGACACTGACGCCCTACGCGTGGGATACATTCGAGAACGCGACGGACAACACTCCGGTCGTCGACCCGGGCGTTCAATGGACCATGGTCGGGAGCGGCCCGTACTATGCTACTGTCATCCCAGGGACGATGTACCAGCTGCATGCCAGCCCAGCCTACAGCCAGCCCTCGGGCTGCTCGGGCGCGGGCGGCATGGCGACGTACGGCGGCTATTGCGACCCGGCGGCTGACCAGTACCTGCCCAACGTCAACGTCTACTGGGAGCCCGACGACTCGTTCGGCATCGGCCAGTACCGGGCGCACCAGGCGGACTTTGCCAACATCGAGGAGACGCACACGACGACGCTGCTGCTGCTCGCCTCGGAGGGCGACCTGAACTACTACCTCACGCCGACGATCTCGGACTTCTTCACGCCGATCAACCTCGCGTGGAGCTCGACCGAGTATGCGAGTTGCTACCCGTCGCAGCCGGTCCCGACGATCCCCTCGGACTTCTTCACCAACCTCGCGCTGCGGGAGTTCTACGTGCACGCGTACCCGTACCTGACGGTGGAGAACACGCTGCGGACGGTCGACGGGATCCAGTACACCTTCAACGTCGGCGGTCCGATCCCGTACGGCATGGGTGACTACTATCCGACCAACGTCACTTTCCCGACAGGGGAACCCGACACGAACCCCTCGGACGTCGGCGGGGCGGCGTGGTGGTGGGCCCAGGCGACCAACCTCCACTCCCCCTGGTACGACCCCCAGCTCGCCGCCTGCACGCCGGGAACGCCGTGCACGTGGGGTATTGCGGGTCTCGCGGGTGACCCCGAAGACGACAACGCGATCGCGGACTGGATCAGTAACATCGATACGCTGTCCGGTAACGCCCTCCAGCCGTGGGGCGGTGCATCGTTTGATCTGCTTTTTGGACCCTGTAACCACGTAACGTTCTCCTCAGCGTACGACAACCCACTCGTCTCCTGGACCGGAAATGGCTGGGCGCCCGACTACCCGGATCCGACGGACTACGTCGCGCCCGAGGTCAGCCCGAACAACGTGTACACGGAGGCGGATGCGTTCGCCCAGCAGCTCGGCGTCGACAACCCCGCCGGCTGGGCGGCGAACAACACCACCTGCGGCCACAGTGCCGTCAGCACCGCGGACCTGGTCTACTGGACGCACGCGGCGGACGATGTGGCGGCCGGCGGACTCTCTGGCGTGTGCCAGAACGTCGCCTACGGGGTCGCCGCGGCGTACATGAACATCGCGGCGGCGCTGCCTGTCGGCGCCAAGCGGACGCTCGACTACAATCTCATCGAACACATCACGAATGCCCTCGCCATGTACGTTTGGAATGGCCAGGCGAACTTCGTCGCCACGGCGGCGCCGTGGATCGCAGGGTCTTCCATCAACACCAACCCGATGATCGGGGGAAACTTTGGCGACCAGATCTGGTATCAGATCAAGTACGGGCCGTTCGAGCAGGCGGTCACGTTCAAGGAGCGCGGACTGCCGCTCGGTGCAAGCTTCACGGTTACGGCCGGCTCGCCCGCGACGACCAAGTCGAGCGCCAATGTCACCACGAGCGGTGCCTCGGTCGAGCTTTATGCGCCGAACGGCACCCTGTCGTTCACCGTCACCCCGCCGGCCGGCTACGGCGTGGCACAGGTGGTCGGACCGCACGGCACGACGTACACGACGGCGCCGGTGACGGCCGCGACCACGTTGACGGTGAAGTTCGGGGCGCTCGAGAACCTGTACTTCAACGAGTCGATCGTGCTCCCGCACTGGCCGGGACTGCCCGCGGGAACGAACTGGAGCGTGACGCTGACGCCGTCGGGCAACGGCGGCCCGCCCGGGATGGTCGGAACGAACACCACCACCGTGAGCGGTGGCTCGATCCACTTCGTCGTGCCGAAGGGCGCCCACTACGAGTGGACGACCCAGAAGCCGGTGTCGTACAAGGACTCGGGCGCGAAGAAAGGCAGCTTAGCGATGGCGAGCCACACCGTGACGAAGCTGATCAAATTCGCGGTGAAC
>DATJZK010000114.1:0-13349 GCA_035499145.1 Thermoplasmata archaeon
TCCGGCAGCGCCTCGCGATCGATCTTCGGCGGGTTCGTTGAGTGGCGGGCCGGCTCCCGGGGGGACGGCGCGGACTGCTACGCACGCGAGGTCTATCCCGCCCGGCACTGGCCGGCGCTCCGGGACGTCGTCGCCCTCGTCGATCGGGCCCCGGTGAAGGAGGTCCGCTCGGCCGTGGCGATGCAGTCGTCGGTGCGCACCAGCCCCGGCTACGCCGGGCGGATCGCCGCCGTGCCCCGGCGGCTCGCGGCGATCCGGCGCGCGATCGGCCGCCGGGACGCGGCGGCCCTGTTCCCGCTCGTGATGGAGGAGTGCGACGACTTCCGCGAGGTCTGCGAGACGACCGAGCCGCCGCTCGACTACCTGACCGGCACCTCCCGGGCGGTCCTCGCCGAGGTGCGATCGCTCAATCGCGCGAACGGCCGCCCGATCGCCGGCTACACGCACGACGCCGGGGCGCACGTCCACGTCTTCACGACGACCCCGTTCGTGCCGCAGCTGCGACGCCGCCTCGCGGCGATCCCCGGGGTCCGGTCGACGCTCGTCGTCCGGCCCGGTCCCGGCGCGCGCCGGGTGCGAGGGCCCCGGTCGTAGCCGGGTCCCGCGGACCGCTCAGGTGACGTGGCGGTCGAAGTTCTCGTCCGGCAGCTCGAGCCCGATCGAGCGGAAGAGGGCGGAGACCTCGGCGATGTACCGGCGACGGGCCTCCTCGTTCGTCCACCGCTTGAGGCCGAACTCGATCGCCCGCCGGCTCGTCTCCGAGTTGGAGTGGCCGAACATGTCGAGCGCGCGGGGGTACCATTTCCGGACCGCGTCGGCGGCCTCGCTCGCCGAGCCGTAGTACTTCGGCCCGTCGTGGACCATCCGCCGGAGCACGCTCGCGCCGAAGTTGAGGTGGAGCTGCTCCTCGCTGAGCATCAGCGGCATCGCGCGGGCGAGCGGACCGTACGAGCACTCCTGGAACGCCCGCAGCTGGTAGACGCCGACCCGGTCGACGAGGCAGCAGAACGCGCCGACGTCCGACCAGCGCTCGAACTTCATGTTGAAGGCGTCGAGCTTGTGCTCGCCTTCCCGCTTCGCGAGGAGCTCGTCGATGAACCGCTGGCCCTCGGTCCCGAAGTCGCGCAGGATCCGGCACGCCTGGAGTCCGTGGCGCGCCTCGTCCGCGACGATCCGGGACTCGATCCAACGGTCCTCCAGCGTCGGGGCGCGGTCGAGCCACGGCCGGTGCTGCTGGATCGAGGCGAACTCGGTGTCGGCCTGCACGACCATCAGCTTGACGATCAGCCGGCGCATCTCCTCGGGGATCTCTTCGGCGGTCTCGTACTTGCGGACGCCGATCGCGCTCCCCCAGAGGATCTCGCGGACCGGTTCGATCGTCCCGCCCTGGCTCAGGCTCTTCGGGGCCGGGGCGGGCCGGGACGGTGCGGGGGGCGGCATGGCGGACGGCTCCGGCGAGGTCACGGTTCAGCGGCCCTTAAAGGCGGGCTTCCGCTTCTCGACGAACGCGGCGAGCCCCTCTTTCGCGTCCTCGGTGATGAACAGGCGGTTCTGCAGCTCCCGCTCGAGCGCGAGGCCCGCGGTGAGCGGCATCTCGATCCCTTCGAGGACCGACCGCTTGATCAGGCTGATCGCCCGCGCCGGGCCGTGGGCGAGCGCGGCCGCGAACGCCTGCACGTCCTTCGCGAAGCTCTCCTTCGGATGGAGGTAGTTCACGAGGCCGATCGCGAGCGCCTCCTCCGGCGTCAGGAGCTTGCCGGTGATCATCATGTCGAGCGCCCGCGCCGGACCGATCAGCCGCGGGAGGCGCTGCGTGCCCCCGGTCCCCGGCAGGACGCCGAGGGTCACCTCGGGAAGCCCGATCTTGCCGGAGTCCTTCGCCATCATCCGAAGGTCGGTCGCAAGGGCGATCTCGAGGCCGCCCCCGACGCAGTGGCCGTTGATCGCCGCGATCACGACCTTCGGGGTGGCGGCGAACTTGTCGAGCGTCTCCTGGCAGTGGAGGCAGAACATCGCCTTGAAGTCGGGCGCGCTCTGCTTCAGCATCTCGATGTCCGCGCCGGCGCTGAAGAAGCCCGGCAGCGAGCTCGCGAGGACGATCACCCGGGCCTGGTCGTCGAACCGGAGCTCCTCGATCGCCTGGTCGAGCTCCTTCATCATCTCGAGGTCGTAGGTGTTCGCCTTCGGCTTCCCGATCTCGATGTAGCCGACGTGGTCGTCGGTCCGGGTGCGGACGTACTTTCCCTGCATGCTCCCTCGCGGCGGGGCCGGCGACGGGATTCCCGGGAGGGGATAACGCCACCGTCGGGCGCGCGTCGTCACGCACGCGCGGCGGCCGGCGGTTCGAGCTCCTCGACATGCCCGTCGGGGTGCCCGACGTACACGCGGCGCGCGAGCCCGACGAACAGTCCGGTCTCGACGACCCCGACGCGGGCGCGGATCCGGGCCGCGGTCGACGCGGGGTCCGCGAGCGGGGCGCTCGGCACGAGGTCGAGGATCTCGTTGCCGTTGTCGGTCAGGAACGGCGCGCCGCGCGGGTCGGTGCGGGCCGTCACGCGGAATCCGTCGTCGGCGAGCTCCCGCTGGAGCGCCGGGCGGGCGAACGGCACGACCTCGACCGGGATCGGCGCCCGGCTGCCGAGGCGGTCGACCAGCTTGGTGGGATCGACGACGACCAGCAGTTCCCGGGAGAGGTGGGCGAGCAGCTTCTCGCGGAGGAGCGCGCCCCCGCCGCCCTTGGTCAGGTCGAGCGAGCGCGAAACCTCGTCCGCCCCGTCGATCATCACATCGAACCGGTCGTCCGCGCGGAGCGGTCGCACCGCCAGACCGAGCTGCCGCGCGAGGAGCTCGGTCGCCCGGGAACTCGCGACGCAGTCGAACCGGCCGTCCGGGAACCGCGCCGCGATCGCCCGGACCGCTTCGGCGGCGGTGGTTCCGGTCCCGAGCGCCAGGCGCACCCCGGGACGGACGGCGGCCTCGACCGCCCGCTGGGCCGCCACGACCTTGGCGCGCTCCGCGGTCGCGGCCATCGGCCGCCGCCACGCGGGGCGCCTATAGAAGTCGTCTCCCCGGCACGGCGACACCGCTATCCCACCGCCGCCATGCTGCGCGCTGATGAGCCCGCCGTCCGCGGCCCGACCGACCCCGGTCGTGGTGTCGATCGGGGGTTCGGTCCTCCTGACCGGCGACGACGACACCGAGTACCTCGGCCGGCTCGCACGGTCCCTCGGGCGACTCGGGCGGCGGATGCCGCTGGTCGTGACGACCGGCGGCGGCCGGACCGCGCGCGACTACATCCGACTGGGCCGGGCGCTCGGCCTCACGGAGGTGGAGCTCGACGAGATCGGCATCCAGGTGACCCGCCTCCACGCCCACCTGCTGGCGGCCCGGATCGGCGCTCCGGCTCCGTCCCACCCCCCCGAGACGGTGCGGGCCGCGGTCGCCGCGCTGGCCACGGGCTCCCCGGTCGTCCTCGGCGGGACCGAGCCGGGCCACACGACCGACGGGGTCGCCTCGCTGATCGCGGTCCGACTGCGGGCCGCGCGGGTGGTGAACGCGACGGACGTCGACGGGGTGTACGACCGGGATCCCCGGACGGACCCCGCCGCCCGCCTTCGTCCCCACCTCCGGTGGCGCGAGCTCCAGCGGCTGGTCGCCGACGCCTCGACCGGGACGGCCGGGCAGCACCTCCCGTTCGATCGGCTCGGCACCGAACTGCTCGCCCGGGCCAAGATCCCCCTGCGGGTCGTCGACGGGCGAGACCTTCCTAACCTCGAGCGCGCCGTTGTCGGGCGGCCGTTCTCGGGCACCGAGGTCGTTCCGTGAGCCGGGCGCGGCGAGCTTCGACCGGGCTCGTTATCCCCCCGACGGAGTGACGGCGCCCGTGTCCCGCCTCGTGCTGCTCGGTCCGCCCGGCGTGGGGAAAGGGACGCAGGCGGCCCGCCTTTCCCGGACGCTCGGGATCCCGCACCTGTCGACCGGCGACCTGCTCCGGTCGGCGGTCGCCGCCCGGACCCCCCTCGGCCTCGAGGCCGAGGGCCACATGAACGCCGGCCGCCTTGTCCCCGACCCGCTCGTGCTGGCGATCCTGCGCGAACGGATCGGGCGGCCGGACTGCCGTACGGGCTTCGTCCTGGACGGATACCCCCGGAACGTCGCCCAGGCGGAGGAGCTGACCCGGATCACTCCCGTGGACCGGGTGCTCGAGTTCGACCTTCCCGCGGAGGTGCTGGTCGCCCGGCTCTCCGGTCGCCGGGTCTGCCCCCGCTGCCAGGCCGTCTACCACCTCACCGACCAGCCGCCGCGAACGCCGGGCCGGTGCGACCTGGACGCGACCGAGCTCGTCCAGCGACCGGACGATCTGCCGGCGGCCGTCCACACCCGGCTCCGCGTCTTCGCCGAGCAGACCGCGCCCCTGATCGAATTCTACCGGGGCCGCGGACTTCTCCGATCGGTCGCTGCCGGGGGGACCCCGGACGAGGTCGCCGACCGGGTCCTCGCGGCGGTTCGCGCCCCGTGACCCGCGTCGTGGCGCCCGGTCGTCGGAGGGTTTATAGTCCTCGCCCCGCTCCGACGGTCGTCCCGGCTTAGCTCAGTGGTAGAGCGGGGGACTGTAGGCGAGACTGCCGGCAACCCCGGCGGCCCCCGTGGAAATCCTCAGGTCGCCTGTTCGAGTCAGGCAGCCGGGACCTGAGGGAAGCGTGCGGGCGCGGCCGCCGCCGGACCGGGGGATGCGGTTGTCGGGATTCGAACCCGAGTAGGTAGCTTGGGAAGCTACCGTCCTAACCACTAGACCACAACCGCGCGACGGGGCGGAGGCGGGTCGGCTCTTACCGTTTGTGCGACGCGGCGCTACAGGAGCAGGGCGACCGACTCGTTCGGGATCGACGGGGCGCCCGCGAGCAGGTCGTCGTTCGAGACGAGCCCCTCGGCGGCGCGGGACGCGAACCCGGCCCGGTGGAGCACGCGTCGGGCGGCGGCGAGGTCGTTGGCGGAGAGCGCGACGAGCGGCAGGTTCCCTTCCCGGGCCACGAGGATCGCGACGCTCTGGATGTTGATCCGCTCCCGGGCGAGGACCTCGAGGACGCGGAGGAAGCTGCCGGCCCGGTCCTCGAGCCGTACGGCGATCATCTCGCGGACCTCCGGGTCGTAGCCGGCGTTCGCGAGCAGCCCCATCGCCCGGTCGGGGTCGTTCACGACGAGTCGCACCCGTCCCTTCCCGGCGGCCGAGTCGACGCTGATCGCCGCGACGTTGATCCGCGCCTTGGCGAGCGCTTTGGCCACGCCGGCGAGCGCCCCGGGCCGGTTCGGGAGGGTGAGCGAGATCTCGCGGAGGGTCATGGAGGGGAAACGAGCGGCTCGGGGTCTATAGACTCGACGCCGAACGGGAACCGTCCGACAGCGGCGCGCGCTGCCGCATGTATTTATACCCGAACCGGGCCTAAATTCGGTTACCCGGCGGCCTGGTCCGGGCGTTGACGGATGGGAGCCCTCCGAGCAGAGCGGTCCGGCCGGAGGTTCCGCCGAGCGCGGCGGCTCCGCGGGAGCCCCCGCGGCGTCGCGGCGGTCGTCGGCACGCTGCTCGCGCTGCTGGTGTTCTTCGCGCTGTTCGGGATCTTCCTGACGGAGTACCTGCCGCTCTGGATGACCGACAACGAATCGCAGTTCACGAGCCAGGTCGACGCGGCGATGGCGTTGTTCAAGTCGAACGTCGACGTCCAGGCGGCCCTCGACGGCCCGACGGTCTACACGACCAGCTTCCCGATCAGCTCGGACGGGGTCCCCCTCCTCGCGCAGCCGACCGAGGCGACGCTCGTCCTCCTGCCGACGAGCTGCCCCATGGGATTCCTCGCGAACGGGGCTCCCATCTCGAAGACGTCGTGCGTGTTCGAGCGGGAGGCGTTCACCGGCGGGGCGGGCGCGAAGACGAACCTGGGCTGGAACTCGACGAGCACCAGCTCGATCCTCCAGGTGCAGCTGCCGAACCGCTACTTCAATCAGCAGGAGTTCCTCTTCGAGGACGACGCCGAGATCCAGTCGCAGTACAACACGTTCGCGTCGATCGTGAGCCCGCCGCCGCTGACGATCGACAAGACGAGCGTGAACACCACGGTCAGCACGAGCTTCCTCGGGCTGTACGGGAATGCGACCGTCGTCACCGGCCAAGGCTCGGAGGAGGTCTACAGCCGGCTCGTCACCGCGAGCACGGCGAACTCCAACGGCCTGTTCCTCTCGGGGAGCGGGAAGCCGGTCGTCTTCAACTTCACCTTCCAGATCGGCACGCGCAACCTCTGCCCGTGGTACAACTACGTCACGGGCCTCGTCGCCTCGGCCGGCCTCTCCGCGGCCGGCTACTCGATCTCCTGGTGGAACGGCGTCAAGACGACGACCGCGCCGACGACGAGCGTCTGCCTCGACTCGACCGGGATCACCTACGTGCTCACCCTCAAGGTGCTGAACATCTCCTTCGCCAGCGTCGTGCTGAGCTCGTTCGATATCGCCATGGGCGTGGGGGTCGCCTAGCGCGGCGATGGCGTCCGGTTCGTTCCGCGTCCGCATCCCGCGCGCCGGCACGGCGGGGACGCCCGGCACCCCGAAGGAGGCGTTCCTCGAGAGCCCGACGGACGTCCCGGGGACGTTCATCACCGCGATGCCGCCGCTCCCTGACCCGGCGATGAAGGAGCTGCAGGTCACGCCGGTCAACCCGCCGTACTCGTATTCGCGGGTCACCTACAGCGACCGGACGAAGGACTACCTGTACGAGGTGATCGAGCCGCAGCTGACCGCGCACGAGCGCCAGCTCGTCGACCACGTGAAGGCGACCCTCACGCGGATCCTGGGCGGGGACGTCGGCACCCTGTCGGCGGCCGACCGACGCGCCTACCTGCGGAGCGAGACGGAGGGATACTTCCGTTCGCGCGGGATCGCGCTCGGCCCGATCTCGCTCGAGCGGATCGTCTACTACGTGCTCCGCGATTTCGCCGGCTACGGCCCGGTCGACGCGCTGATCCTCGACACCGAGGTCGAGGACATCTCGTGCGACGGGGTCGACGTGCCGCTGTTCATCTTCCACGGGAAGTTCGAGTCGGTGAAGACCAACGTCACGTTCCCCGACGAGGACTCGCTCAACTCGTTCATCGTGATGCTCGGCCAGCGGTGCGGGAAGTCCGTGAGCGTCTCCGCGCCGATCCTCGACGGGACCACCCCCGAAGGGCACCGCGTCCAGGCGACGTACTCCCGCGAGGTGACGACCCGGGGGGCGTCGTTCACGATCCGCCGGTTCAAGGAGCGGCCGTTCACCCCCGTCGACCTCGTGATGATGGGGAGCGCGAGCGAGGAGATGGTCGCCTACTTCTGGCTCGCGGCCGAGCAGGGCGAGTCGGTGATCATCTGCGGCGGTCCGGCGTCCGGAAAGACGAGCACGCTCAACGCGATCTCGCTGTTCATCCCGCCGACGTCCAAGATCGTCTCGATCGAGGACACCCGTGAGGTGAACCTGCCGCACGAGAACTGGATCCCGGGCGCGACGCGGAGCGGGACGGGCGACCGCGGCCCCGACGGGAAGGCGGCGGGCGAGCTCGACATGTTCGACCTCGTGCGCGCCGCGCTCCGGCAGCGCCCGAACTACATCATCGTGGGCGAGGTCCGCGGCAAGGAGACGTACACGATGTTCCAGGCGATGGCGACGGGCCACACCACCTACTCGACGATGCACGCGGACAGCGTGAAGTCGATGGTCAACCGGCTCGAGAACCCGCCGATCAACACTCCGCGGATCCTGCTCAGTGCGCTCAACAACGTCGTGATCCAGATCCAGGCGCGCACCGACAAAGGGGTCGTTCGGCGGCTGAAGCAGGTGCTCGAGATCGTCGGCTTCGAGCCCGAGACGAACGAGCTGATCACGAACACCGTCTACGAGTGGGATCCCGCGACCGATACGTTCGTGTTCAAGGGCCACTCGTTCCTCTTCGACAAGATCATGGAACTCAAGAACTACAGCCCGGACGAGATGGAGGCCGAGTTCCAGCGGCGCAGCCGCGTGATCCGGTTCCTCGTCGAGCAGAAGATCAACGACTACCGGCAGCTCTGGCAGACGATCGCGCAGTACTACAAGGACCCGAACGAAGTGATGGCGCGGATCGAGGCCGCCGGCCCGCCCGCCGCCGGAGGGTAGCATGCCCCCCCGCGCCGCGAAGGCCGCCGCGCCCGTCCTCGTCCGCCCGGTCCGCGTCAAGCGCGGCGACCAGCCGACGCCGACCGCGCTCAGCCCGTTCCAGCGGTGGGCGTGGCGGACGTTCGGCGCCCGCGCGAGCCAGAAGGCGCTCGATCCGACCCTCGACGAGAACCTCGTCAAGGCCCACATGCGGATCCGCGCCGACGAGTACCTCGCCAACGTCCTCGCCACGACCCTCATCGCCGGCATCGCCCTCGCGGTCGTCGGCGTCGGGCTCGGGGTCGTCCTGATCGTCTCCCACCAGCTCGTCTTCGGCCTCCTGATCGCGGTCGCAGTGCCGCTCGGCGGCACGGCCGGTACCTACTTCGGCCTCCTCGGCTCGCCGTCGTCGAAGGCGAAGGCGCGCGGCCACCTGATCGACCGGAAGATCTCGCCGGCGATGAGCTTCGTCTCGGCGATGAGCTCGGCCGACGTGAACGTCGACCAGATCTTCAAGGAGCTCGGCCGGCAGAAGATCTACGGCGAGGTCGCGGAGGAGGCCGCCTGGATCACGCGCGACACCGAGCTGCTCGGGGTCGACATCCTGACCGCGATCCGCCGCGGCGCCCAGCGAACGCCGTCCCGCCGGTTCCAAGACTTCCTCCAGGGCGTCGTCACGACCGCGACGAGCGGCGGCCAGCTGAAGCCGTACTTCCTCCTCAAGGCCGAGCAGTACGAGCGCGAGAACAAGCTCGAGATGCTTCAGCGGACGGAGACGATGGGGCTGCTCGCCGAGACGTTCGTCACCGTCGTCGTCGCCTTCCCGCTGTTCCTCGTGATCATCATCGCGATCTTCGCGATCATCGGCGGCGGCGGGTCGTTCATGCTCGAGATCCTCTGGGGGATCGTCGGCGGCATGATCCCGCTCTCGCAGTTCGGGTTCATCTTCTTCATGTACACGCTGTCGCAGGAGATGGTCTAACCCCATGGCCGCCCCGTACGCCCCGGCGTCCGTCCGCAAGGTGAAGTCGATCTCGACCGAGGTCGGTCACCCGCGACCGACCGGCCTCAGCCGCGAGCTCTGGCTGCTCGTCGCCGGCGCCGCGGTCGCCGTCATCCTGTGGGCGATCGCGTTCCTGAACTACCTCAAGGTCGAGAACATCCTCCTCCGCGCCGGCGAAGGGACGGGGCTCAATCCGGCGCTCGACTTCATGGTGCTCGGCATGCTCGTGCTGATGGCGCCGTACGGCTTCGCGATGACCGCGAAGCTGCGCCGGATCGCGAAGATCGAAGAGCGGCTCCCCGACTTCCTGCGCGACGTCTCCGAGGCCGGTCGGTTCGGGATGACGCTCCCGGACGCGATCGTCGTCGCGAGCACGGGGCGCTACGGCCTCTTGAGCGACGAGATCCGGAAGATGGCGAGCCAGCTCGAGTGGGGCGTGCCGGTCGCGACCGCGCTGCGGCTCTTCGAGGAGCGCGTCCCGACGCCGCTCGTCCAGCGGGTCGTCTCGATCGTCACGCGGGCGAACGAGGCCGGGGGGAACGTCGCCGATGTCCTCACGATGGTCGCGCACGACACGCGCGAAGGTCAGCTGTCGGCACAGGCCCGCCAGATCTCGATGCTCACCTACGTGACGGTCATCTACATCTCGTTCTTCGTCTTCCTCGTCACGATCTACATCATGGCGGCGGTGTTCCTGCCGCAGATGATCGTCGCGGGCGAGGGGGTCCAGAACTCCAACCTGTCGAGCGCCGGCGCCGTCACGCTGCAGTTCACGTTCGTCCCCGTCCTGTTCCTCGCGTTCCTGGTCGCCGTCATCGTCCACGCGGTCGGCGACGGGATCATGGCCGGCATCCTGTACAACGGGCGCATCTCGGAGGGGCTCCAGCACGCGACGATCATGCTCGCCACCGGCTGGGCGATCATGCGGTTCGTCGTGCCGGTGCTGCACGTCTAGGAGGGTGACGATGGCGATCGATTCCTCCTCCGCCGCCGCCTCCTCCGACGAAGAGCCGGTCCCGCGGCGGGGCCGCCGTCCGTTCTTCTCCCCGTGGCTCCGGGTCGGCGCGGCGATGCGCCGCGGCTCGGCCGAGCCGCGCCCGGTGAAGCTCGCCCGCCTCGGCGTCTCGGGCCAGGGGGCGGATCGCGACGTGACGCCGCTCCCGCCGATCACCGACCCCGAGGTCAAGCAGGTCGATCTCGCCGCGATCAAGCCCGGCTTCTCGTTCATCCGCGTCCTGTTCGACACCCACCGCAACGAGTTCCTGTACGAGGTGATCGAGCCGCCGCTGACGCCGCTCGAGCACGACCTCGCCGACCGCCTGCGCTCCGTGCTCGTCTCCGAGTTCGCGCCGCTCCCGGACCACGAGACCGCGACGAAGCAGAACGAGCTGCGACGCATGGTCGACGCGAAGCTCCACGAGTGGGAGCTGGCGCCGAGCCCGACCACCAAGGGCCGGATCCTCTACTACCTCGAGCGGGATTTCATCGGCTACGGGATCGTCGAGGTCCCGATGACCGACAGCGAGGTCGAGGACATCTCGTGCGACGGGGTCGGCATCCCGCTGTACATCTACCACCGCAAGCACGGCTCGATCCGCTCGAACCTCAAGTTCTCGAGCTCGAAGGAGCTCGACGACTACGTCATCTGGCTCGCCCAGCGGTCGGGCAAGCACATCTCGGTCGCGAGCCCGGTGCTCGATGCGACCGTCCCGGACGGCTCGCGGCTGCAGGCGACGCTCGGGATGCATGTCACGAAGCGCGGGAGCACCTTCACGGTCCGGCGGTTCCGCGACAATCCGTTCACGCCCGTCGACCTGCTCAAGTTCAAGACGATGAGCCCGGAGATGATGGCGTACCTCTGGCTCGCCATCGAGAACGGCCAGTCGATGATGGTCTGCGGCGGCACGGCGAGCGGGAAGACGACCACGCTCAACGCGACGCTCCTGTTCATCCCGCCCCAGATGAAGATCGTCTCGATCGAGGACACGCGGGAGCTCAACCTCCCCCACGAGAACTGGGTGCCGTCCCTCACCCGCGCCGGCTTCGGCGCGAAGAACGTGATGACGGGGAAGGCGCCCGGGGAGATCGACATGTTCGACCTCCTCGCCGCGGCGCTCCGCCAGCGCCCGCAGTACCTGATGGTCGGGGAGGTGCGGGGGGCGGAGGCGTTCATCGTCTTCCAGGCGATGGCGACGGGGAAGACCTGCTACACGACGTTCCACGCGGAGAGCGTGAGCGCGATGGTCCATCGGATGGAGAACCCGCCGATCTCGCTGCCGCGGTCGCTCGTCTCGGCGCTGAACCTCGTCCTCCTCCAGCGGCAGGTGAAGGTCGGCAACAAGATGACCCGCCGCGTCCAGTCGCTGACCGAGATCGTCGGGCTCGACCCCGAGACGAACGAGCTGATCACCAACTCGGTCTACTCGTGGAACCCGGCGGACGACACGTTCCTGTTCTCGGGCCACTCGTACATCTACGAGCGGGTCGCGCTGATGAAGAACCTCTCGATGAAGGAGATGGAGCGCGAGGTCCGCAACCGCGTCGAGATCCTCGACTACATGATGGCGAAGGACGCGCAGGCGACCCGGCAGCACCCGTACACGCACCGGGACGTCGGCCAGCTCGTCTCGTTCTACTACAAGGAGCCCGCGAAGGCGCTCGCCGAGACGCGGGACGAGCTCGCCCATCTCAAGCCGGCCGCGCGGTAGGGGCGGCATTATTCGGCGGGCGCCCCTCGCGGGCCGGATGGACCGGCCGTTCGCGCGGATCCCGACCGCCCCCGGGCGGTCGGTCGTCCTCTGGCAGGGGGACGCCCTCGCGACCCTGCGCGAGCGCGGCGCGGGCGCGAGCGTCGTCGTCACGAGCCCGCCGTACAACCGCCGGGTCGCCTACGCCAGCTACGGGGACGACCGGACGCGCGCCGACTACCTCCGCTGGATGCGGCAGTTCGGCGCGGCCGTCGCCCGGAGCCTCGCCCCCGACGGCTCCCTGTTCCTGAACGTGGGGAGCGCCCCCACCGACCCGTGGATCGCCTGGGACGTCGCCCGCGAGGTCGGCCGGTCGCTCGCGCTGCAGAACGTCCTCCACTGGGTCAAGTCGATCGCGATCGACCGCGCGGCCGCCGGCAGGGCCGCCCGCCTCTCGCGCGACCTCGCCGTCGGGCACTACAAGCCGCTCGTCTCCGACCGGTTCGTCCACGGGGCGCACGAGTACGTCTTCCACTTCAGCCGGAGCGGCCGGGTCCCGATCGACCGGCTCGCGATCGGGGTGCCGTACCAGGACAAGTCGAACGTCGCCCGATGGCGGAGCGCCGGCCGGGACGTGCGGTGCCGCGGGAACACCTGGTTCCTTCCGTACTCCACGATCCGCCGCCGCGCGGTCGACCGACCGCACCCGGCGACGTTCCCGCCCGAGCTGCCCGAATGGTGCGTCCGCCTCCACGGGCTCGCCCGGGTGGCGACGGTCGTCGACCCGTTCGTCGGCATCGGCTCGAGCGCGGTGGCGGCCGTGCGGCTGGGCGTCGACTTCGTCGGGATCGACCTCGACCCGGGCTACCTGGCCACCGCCGCGGCGCGCGTGCGCGCCGAGCTCGGGGCCCGGCGGTCCCCGGGTCCGTCCCCCCGGCCTAGTTCCGCTCGTCCCCGGACGCGGCCTCGCTTCCCGAGCCGCCCGGAGGCGCCCACTGCTTCATCGGGGTCCGACGGACCCCCGCCGCGGCGGCGAAGGCGTTCTTCGTCCCTTCCTTCGCCCGCTTGCCCGCCGTGACCATGGCGTCCCGCGCCGCACCGGCGGCGCGCGCCGTGCCCGCGCCGATCGCCGTCCCCGCGCTCGCGATCCGACCGGGGAGGCGGCGGAGCTCGTCGTCGACCGTGCGGCCGAGGGTCGACAGCCCGTCCTGGATGTCCATCGCGAGGTACTTCGCGTCCTTGCCGGTCGCCCGGCCGAACCGCTCGATCTTGTCATCGAGGTCCGTGAACTCGTGGGCGAAGTCGCGTCCGAGCCCCGCCGTCGCGCGGCGGATCTCGTGAAGGTGCTGGCGGAACTGGGCCTGCTCCTGCGAGTCGGGCATCGTCGTACCGCCCGAGAGAGCGCCGGAACGTAAGATAAAGGTTCAGCGGCAGTCGCACCCGCCGCCCCCCGCCCCTACCCGCCCATCCGGCGGTCCGCCTTGCGCCGGCGACCGCGAGTCGGGGG
>DATJZK010000115.1:0-6090 GCA_035499145.1 Thermoplasmata archaeon
ATCCACCGATTGAACCCGGCATTGTAGTGCGCGAAGAACGATCCCACGAGCCGGCCGAGGGGGCCGTGAGGACGGCCGAATTGGGAAGCCAGGACACTCATTCGGGATGTCGGAGGGGGGCCCGCACCTAAGGATTGGGGCCAGCGACTGGGAGCGCGGAACTCACCCCTGATCGAACGCGCCCGGTCGATAGCTGAGCCATAGCCCCGAGCGGATTCGAACCGCTGTCGCCGGCTCCAAAGGCCAGCATGCTTGGCCACTACACCACGGGGCTACGGGCACTCACCGGTCGGGCGTACTAAAGAAACCGTCGGGCGCTCTGAGGCGCCGGCCCGGCCGATGTCCGGAGAGCGGAACGACTCACTCCGCCGGCACAATTCCCGGGAGCGGCCGGGTTCGGGTATCGGGGACGAGGATCAACAGGGGCAGCAGTACTGCGGCGACGGCTCCTGCCAGCCACCACGCATCGGTGAATCCGGCTCGCTGAGCGACGAACCCGAACGCTAGGGCGAGCGCGCTGCCCACGAAGATCTGGATCGAGTTCAGGAGCGCGAGGGCGAACGAGAAGCCCGTAGCGCTGAGCCCGGGGAGGTAGGTGGGGATCAGGTACAGGACCGCAAAGAACACCCCGTTGGCGAACCCGAGGAAGACGAACAGCGGCCAGACGAGCGGAAAGGAGAGGAGCGGGATCGCGGCGATCGCCCCGGCGGTCGCGACCCCCCAGACAAGGATCAGGCGACGAAGCCCCCGGCTGCGCTCGGCGAACCAGCCTCCGATCGGACCCCCGGGGATCTCGAACACGATCATCACGAAGGTGACACCCGCCGCGAGGACGAGGCTCGACGTGCGGCCCACCTGGACGGCATACTCGACGAAGTACTGCGCCGCGATGTAGAACCCGGCCCAGAGCCCGCTCGTTCCGAGGGCGAGCGCCCACAGCTCGCGGGACCGCACCGTCGGCAACGCCGACCGCCAGAGGTCGGCGAGGCGGGACCGGGCGCCGGTCCCTTCGTCGGCCACCCGCGGGAGCGTGGTCGCGGCGAGGACCGCGCCGCCGACGAGGAGGAATCCTCCGATTGCGAGCGCCCACTGCCAGCCGAACAGGAGCCCGATGTAGGCTCCCGCGATCAGGCTGACGGCCGATCCGAGCGCGAAGCCGGAGTTGTAGATGCCGATCACCGGACCGCGGGTGCCCGGCGGGAAGTAGGAGGTGGCGAGCCCGAGCCCCGGGGCGAAGAAGAAGGCCGCCCCGGCGCCCGCGCCGAACCGTGTGGCCGCCAGCAGTTCCCAGTTCGGCGACGCGGCGGACGCCAGCGTGAACGCCGCCATCGCCCACAGCGCCCCGATCGCGACGGCGCGGTTCCCCCACCGCATCGCCGCCAGGCCCGCCGGCACCTGGAAGATCGCCGCGCCGATCAGGAACGCCGCCAGGACGATCCCGAGCTCGGCCGTGTCGGCGGCGAGCCCGGTCCGGACGAGCGGGAGGACGGCTCCGATGTTGTACCAGTTGAACGCGTAGACCGTGCGACCGATGAACAGGGAGACGAGCGCCTCGTTCCGGCGATGGGCCGTCCCGTCGGTCACGCCGATGCCCCGGGCAGCTGGCCGTGGGTCTCGAAATAGCGGAGGAACCCCATCGCGGCGAGGTCGTATCCGGAGACCATCGATGCCCGGTCGGTCCCCTCGGCGTTCTCGAGCGAGCGGTCGAAGCGCCGGAGCGCGGCCGCGATCGACTCCACGTCGGGCCGCTCTCGGGCCGCCGCGAGCGCGACGTCGCGCCACTGCTCCACTACCGTGCGGTAGGTGACGAGGTCGCGCGCCCCGTCCGGGCTCGGGCCGAAGTGGCTGAACAGCACGAGCTTGGGGTCGGTCCGCCGCATCGCCTCGAGGCTGGCGAACAGCTGGTCCAGGTCCAGGTCGGGGGGAGGGACCGCCGGACGGACGTGGGCGGAGCGCTCGAGCCGCACTCCGGCGCCGTCCCCGGTGAAGATCGCCCGGAGCGCCGTGTCGAAGAAGGCGAGGTGATGCTTCGCGTGGCCCGGCGTCGCGATCACCTCGAGCGACCCGCCCCGGATCGGGAATCGCTCGCCGCCCCGGAGGGCGTGCACCCGGCCCGGCGGTACGGCGACGACCGGTCCCCAGAGGCGGTCCATCGCCGCCCCCCACGCCCGCCGGGCGCTCGCGACCAGCTTCGTGGGGTCGATGAGGTGGGGGACGCCGACCTCGTGGGCGAAGAACTCGGCCCGCGGCAACGCCTCGGCGATCGCGCCGATCCCTCCGGCGTGGTCGAGGTGGATATGGGTCACCAGCACGCGCCGCACCTCCGACCGGTCGACCCCGGCGTGCTCGAGGGCGGCGAGCAGCGCGCTCCGGCACGTCGCGGGCCCCGTCTCGATCAGCGTCCAGCCGTCGTCGGCCGGGATCAAGTAGGCGGCCACCAGCCCCTCGGTGTCGCGGAAGTCGAGGTCGAGCAGCCGGCGGTCGAGGCCCAGCTCCTCCGTCCGCGGGGTAGGCATCGGTCGGCCTCCGTTCAGAAGGCGAGGAACGGCGTCGCGAAGATGTAGAGGGCGAGGAACGTCACGACCGTCGCCGCGAGCGTGAGGGCGATCGCGCCCGCCCAGACCGCCCGGTCCCAGAGGAAGACCTTGCGGCCGTCGAGCGCCCCGAACGGGAACAGGTTGAACGTGCCGAACCAGGCGTTGATGAACGCGAGGACGAGCATCCACTCGGCCAGCACCGAGCCGAGCAACGCCGTGCCGATCGCGGCCGCGTAGAAGACGCCCGCGAAGAGAAGGTTCGTCATCGGCCCGGCGAGGCTGGTCCGGCCCCAGCTCTGGCGGTCGATGCCGCTGATGCCGCCGACCATCGTCGCGCCGGGGGCGGCGAGGATGAACCCGACGAACGACGTCACGAGCGCCATCCCGAGCCCGTACGCCGACGCCCGGAACTCGGCCCAGAAGCCGCGGCGCTGGGCGGCGACCTTGTGCGCCATCTCGTGGGCGACGAACCCCGTCAGGGCGGCGAGGGCTGCCACCACCACGTGCGTGACATCGATCCCGGCGAACCCGGGCGGGGCGAAGCCGCTCCCGAGGTACGTGTTGCCCGAGAACAGCAGCAGCAGGCAGACGGTGAGGACGGCGTAGGCGACGCCGAGGTGGAGCAGCTCCGTCCGTGAGGTCGTGATCCGGCGTGGAGGGGGCGGCGGGTTCCATGAGTAGTTGAACGATCCGGTCCACGTCATGCCGGTGCCTCCGCGGCCGACGGGGACCACCGGTCCGCCGGCATCGGCCCCCGGGGACGTCCGTCCCGGAGGAGCGCGCGGAGCAGCTCCACCCCTTCGGCGAGCCGGGGACCGGGTCGGCTGAAGTACGCCTCGTCGACGACGAACGTTCCCCCGGGGGCGCGGACCGCGGCGACCGCGGCAGCCAGGGACGGCTCGTCCAACTCCCGGCGGCTCCGGGCGACCGAGAAGCTGCACGGGCTGAGCACCAGTACGTGGGGCGGCCGCTCCGACAACCGGTCCCAGTCGGTCCGCTCCCCCGGCTCCCCGACCGCGGGGCCGAGCGGTTCCCCGCCCGCCGCGCGCACGATCTCCGGGGTCCACAGTCCGGCCAGGATCGGCGGGTCGAGCCACTCCACGACGCCGACCGACCGTCCGTCCCGATGGGCGGGCGGTTCACTGCGCGTGCGGAGGTCGTTCGCGAGCCGTCGACCACCCCGGTCGTCGCCGAGCGCCGCGCCGACCGTCTCGACCGATCGCCAGACGTCCTCGAGGGTGCGGGGGACGAGGGAGACGATCGTCGGCGCGATCCCCGCCCGCGCGCACGCCGCCCGGACCTCCCCATCGGTCACGGAGCAGACCCCGCAGAGGTCCTGCGTCAGCAGGAGGTCCGGTCGGAGCGCTCGGAGCCGATCGACATCGAGGGTGTAGAGGCTCTCGCCGGCCCCGCGGGCGGCCCGCACCCGCGCGTCGATCTCGCCGGACGGCCGGTCGCTGTCGAGCGTCCTTGGCCGCATCACGACCGGCCGATCGAGCACGGCGGCGGGGTAGTCGCACTCCGCGCTGCGGCCGACCAGTTCGTCGCCGTGCCCCAGGGCGAAGACGATCTCGGTCGCGCTGGGGAGCACCGAAACGACCCGCATGTCGGTCCGCTCCACGGACCAGCCGGGAGGCGGTTACTTACGTTTGCGGGTCGCGGCGGCCTTCTTCGGCGGAGCCCGGGGTTTCTTCGGGGCTGCGGACGACCGCTTCGGGGTTCGGGCGCTCCGAGGCATCGGCGGGGTGGCCGGAGCGGGGGACGGGCGAATCGTTGCCTCAGACGCGGCCGGCTTGGGCGGCGCCGGAAGGCCCAGGTGCTCGCACAGGGCGAGCTCCCGATCGTAAGCGAGCCCCAGGCGACGGGCCTCGGCGCGCTCCTCGTCCCCGAGACGGGACTCGCCGGTGCGGGAGAGCGAGACGGCGTGAAGGAACCTCAGCTGGGCCTCCTCGGGGGTCCGGGCGAGCATCGCCTCGATCTCGACGCGGGCGCTCCGCCAGTCGCCGAGGTCGACGAGAGCGGCGACGAGGTGGGCCCGGACCTCCGTTCGGGCGTCGTCCTCGGCGAGCAGCTGGCGGTAGACCTCCACCTCCCGGGTCGGCTCCGACTTGGCGCCCAGCACCGCGGCGTGGCCGAGCCGGGCGTCGAGATCGTCGGGGTGGGTCGCCAGCACCTCGGAGAACGTCCGATCGGCGTCGTCCGCCAGGCCGAGCGCGAGCAGGGCGCGGCCGACCCCGACCTTGGCCGGGGCGAACTCCGGCTTCAGCGTCGACGCCTGCCGGTAGAATCGGAGGGCGAGCGCGGGGACGCCCCAGCCGAGCCAGGTCCGTCCCCGCTGCATCACGTCGTCGAGCTGCTGCGCGCTCGGCAGCAGCCGACGTTTCTCGGCGGGGGGGGCCCGGGGCTCCTCGCCGAGCAGAGTCCCGAGGCCGAGCTGGCGCACGAGCTCGCTGAACCGGGACCCTTCCACGAGCGTCGCGCCCCGTTTCGCGAGCTCGGCCTCGATCAGCAAGGGGAGGTGGCCCGGCGTCAGCACCACCAGCCGCGCCGCCCCCGACTCGCCCTCCCCCAGCAGACGGCGGGCCGCGTCGAGCGAGACCTTGTCCGGATCCTCGAGGAACGCATAGACGAGCCCGTCCGACGTCTGGACGACGAGCCCCTCCTCGGTCGGCTTCGCCGAGTCGAGACGTTCCCCCATCGCCTCGACGACGCTGCCTGCCATCTGGACGAACGGCCCGGACGCCATCGGAGGGCGCACGCTCCGCTCCGTTAAATACCGTAATCGTCCACACGCACTCGCCGTGGACCTGGACACGCTGTACGGCTTCCTGCCCCAGATCGAGGCGCGCCTGAAGAGCTCCTACGCCGCCGCCCGGCGGGCCGCCCCGGCTTCCGTCCGGCCGTACCTCGACGTGAACCAGGAGTTCACGCTCCGCGGGGGGAAGCGGTTCCGGGCGATCCTCGTCCTCGCGGGCTACTATGTCGCGACGGGGAGGAACCCGTCCCCCGCGGTTGCTGCCGCGGCCGCCCTCGAGCACTTCCAGAGCTGGATGCTCGTCCACGACGATATCATCGACCACGCCGAGGAGCGCCGCGGGGGGGTCGCCGTACACCGCGCGCTCGCCGCCGCCCATCGGCGGGAAGGGTTGCTCGGACCACCGGACGACTACGGCGTCGGGATCGGGATCACGCTCGGCGACCTCGAGGAGACGTTCACGGTCGAGGCGCTGATGGGCTCGAGGGCGAGCGCCGCCGCGCGCCTTGCCGCGGTGGCGGAGTACGTGCAGATGACCCGGCTCACCGCCTACGGGCAGCTGCTCGACATTCGCAACGGGGTCCTGCCGCCCGGCGTCGTCACCGAAGCGGACGTCCTCGACGTGCACCGGCTCAAGTCCGCGGTCTACACGGTCGCCGCCCCGCTCGCGATCGGGGCGCTGCTCGGGGGGGCGCGACGGTCCCGCCTCGCCGACCTGGAGGCGATCGCGATCGACCTGGGGATCGCCTTCCAGCTCCGGGACGATGTGCTCGGAGCCGGGTTCGACGCCAAGGACGC
>DATJZK010000116.1:0-6489 GCA_035499145.1 Thermoplasmata archaeon
AGGACGTCGGCCTCGCCCGACGGGCCGACCGGAAGCTCGGCGAGCTTTCGGGCGGCGAGCTCCAGCTCACGTCGATCGCCCGCACGCTCGCGACCGACGCCGACCTGTACCTGATCGACGAGCCGTCGAGCTACCTCGACATCGTCCACCGCCTCGGCGTCGCGCGCCTGCTCCGCCGCCTCGGGGAGACGAAGAGCGTCGTGGTCGTCGAGCACGACCTCGCCCTCCTCGACTACCTCGCCGACCAGGCCCACCTCCTGTACGGGGAGCCGGCGGCGTTCGGCGTGATCAGCCACCCGATCCCGATGCGCTCGGCGATCAACACCTACCTCACCGGCTACCTCAAGGACGAGAACGTCCGTTTCCGGACCGACCCGGTCCGGTTCGTCGCCCACCCGCCGAAGCCGGCCGCGCGCCAGAACGCGCTCGTCGAGTTCCCGGACCTGGAGAAGGAGTTCCCGACGTTCTCGCTGTCGGTCGGCGCCGGCTCGCTTCCCAAGGGGTCGACGGTCGGGGTCGTCGGACCGAACGCGACCGGCAAGACGACGTTCGTCCGGATGCTCGCGGGCGTCGAGACGCCGACCCGCGGCGCGCCGCCGGCGGGCGTCACCGTCAGCTACAAGCCGCAGTACCTGAAGGCGACGCAGGCGGCGAGCCTGCGGGCGCGGATGGAGTCGCTCTCCGCCGATCCGACGTTCGACGCGAAGCTGTTCGAGCGGGAGCTCGTGCCCGGCCTCCACCTGGACGAGGTGCTCGATGTCGCGCTCACCGACCTCTCGGGCGGCGAGCTGCAGCGGGCGGCCGTCGCCCTCGCCCTCGCCCGACCCGCAACGCTGTACCTGCTCGACGAACCGTCGGCGTACCTCGATTCGGACGAGCGGATGGCGATGGCCCGCCTCCTGCGCCGGCAGGTCGAGCGGCAGGCGGTCACCGCGCTGGTGGTCGACCACGACGTCTACTTCCTCGACCTGGCGTGCGACGAGCTGATGGTCTTCCGGCCGACCGCCGACGACGGCTCGGCCGGGCGGGGCGACGGTCCGTTCGCGATGCGCGAGGGGATGAACCGGCTCCTGCGTTCCGTGGACATCACGTTCCGCCGGGACGCCGAGACCCTGCGCCCCCGCATCAACCGCGAGGGGTCGGTCCTCGATCGGGAGCAACGTTCCAAAGGCGAGTACTACTACGAAGCTGCCGCCTGAGGAGTGGGTCCCAGCGCTCGACCAGTTTCACCGTTCCCGGCTCTCGCTCGACCGTTCGGCCCGCGCAAACAGGCGCCGTCTCTCGGTCGGAGTCCTAATTTCGACCCGTGCGGTAGGGGTGTGGGCATGCGGCACCGAACCGCCCTGCTCGCCGTCGCGCTCGCGGTCGGGATTTCGGCGGGCTGCATGCTCGTGTGGGAACTGGGTCCGCCGAGCGCCGGGTTCGTGGAGCACGTGATCGTTCCCGCCGGCCTCGTGCTACGCGGGCCCGCGATCGGGAACATCAGCTTCGAGGTCCCCCGGGCGGGCGGAGTCCTCCTAGGAACGGGCCAGGTGGATCACACGAGTCTCGATCTGAACTGGTGGGAGGCCGGCCAAGGCGCACGGGCCTGTGGCTTGATCCCCCCGCATCCGAAGTACCATGGACCGTCCTGGACGTACTCGGTCGATGTGACACTACCCCCCGGCCACTATTTCTGGGGTCCGTGGTGCTACGACCTGGGCAACGTCACGTTCACCCAGCCCCTCGAGATCGTGACCCCGTAGCCTGTCGCACGACCGGCGTGGACGGCCTCTGGGGAGCGAGGGGCCCCCGCTCTCCCGAGAGCGGAAGTGGGGGTCCGGATCGCGGTCAGAGCGCGGATGACGAGGGTGCAGGGACACGTCCCTCGGACCGCCTCGTCCATGTGACGGAGGACGGCGGGACGATCCCGCCATGTCCTACCGGGAGGCCGGAGTCGCCGTTCGGCTTCGCCGACTGCGTATCTTCGCGCCCCGAGGGAACGGGCCGGGTCCGCGCCGTCTCGACGCATGCAGCGGAGTTCGAGCCGGGGAAGGAAAGTCGTTATGGACCCCTCGCATCCCGTGACCATGCCCGCCGCATCGAAGGAGAGCGAACCGTCGCCGACCGTGCCGACCAGCGGTCCCCCGCTCCCGCCCCCCGGAGGCGCAGCCCGCTGGACGCGGATCCCGCTCGTCCTGGCGGTGGCTTCCCTCGTGCTGGGGGTCTCCGCGCTCGGGATCGCCGTGGCGAGCTACGAGCTCTCCTCGGCGCCGACCCCGAAGATCGTGGTCGCGCACGCTACGCTCGACTTCGGCGGGTACCGGATCCCCCACCTCGGTCACTGCGCGAACGTGACCAGCCTCGTTCTGAAGATTGACGTCAGCGGTCCCGGGGTCGTGGAGGTCGCGGGGAGCATCGAGGTCGAACTGATCCACGCGAGCGGCGACTATGCCGCGGCCGCGATCTTCGTATCCAACGCGAGCTCCACGTGTCCCGGCGTACCGGAGACGACGTACATCGACACCGGTCTCGCCTCGGGCGTCTACATCGAGGATATCACGGCCGTGGGCAGCTTCACGGTCCGGGCCGCAGGGACGGCTTCGTTCTACGTTACGGGGTACGACTACAGCACCGGGACCGACTACAGCGAAGGCGGTTTCCCGAACCTCGTCGCAGTGTTCTACCCGTCCTCGTAGGTTCGGATCGCTCGAGCTCCTTCGCGGTCGCCCCGACCCAACCCTTTCTCCCCACGCCGTCCCAGACGGTCGGTCGGCCCGCGACGGGAAGGCGTTCCCCGGTCCTGCGAGCGCTCGCCCGGAGTGCCATACGGTCTCCGGGAGTAGGGCCCGCCGATGGCCGCATGGATCTACGCTGCCTCCCAAGACCCGAAACGGGCCGGGTGGCTGTTCCTCGGCCTGGGAGCGCTGTTCCTCGGCGTCGGGGTTTGGCTCGTCTTCGCCCAGGGCGGGGCTCTCGCGTGGGTCGCCTTGGGGGCGGGGGCGCTGATCGCGGGAACCGGCTGGCTGCTTCGGAAGGGGATCGGCTAGGGAAAGGTGCCCCCGAGGTTCGGGGTCGCTGACGGGACCGCTTCGGCCCGACCGCGGCGCGGCTCTTCCGCACGCGGGCACGCTCCCACACCGATGGGACGGAAAGGGATCCCGATCGGGGACGGTTCGACGGGGCGCCCAGGTACCTGTCGCCGCGGCGCACCCTTAATCGGCCGGAAGAATGCCATCCGACCGAGCCGCAGGGCCGAGAGGGGGTCAGTCGGTAGCATGCACGGTGACGCCGCCCCGAACCTGCCCGCCCGATCCCCTCCGGGTGGGCCCGCCTCGGACGCCGCGCGGGTCGGGCCTCGGTTGGATGCCGAGGGAGTGTATCGGGTCTGGGGTCGGTACTCGGTCGGCGTCGTCGTCACGTACGCGATCCTCCTGGTCGTGATTCTGGTCGTCCTGGTGCCCCGGGAACCGGCGTCGTTCCTCTGGGTCCCGTACGGTCTGACCGCCGTGATCGTCTTCTTCCTCGCCCGATACTTCTCGACCCGGTACTCGATCGACGACGAGCACCTCCGCGCCACCCGGATCCTGGGGGGCCGACGGATCCCGCTCGACGAGATCCGACGGATCGAGTACTCGGCGCTCCGTGACCTGGCCCCGTCCGGCATGGCCGCGGCCCTCGGGCCGTGGGGATGGCACGGCCGGATGTGGAGCCCCGTGATCGGCCACTTCGACTCGGTGTTCACCGACCCGTCCCGAGGGCTCCTCGTGACGGGGCCCGGCAACCCGCTGTTCCTGACGCCGGCCGACCCGGAGGCGTTCGCCCGCGAGCTGTCGCGGCGGGTCCGGTCGTACACCGGCCCGCTCGAGAAGGACGTGGGCCACCCGGGGGCGGGCTGAGGGCTAGTAGACCGGCATCGACCGGTCGACGGTCGTCACCCAGGCGTTGATCCCGCCCTTCAGGCTCCGGACGTTCGAGAACCCCAGCTCGATCAGCGTTCGGGCCGCGTCGGCCGACCGTCCGCCCGACCGGCAGAACAGCACGATCGACCGCGCGCGGGTCAGCTCATCGACGTGCTCGGCGATCGCGTCCTTCGGGATGTCGACCGAGCCGGCGATCCGGGAGATCGCCCGCTCCTCGGGCTCCCGCACGTCGACCAGCAGCGGGGGCTCGTCCGACGCGAGCGCGGTCCGGAGCTCCTCGGGAAGGATCTCGGGCACGTCGCTCTCGACCGCCTCCCCCGGGGCGGGGACCCCGCAGAACGCCGGATAATCGATCAGCCCCTTCTGCGTGGCGTGCGCCGAGCAGAGCACGCATCGGGGGTCCTTGCGGAGGGTCAGCTCGCGGAAGCGCATCGCGAGCGCGTCGTACAGCAGGAGTCGGCCGACGAGCGGCTCCCCGACCCCGAGCACGAGCTTCAGCGCCTCGGTCGCCTGGAGGACTCCGACCACGCCGGGCAGCACGCCGAGCACGCCCGCCTCGGCGCACGAGGGGACGAGGTCGGGCGGCGGCGGTTCGGGATAGAGGCACCGGTAGCAGGGGCCCCGCCGCGCGTCGAAGACGCTGACCTGCCCTTCGAACCGGTAGATCGATCCGTAGACGTTCGGGATGCCGCTCAGGACGCTCGCGTCGTTGACGAGGTACCGGGTCGGGAAGTTGTCCGTCCCGTCCATTACGACGTCGTATGCCTTCACGATCTCGAGCGCATTCGCGCTGTCGAGGCGGTGCTCGTGCCGCACGACCCGGACGCCCGGGTTCAATCCCGTGAGGCGCTCGGCGGCCGCGGCGAGCTTGGGGCGGCCGACGTCGGACGTCGCGTACAGGATCTGCCGCTGCAGGTTCGATGCGTCGACGTCGTCGAAGTCGACCAGCCCGATCGTCCCGACACCGGCGGCCGCCAGGTAGAGGGCGGCGGGCGACCCGAGTCCCCCGGCCCCCACGATCAGGACCTTCGCCGCGCGGAGCTTCCGCTGGCCCGCGAGGCCGACCTCGGGGAGGAGCAGGTGACGGCTGTACCGCCGCAGCTCGTCCGCGTCCATCGAACGCTCGACCGGACGGGCGGCGCTCGGGGACCTCGGCGGAGCTCGTCCTCGGCGCGCGGCGGGGGCGCCCCCGGCGATCGCGGGGACGATCGCCACGACGTCCCCGTCCGCGAGCGGCGTCGCCTCCCGTTCGTGGTTCCGGATATCGTCATCGTTCAGGAAGACCGAGACGAAGTTCCGGAGTCGACCGTCCGCGCCGTACAGATGGCGGCGAAGCCCCGGGTGGGTGTCGCAGAGCGACCGGACGGCCTCCCCGACCGTCGTCGCCTCGAGCGCGAGCTCCTTCTCGCCCGCGGCGAAGCTGCGGAGCGGTGTCGGGATCCGGACCGTGACCTTCGGCATCGGCCGACCGACCTCCCCCTAGCGAGCCCCCGAAGGGAGCGGCGACGGGCCGGTCGCCTCGGAGCGCAGCTCGATCTCCCGGAACTCGCGCCGATCGGCATCGAGCTCGAAGGCGCCGACCGGGCCCGGGCCGGCGGCCCGGGACGCCGCGATCAGGTAGACGTACCACGGCCAGGCGTGCTCCTGATCGAACGCCGACGGCCGGGCCGGGTGGTCCGGGTGCGAATGGTAGAACCCGGCGACGACCAGGTCGCGGGTGCTCGCCCACCGCTCGGCGCTCCGCAGCTCCTCCGGCGGGATCACGAACCGGTGCGCCCGGTTCTGCCGCGCCCGGTTCGGCGAGGGCAGCGCGTCCACGATCCGGCGCTCCGACTCCGAACCGACCGTCGGGGGGGCCGCGAGCAGGAATCCGCAGCACTCCTCGGGGTACGCCTCGGCGGCGAACCGTCGGACGGTGCCCAGGAGGTCCGGTGGAACCACGACGCCCTTCATCGATCCCCCTCGGACCGGGGGCGTGCCTCGTCCGGCAGGATCGCGACGATGAAGGTCCGGGGGTCGCGCGTGCGCAGGCGAAGCGCCCCGGCGACCGCCGCTCCGGACGACGGGCCGGCCGCGACGCCCTCCTCGACCGCGAGGCGATGCGCGATCGAGAGCGCGTCGTCGGTCTCGATCCGGATCGTCTCGTCCACGACCGCCTCGTCGTACGTCGACGGGCGGCGCGCCGTCGGCAGGTGCTTGAGCCCCTCCAACCCGTGGATGGGACCGGTCGGTTCCACGCCGACGATCCGGATCGAAGGTCGACGCTCCTTGAGGAACCGTCCCGCGCCGGAGATCGTCCCGCCCGTCCCGACCCCGGCGACCAGGTGGGTGATCCGGCCACGGCTCTGGGCCCACAGTTCCGGTCCCGTCGTCTCGTAGTGCGCCCGGGGATTCGCTGGATTGTTGTACTGGTCGGCGTAGAAGAGACGTTCGGGAGACTCCCTCGCCCGCGCCTGCGCCGCGAGCTGCGCGCCGTCGGTCCCATCGGAGGGATCGGTCAGTACCACCCGGGCGCCGAAGGCGCGCATCCGCGCGAGGCGCTCCGGAGCGACGGTCCGGGGAACGTACAGCTCCACGGGAAACCCGA
>DATJZK010000117.1:0-5052 GCA_035499145.1 Thermoplasmata archaeon
GGGGGATGCCGCCCCCGATCGACTTGGCGATGCACACGATGTCGGGGGTGACGTTGGCGTGCTCGACCGCCCACATCCGGCCCGTGCGCCCGAGCCCGGTTTGGATCTCATCGGCGATCAGGACGATCTCGTGTCGGTCGCAGAACTCCCGGAGCGACGGGAGAAAGTCGTCGGGCGGAACGACGTAGCCGCCCTCGCCGAGGATCGGCTCGACGAGGACCGACGAGACCGAGTCCACTCCCGAATGCGGGTCGTTGACGAGGTGCTCCAGATATCGGATCGTATCCCCGGCGCTCTCGCCGGTCCCGAGCACCGGGCGGTACGGGTCAGGGTATGGAACCCGGATGACGGTCCCTCCCAGGAACGAGCTCGTCGATCGATACCGATGCCCGCTGGTGAGGCTCGCCGCGCCGCCGTGCACGCCGTGGAACGCCCCCGAAAATGCTACCGTCCCGTGGCGGCGCTGCGCGTGATCGGCGAGGTTCACCGCGGTCTCGACCGCATCGCCGCCGGTCACGGTAAAGAAGATGCGGGCGTGATTCCGGAGCGAGCCAGGGAGCATGTCCTCCAACTGCTCCAGGAACCGTATCCGGGCGTCGGTCGGCAGCTCGAGGGCGTGCCAGATCTCGTTCGCCTGGGCCTCCAGGGCGGCGACGAGTCGCGGATGCCGGTGCCCGAGGTTGAGCACCGAAATCCCGGAAACCCAATCGATGAACAGATTGCCGTCGACATCCTCGATCGTGGAACCGCGGGCTCGACGGGGAGCGATGGGGAAGTAGTGGGGGTAACCGATCGCGTCGGTCTCCAGCCGAGCCTGAGCGGAGAGCAGCTCGCGCGATCGAGGTCCGGGGGGAGGATGGACGATCCGGGGAGCGTCCGGAAAGCTGAGCCAATCGCCCTCGGGTGTCATCGATCTCTCGGCAGTGGAAATACCCCTCCGTCATATCAATACTGACCGCCCGAACGGCGATCCGACATTCCGTAGGGTCCGGAGTTTCCGGGGACGACCGGTGAATTAAGCCCTCGGGCGGTTCCGGCAGGGGGGTCCGATGGAACCGACCGCCTCCCCGAACCGAACCCTCGGTGAGCCGAAAGGAGTCGTGCTGGCTCGAAACGACGATCGTTCGGCGTCCCATCGCCTCCGCTCGGAGCGGATGGCGCGCGCGAGCCGACTCGCCCTCGCGATGGGCGGGGTGGTGGCCGTGGGGGCGGCGACCGCATTGTGGCTGCTCCACCCCTCGCCCGTGGCGATCGTGGTGATCATCTTCGGCCTCGTCCTGTTGGCGATCGGTCTGACCCAGCATCTGCTCCTTGAGATCGAACGATCTCGCTGGCCCGACGAGGCCCTGCTCTGGACCGACGGAGTCGAGCTCCTGCTCCACAACGGAGAGGTGCGGGCGGTCGCGTGGAACGACCCGAAGCTGGCCTTCGACCTGTTCCACCGACCCCTCCCGAACGATCCCTCGGGCGAGGCGTTCCTCGAATGGAAGATGGGCGGGTACGTGCCCCCGTGCCTCCTGACCGAGAGCGGATTCGAGCGCCTTCAGTCGGCGGCGGTCGCTCACGGTCTCGGCATGGCGGAGTTCCGCCACGGACGCCGGGGCAACGAAATTCGCGTGTTCGAGGTCCGCGCCTCGCGAAGCGACGGCGACATCTCGACTCCCCCCGTAGGGCGATCGTTCGTGGAGCCGTAGGAGGGGGAACGTCCGACCGTTCGACGCCCCGGATCGATGCCCACCTTCACCTGAGCCGGTGGTGGCCCGACATCGCCCGGACCGGCCACCGCTCCGACCTCGACTACACCGTCCCCGGGCTCCTCCGGGAAATGGATCGGCACGGGGTCGACTACGCGCTCACGATCCAGCTGTTCCAGGCTCCGTCCGAGGAGGACGCGATGATCGAAGGGCGGCGAACCTTGGCCGAGAGCGCGGGCCGTCTATTCCCGGTCGCCACCATCGACCCGACCCGGGGGGACGCTTCGGTCGCGGCGGCCGTCGCGCGGCTGGAGCGGGAGAAGGACCTCTACGGGGTGAAGCTGTTCCCGGGGTACCTTCCGTTCTATCCGCACGACCCTCGCCTCTTCCCGGTGTTCGAGTTCGCCCATCGTCGGCGGATCCCGGTCCTCGTCCATCAGGGGGACACGCTGGACGGTCGCGGCCTCCTGAAGTTCGCGCGGCCGATCGAGGTCGACGAGATCGCGGGACGGTTCCGGGACGTGCGATTCGTTCTCTGCCACCTCGGGAACCCCTGGATCGACGAGGCCGCCGAGATCGTCTACAAGAACCCGAACGTCTACGCGGACACCTCGGGCCTCTTTCCCCCGCCGACCTCGCGGTACTTCGACCAGGCCGTGGAGCAGGCGCGGGCGAGGATCTACGACGCGATCGTCACCACCGGGGCGCCGGACCGATTCCTCCATGGGTCGGATTGGCCGTTGGAAGACCTCGGGCTCGCCGTCCAGCAGATCGAGCGCCTCGAGATCCCGGAATCCGACCGGGAGGCCGTGCTGGGAGGCAACGCGCAACGGTTGTTCCGGCTCCCGGACGGACGGCCGCGTCCGGGGGGCTAGCCCCGCCGCTTTCGGTCCGACGACGGCCCGGGGGCCTTTAGTACGCCGCCCCGCTCGACCGGCCGTTCCGGCCCGGGACGAGCGACGGGGACGAGACCGTGGACGAGCGGCTTCGCGCGGCGTACGAGGATTACCGGCGCCGGACCCCCCGCTCGCTCGAGCTGTTCGAGCGCGCCCGGCGGTGGAGCCCCCTCGGGGTCCATTCGAACTACCGGTACCTCGACCCGTACCCCTTCTACGTGAAGAGCGCTCGGGGCGTCACGCTCCGCGACGCGGACGGGAACCAGTACCTCGATTTCAACATGGGGTTTGGGTCCCTCCAGAGCGGCCACGCACATCCGGCGTTGGTCTCGACCCTCCAGCGCCAGCTCGAGGAGGGGAGCGTGTACGGCTACGAGTGGGAACGGACCCCGGAGGTCGCCGAGCGTCTCTGCCGACGGTTCGGGATGGACCGGGTGCGCTTCAGCACGACCGGCCTCGAGGCGACGCATCACGCCGTCCGGTTCGCCCGCGCGCATACCCGTCGGCGGTTCGTGCTCAAGTTCGAGGGATCCTACCACGGCTCCCACGACACCCTGCTGGTCGGGGTGAAGCCGCGTCGCGAGGTCGCCGGACCGAGCGATCACCCCGCGTCCGCGCCTGCGAGCCCGGGCATTCCCTCCGAGGTCACGGCAGGGACCCTCGTCGCACCGTTCAACGACATCGAGGCGACCCGCCGGATCGCCTACGAGCACCGGGACGATCTGGCGGCGGTCATCGCTGAGCCGATCCCGATGAACATGGGATTCATCCTCCCCGAGCCGGGGTTCTTCCCGGCACTCCGGGAGATGTGCGATCAGCTGGGAGCCCTCCTCATCTTTGACGAGATCAAGACCGGCGCGAAGTACCCGCACGGTGGGGCGGGCCGGGTGGGGGTCCGGCCGGACCTGATGACGCTAGGTAAGTCGATCGCGTGCGGCGTGCCGATGTCCGCCGTCGCCGCCGGTCCCGGGCTCCTCGACGAGGTCGGTCCCCGGAAGGTCGCGCACGCCGGGACATTCAACTCGAACCCGATGGCGATGGCGGCCTGCCTGGCGTCGCTCGACCACGTACTGACCGACGCCGCGCTCGAACGGTCCGCCGACCTCTGCGCCGACCTAGCCCGAGGATACCGGAAGGTCTTCGAGTCGGCCGGCGTGACCGCCTCCGTCGCCGCGGACGGGGTATCGGGAACGGTCTTCTTCGCCGACCACCCGATCCGGAACTGGAGGGAGTTCCTGACGGTCGACGGCGACCGTTCCATGCTCTACTACTACCTCTGCCTCAACCGGGGGCTCATCCCTTCCGGGACCGGCCCGGACGAGCAGTGGACGATATCGGTCCAGCACACGGCCGCGGATGTGCACCGCCACCTCGAGATTCTCGCCTCCGTCGCCGACCAGCTGGCCGGCCCTCCGCGCTCGGGCGAGATCGAAGAGTCCGTCTGACCGTCGGTCGGTCTACTCGCGACGGGGCCGGCGACGCCGACGGTCGGAGTCGTCGTCGCCCTCGTCCTGGAAGGAGCTGCGTCGACGATACGGTCGCGATCCCCCTCCGGAGCGCGGGGGAGGACCCCCCCGGGCACCGTCACGCGAGTAGCCGCGGCCCCGGCCATACTGGGGACGGAATCCGCCGCCCCCGGGGCGTCCGTACCGGGAACGGCCCCCTCCCTCGCGGCGGGGAGGCAATGTGAACCGATTCCCGCACTGGGCACATTCGCCCGTGACCAACCCGTCCGGCGTCGAGGTGAACTGGAGGGTCCCTCCGCACTCGCGACAGGGGCGGCTCGGAGGGCGGTCGAACCCTCCCCGTCGTTCCGTCTCCGGCTCAAAACGGGTCGGCCGCCGAGGCGGGCCCGACGGCCCCGGCGCGGTGTCGAGCGTGTAGGTGAACTCGGATTCGCACCCGGAGCAAACCGCTTCGAGGGTATCCTCGGAAGCGGATCGCAGCGTCAGGGGGGCACCGCACTTGCCACACGCCGGTCCCCCCTCGGGGACGTCCGTCTCGGCAGCCGGAGCGTTCGATGGGGCCTGAGGGATCGCGGGCAAACCTTCCAGGATCGTGAAGGCGTGCCCGCACCCGCCGCAGTCGCCGTGCAGCACACGGGCCGTCGCAGAGTTGAACTCGAGAGGGGCGCCGCAGTCGGGGCACGAGTTGGGCATTGCACACCGCAGGAAGGAGGTTGCCAGCCCCTCTTTAGCTGGCCGTCCTGGGGTCGGAAGCGAAAGGTAGGGCCCGCGGCGCCCTCCGGCCCCTCCCGATCAGGGTCCCCTTCCCGATCGTGGTGAGGGGAAGCGATCGAGCAGCATCGGATCGGATCGCTGAGTGCGGAGCTCCGCCGGCCGCTGTCGCCCGCCCCGGTCGGCGCTGCGCGCGGGCCCCGGTCGGGCCGAGGCGGACCACGTTCAACACGACTTACATTAGGGTGGGGCCGCTGGTACCGGGGTCGTGGACGTGGGTCGGGA
>DATJZK010000118.1:0-14054 GCA_035499145.1 Thermoplasmata archaeon
TGATGAGCGGCGCCATGAGGAGGAGGACGACCACTCCGGACAGGGCGAGGTAGCGCGGCCGTTTCTGCCCGAGGTAGATCGGGAGCCAGAGGCCGACGATCAGGATCGCCGGGATCGCGAACAGGACGGAGAGGTAGAACGCGCCGAAGACGACGAGGATCGTGAAGGCGAGGAGCAGGGTCCGTCCGAGCGGCGTCTGGACGAAACTCCTAAGACGGCGAGGGAACTGCGGCTCCACGGGACGGGCTCACAGTCCCGCGTCCCATTAATTAGTTATGGCCGCGGGCTCCCCGGGAACAGTTCCGGCCGCCGGCGTGAACGTCCTCGTGGTCCTGGACGGGCTCGGCGACCGACCGAGTCCGGACACGGGCGGCCAGAGCCCCGTCGAGGCCGCGACGACCCCGAACCTCGACCGGCTGGTCCGCGACGGGGCGAACGGCGAACTCGTCGTCGTCGGTCCCGGGATCGCTCCCGAGTCGGACGCCGGCGTCTTCGCCCTCCTCGGCTACGATCCCGCCGCCGACTCCCCGGGACGGGGAGTGCTGGAGGCGCTTGGGGTCGAGACCCCCCTCGCGCCGGGCGACGTGGCCCTCCGGCTCAACTTCGCCACGACGGACGGGGCGGGGTCCGTTCTCGATTCGCGCGTCGGTCGCTCGCTTGGCACGACCGAGTCCCAGGACCTCGCCCGGGCCGTGACGGCGGCCGACCTGCTCTCGGAGATGAGAATTCGGGCGGAGGTCCGAGCGACGGTCGGCCATCGCGGCGTGCTGTGGCTCCACCCGCTCGACGGAGAGGCGCTGTCGCCCGACGTGTCGAACGCCGACCCGTTCTACGACAAGGTCGGAGGGATGGGGCAGGCGCGCCAGCCCGAACGCCCGACGGTCCGTACCGTCGTTCCCCTCCAGCCCACGCCGGCGGCGGCCCGGACCGCGGCGGCGATCAACCGGTTCCTCGAGGGCGCCGGCCCCGTGCTCGCCGGCCACCGAGTGAACGCGCGACGCGCGATGGGGGGGAAGAAGGTCGCGAACGGGATCCTGGTCCGGAACGCCGGGGCGCTCCCGGAGCATCCGCTCCAGAGTTTCACCGCCGCCTACGGAGTGGCGGGCGGGGCGGTCACCGAGATGCCGGTCGAGCGCGGGATCGCGCGGGTCCTAGGGCTGGAGGACCGGTACGTGGGACCGATGGTCGGGGATCGCGACGCCGGCTACCGCAGCCGGGCCGCGGTCGTCCGGGAGGAGATCGGTCGCCGTCCGTTCGTCTACGTTCACCTAAAGGGACCCGACGAGCCGGGGCACGACGGTCGGGCCCGCGACAAGCTGGAGGTCCTCGAGGCGATCGACCGGTCGTTCTTCGGCCCGTTCCTCGACGGCCTCGACCTCGACCGGACCCGCGTCGCGGTTACCGCCGACCACGCCACCCCGTGCGTCCTCCATGCACACTCGGACGACCCGGTGCCGCTCGTGATCGCCGGGCGCGGCGTTCCATCTGATCGCCTGCCGCCGCCGGCGAAGTTCGGGAGCGTCGCCGCTACCCACGGGGCGATCGGCCGACGGCTGGGGCGAGAGTTGCTCGGCCTGCTGTTCGCCGAGCCGTTCCGCCCGGCCGCGCCATGAAGGCCCGGGCCCTCGTCGTACCCCGCGCCGACGGGGAGGCGACCCGGCGGGAGCTGGCGGACGCCGGTTGGCTCCGGACCGACCTTCGGATCGCCTCGGTCAAAGGGACGCTCGTGCTCCCAGTCCTCGACGACGCCCCGATACCGGCCGAGTGGGGATCTCTCGGATCGGCCGAGTTCGAGCCTCGGCCCGAGGGCGGGCCCAGCGACTACCGCGACCTCTTGGCGTGGAGCGCCGCGGAGAAGGACCTCCTCCCCCGATCGTTCGACATCGTCGGCGACGTCGTCCTCGTCCGGCTCCCGCGGGAGCTCGAGTCTCGCGGGGGCGAGATCGGGGAGGCGCTGCGACGGTTCGTGCCGCACGCCCGTACGGTCGGTTGGGACCGAGGGGTGCACGGGGTCGAGCGCCGGCGGACGATCGAGCGGCTCGCGGGCGACGGCGGCTGGGCGACCGTCCACCGCGAGAACGGGCTCGAGCTCTCGGTCGATCTCGGCCGGGCCTACTTCTCGCCGCGGCTCGCGCGCGAGCATGCCCTCGTCGCCGCCGAGGTCCGGCCGGGCGAGACGGTCTACGACCTCTGCTGCGGGGT
Organism: Thermoplasmata archaeon; assembly: GCA_035499145.1. Lineage (GTDB taxonomy): Archaea > Thermoplasmatota > Thermoplasmata > Lutacidiplasmatales > UBA184 > Lutacidiplasma. The sequence continues at coordinate 2,203 of DATJZK010000118.1, forward strand.
GGGCCCGTTCGCGGTGCACATCGCCCGCGACGGCCGGGCCCGAGCGGTGGTCGCGGTCGACGTCAACCCCGATGCGATCTCGCTCCTGCGGCAAACGCTGCAACGGTACCCGTTCGGGAGCCGAGTGCGCCAGGAGGTCGCCCCGATCGAGGGGTTCCTCCCCTCGGCGCCGCCGTGCGACCGCGCGATCCTGAATCTCCCTCACGAAGGGATTAAGTACGCACCCTCGGTGGCACGCACTGTCGGCCCGGGAGGACGATTGCACCTCTACGAGGTCGTCGCTCGGAACGAGTTGGCAGACCGAGGGCACGTGATCGCGGAACGGCTCGAACCGCGCGGCGCGTGGGACGCGATCGCGCAGCGAATCGTCCATCCGTACTCCCCCGACTCCGACCTGATCGCCTTCACGCTCGCCCGCGCCGCCGAGTGAGGCCGACGTGGCGCTCGTCCGGAACCTGGGGGAGGTCTCCGACAGCGACCTGCCGCTCGTCGGGGGCAAGGCCGGCAAGCTCGGCGAGCTCGTGCGCCACGGCCTGCCGGTACCGCCGGGGATCGTCGTGACGACGGACGCCTACGCGGCGTTCGTTGACGGGACCGGACTCAAGGAACTGATCCCCGCCGCGCTCGCCTCCATCGACCCCGCGGTCTCCGCGACCGTCGAGGAGGCGGCCCGCCGCATCCGTGCGGCGTTCGAGACGACGCCGTTCCCCGACGCGATCCGCGCCGAGATCGCGAGCGCCTACGAGGCGTTCGCCCGTCACCACGCCGTCCGGTTCTGCGCGGTCCGCTCGAGCGCGACCGCCGAGGACCTCGAGGGGGCGTCGTTCGCCGGACTACAGGAGACGTACCTCAACGTCCACGGGACCGACTCGGTCCTCGAGTCGATCAAGAAGTGCTGGGGTTCGCTGTTCACTCCGCGCGTGCTCGTGTACCGTCAGGCGAAGGGGTTCGACCACGCGAGCGTCCGGCTCGCGGTGCTGATCCAGAAGATGGTCGACGCGAGCGTGAGCGGGATCCTGTTCACGCGCGACCCGAACACCGGCGAGAACCACATGATCGTCGAGGCCGGCTGGGGCCTCGGCGAGGCGATCGTCGGCGGTGAGGTGACCCCCGACCACTACGTGATCGACGGGGTGACCCAGAAGATCGTCCACAAGCAGATCTCCGAGCAGAAGGTCCGCATCGTACGCGCCGAGGGCGGGGGGAATCGGCGCGAAGACGTGCCGGCCGCCGACCGCAGCCGCCAGAAGCTCCCCGATGCCCGCCTGCTCAAGCTCGTCTCGCTCGCCCGGCTGATCGAATCGAACTACCGCCGTCCGATGGACGTCGAGTGGTGCGGCGACGCGGACGCGCTCTACATCGTCCAGGCGCGCCCGGTCACGACGATCCCGACGTCGACCATCCCGGCCCCCGCCGCGGCTCCGCGGGCCGAGTCGACGGGTTCGGACGCGCCGATCCTCCGGGGCTTCGGGGCGTCGCCCGGGATCGCCGGGGGGATCGCCCGCCTCCTGCGCGGCGCCGCGGAGCTCGACAAGCTCCGCGCCGGGGAGGTGCTGGTGACGACGATGACGACGCCCGACATGGTCCCGGCGATGAGTCGGGCTGCGGCGATCGTGACGGACGAGGGCGGGATGACCTGCCACGCCGCGATCGTCTCCCGCGAGCTGGGGGTTCCGTGCGTCGTCGGCACGCGCGAAGCGACCCGGACGATCGCCGACGGGGCCGAGGTCACGGTCGACGGCAAGACGGGGGCGGTCTACCTGGGGCTCCGGGCGACCCCCGCCTCCGCGGCTCCGGCGAGCGCCGGGACGGGCGGGTCGGCGGGCCATCACGAGTCGGCGCCGGTCACGGCGACGAAGATCCTCGTGAACGTCGGAGTGCCGGAGAAGGCGGAGGAGTACGCCCGACTCCCGGTCTCGGGGGTCGGCCTGCTCCGGATCGAGTTCATCTTCACCGCGCACGTCCGGGAGCATCCGCTCGCGCTCCTCCAGAAAGGGAAGCGCGAGGAGCTGGTCCGGCGGCTCGCCGACGGGATCGGGAAGGTCTGCCAGGCGTTCCATCCGCGGCCCGTGATCATCCGGACCTCGGACTTCAAGACGAACGAGTACCGCGGGATGCCGGGCGGCGAGCCGTACGAGCCGGTCGAGGAGAACCCGATGATCGGTTGGCGGGGCTGCTCCCGCTACGTCTCCCCGGTCTTCCGTCCCGCCTTCGAGTGCGAGCTCGAGGCGATCCACCGGGTGCGGACCGACCTGGGTCTCAAGAACGCGATGATGATGCTCCCGTTCGTCCGCAACACCTGGGAGCTCGAGGAGATCGCGGGCACGATGCGCGCGGCGGGTCTCCGCCGCTCGCGCGACTTCAAGCTGTACCTGATGGCGGAGGTCCCCTCCACCGTCTTCCTCGCCCGCGAGTTCTCGAAGCACTGCGACGGGTTCTCGATCGGCTCGAACGACCTCACGCAGCTCGTCCTCGGCGCCGACCGCGACTCGGAGACGCTCGGGCGGATGGGCTACTTCGACGAGCGCGACCCCGCGGTGCAGACGGCGGTCGAGATGCTGATCCGCGGCGCGCACGCCGAGGGCCGCACGGTCGGCATCTGCGGGCAGGGGCCGAGCGTCTACCCCGAGTTCGCCGAGTTCCTCGTCCGCGAGGGGATCGACTCGATCTCGCTCAACGCCGACACGGTCCTCTCGACGATGCGGACGATCGCCTCGCTCGAGCAGCGGCTGAAGCTCGACGGCGTCCGCCGCCGCGAGTGAGCCCGCCCGCCGGTCACCGGGGCGGTCGCCACCGCGCCGGGGTCGGGGGGCCCGGCGGCGGGAGCGCCAGCTCGGCGTCCCGGGGCAGCTCGTACTCGGTGAACGCGGCCGCCGGGGAGAACCCGAGGGCCGTGAGGCGCCCGACGAGCCGGGGCGTATCGGCGACGATGGACCATTGCGTCCCCGGCGGGAAAGTCCCGTCGGCGCGGACCGCTTGGACGAGCGCGGACGCCGCGCCCTGCCCCCGCGCGTCGGAACGCGTCGTGACGAGGTGGATGCCCGCGGCTTCGCCCGACCGGAACAGGAGCGCCGCGGCGACCGGCGTGCTCCCGTCCTTCGCGAGGACCGGCACGAGCGACTCGTCCGGGGACGGGTGGTGCATCGCGACATCGACCGAGGTGCGGAGCTCGGGCCGCTCCGACTCCACCGTCCAGAAGCCCACGACCTGGTCGATCTCGCGGTCGGACGCCGGACCGACCGCGTACCGAGGGTCGGGCGCTGCGGGCGGCCGCGCTCCGGCGACGAGCACGGTGCGCGGCTCCGGGAGCGGCCGGAACGAGAACCGGTGCAGCGCGCGCGCGACGTGCTCGGCCGGCGCGCCGAAGCAGCGGAACCTCGGCCGGATCGCGCGCTGGAAGTAGTGGTCGAGCGCCCGCTCGAAGAACGCCGCCTGCCGCTGCGGCGCGACGCGCTCGACGACGACGTAGTTGAACCGCGGGCTCGGGATCTTCTCGTGGATCACCAGGGTCCCGCCGGGGACCTCGAGCGCGTACCCGCCGAGGGCGAGGACGAACCGTCGCTCGCTCGCGAGCGCCGCGGCCGCGAGCGGATCGATCCCCGGAACGTCCACGGACGGCCATCGGTCCGGGGGGATTAAGGGGGTCCCGCCGTCGGGGGCGGACGAACAGTTTATAGTCGGCCGGCCCCCAGCCCCCCGCGTCCCGTGGCCGACGCCGAGCCCCCGAAGCATCGTCCGATCGTTCCGCCGGACGTCGTCGCGGTCCTCGGCGGCGGGAACATGGGCAGCGGGATCGCCCAGGCGTGCGCCCAGGCCGGCTTCACGGTGCGGGTCCGCGACGTCGACGCCCCGTCGATCGCCCGTTGCCGCTCGCGGATCGAGTCGACGCTCCAGGGCGCGATCGACCGCGGAAAGTCGACCCCGGAGCAGCGCGACGCGATCCTCGCGCGGATCGCCTTCACGACCGAGCTCACGGAGGCGGTCGCCGACGCGGTCCTGGTGATCGAGGCCGTCTTCGAGGAGGAGCTCGTGAAGCACGCGCTGTTCACCGAGATCGGCCCCCTCGTCGCCCCGACCGCGCTGGTCGTCACCAACACCTCCTCGTTCTCCGTGACCGCCCTCGCGCGCGGCTTTCCGAACCCGGAGCGGTTCGCCGGCCTCCACTTCTTCTTCCCGGCGGCGATCAACCGCCTGGTCGAGGTCGTCGGCGGCGAAGCGACCGCGCCCGCGACGCGGGCGGCGCTCGTCGAGTTCTCCGAGCTGCTCGGGAAGCTGCCGATCGAGACCGCCGACAAGGCGGGCTTCTGCGTGAACCGCTACTTCGTGCCGTACCTGAACGAGGCGGCCCGGATGGCCGAGGAGGAGGTCGCCTCGCTCGCGACGATCGAGGAGGTCGGGCGCGAGCTGTTCGGGGCGACGCTCGGCCCGTTCGAGCTGATGAACCTGACCGGGATCCCGATCGCGTTCCACGCCCAGACGACCCTCCACGAAGCGTTCGGACCGGCGTACGCGCCCGCGAAGCGGCTCGAGGAGCAGTTCCGGGCGGGCACGCCGTGGGCGTGGAAGGAATCGGCCGTCGAACCCGAGAAGAAGACGGCCGTCCGCGAGCGGCTGCTCGGTCTCACCGTCGGGATCGCGACGCGCCTCGTCGAGGAGAAGGTGGCGACGGCGGAGGCGACCGATCGCGGCGCGGTCGTCGGCCTTCGGCGGCGGCACGGCCCGTTCGCCCAGCTGAACGCGATCGGCCTCCCCGAGGGGCTCCACCTCGTCGAGGAGTACGCCCGCCGCTGGCACGGCCAGTTCCCGATCAGCCGTGAGCTCCACGAGCGGTCGGTCCGGGGCGAGAAGAAGTGGCCGATCGCCTACGTGCGGGTCGAGCGCCGCGGACCGATCGCCTGGGTGCTGCTCGACCGGCCCGAGGTGCTGAACGCCCTCTCGACCGATCTCCTGGAGCAGCTCGAGGAGCGGTTCCGCCACCTCGAGCCCGACCCGACCGTTCGCGTGGCCGTGCTGGCGGGCGCGTCGTCCGTCTTCGCCGCCGGGGCCGACATCGCCGAGATGGAGAAGAAGAGCCTCCCCGAGGGGATCGAGTTCGGGTTCCTCGGCCAGCGGGTCGCCGAACGGATCGAGCGGTTCCCCGCGCCCGTGATCGCGCTCGTGGAGGGGTACGCCCTCGGCGGCGGCCTCGAGATCGCGCTCGCCGCCGACTTCATCGTCGCGGCCGCCGGGGCGAAGCTCGGACTGCCCGAGGTAACGGTCGGGATCCACCCGGGGATGGGCGGCGCGACCCGACTCACCCGCCTCATCGGCCGGGCGCGCACGAAGCTGCTCATCTACACGGGAGTGCCGGTGAGCGCGGAGGAGGCGTTCCGCCTCGGCTTCGTCGCCGCCGTCGTCCCGGAAGCGACCGCGCGGCAGGAGACGCAGGCGCTCGCGGAGACGATCGCCGCCCGGGCGCCGCTCGGGGTCCGCTGGGTCAAGCAGGTGATCGACCGCGGGATGGACGCCTCGCTCGCGAGCGCCCTCCACCTCGAGGCCGAGTCGGCGGGCCACACGTTCGGCACGAGCGACCGCGGCGAAGGGATGCGCGCGTTCCTCGAACGCCGGAAGCCGGCGTTCCAGGGGAAGTAGGCCGAAAACCGTCGCGGCCTACGCGCCGCTCTCGACGAGCGCGCGGTACTGCTCGGGCGAGAGGAGCGCGGCGTCGTCGAGCGGACCGGAGAGCTCGAGGGTGTACAGCCAGCCGTTCCCGTACGGCTCCCGGTTGACGAGCTCGGGGTGCGCCTTCAGCTCGGCGTTCGCCTCCACGACCTTCCCCGCGCCGGGGGCGTAGACGTCGGCGACCGTCTTCACCGACTCGAGGACGAGCGCGCTCGCCCCCTTCGCGACGACCTTCCCGACCGCGGGCAGGTCGACGAAGACGATGTCGGTCAGCTGCGACTGGGCGTGGTCGGTGATCCCGACCGTGACGCGGTTGCCGGCGACGCGGAGCCACTCGTGGCTCTTCGTGTAGCGCAGGTCGCCCGGAATCTTTCCCGTCTCCATCAGATCCCCTCCGTCCACGTCTCAGCGTACTTGAGTTGTTCCCCCGTCGGCTCGTCGAGACCGATCCCCATCGGGGCGAGCGCGGCGATCGCGACCGAGCGGTCGAGCGCCGACGGCACGGCGTGCACGCGGACGGCCATCTCCTTCCCGTGCCGCGCGAGGTGTTCGGCGCTCAGCGCCTGCAGCGCGAAGGAGAGGTCCATGATCTCGACCGGGTGCCCCTGACCGGTCGCGAGGTTGATCAGGCGGCCCTCGCCGAGGAGGTACGCTTTCCGGCCGTCCGCGAACCGGTACTCCTCGACCCCGGGCCGGGCGACGCGACGGCCGACCGCCATCCCCTCGAGGTCCTTCCGCGACACCTCGACGTCGAAGTGGCCGGCGTTCGCGAGCAGGCAGCCGTCCTTCAGCACGCGGAAATGCTCTTCCCGGACGACGCGGGTCGAGCCCGTGACGGTGACGATCAGGTCGGCGACCCGCGCGGCGTCGAGCATCGGGACGACGCGGAAGCCGTCGAGCCGCGCCTCGAGCGCGCGGACCGGGTCGATCTCGGTGACGAGGACCTCCGCGCCGAGCCCGTGGAGGCGGGCGGCGACCCCCTTCCCGCACCAGCCGTACCCCGCGACGACGCAGACCTTCCCCGCGATCAGCAGGTTCGTCGCCGCGAGGATCCCCTCGATCGTCGACTGGCCCGTGCCGTAGCGGTTGTCGAACAGGTGCTTCATCGCGGCGTCGTTGACGTTGATCGCCGGGAACAGGAGGCCGCCCTCCTTCTCGAGGGCGCGCAGCCGGATGACGCCGGTCGTCGTCTCCTCGGTCGAGCCGCGGACCTTCCCCCGCTGCCGGCGCTCGGTGTGGACGAGAGCGACCAGGTCGCAGCCGTCGTCGATGATCACGTCCGGGTCGGCGTCGAGCAGCCGGTGGACGGCGGCCCGGTACTCGGCGACCGACTCGCCCTTCTTCGCGTAGGTCTCGACCCCGCCCTCCCGGACCGCCGCCACCGCGTCGTCGTCCGTGGAGAGGGGGTTCCCCGCCGCGAGCCGCACGTCGGCGCCGCCCGCTTTGAGCGCGAGGGCGAGCGCGCACGTCTTCGCCTCGACGTGCAGGACGGCGGAGATCGTGAGCCCCCGGAACGGCTGCTCGGTCTCGAACCGCCGTCGGATCCCCTCGAGGACCGGCATGTGGCTCCGCGCCCACTCGATCTACAGCCGGCCGCGCTCGAGCTCTCCCGTCATCGCCGGAACGGGAGCGGAGCCCCCCTTCCGAATATAGGCTCACCGGGGGCCGTCGGCCCCCGGGACCGGGGAAACGGTTCGCGCGCCGCCCCGACCGCCTACTGGGTCACCGACCCGCAGAACGGACAGACGAGGTACTCGGGCGGGATCTCCTTGCGGCAGTTCGGGCACGGCTTGAGACCGCCCGCGGGCGCCCCGGCGGCTGCCGGCGCGGCGCCCGTCGCGGGAGGCGGGGCGCCCGCGCCGGGGTCGGTCGGGGGTCGCCGGGCCATCGGTCGGTCCCCGGGCGACGCCGAGGCGGCCGGGGGCGTCCCGCCGCGCGGCGGGACGCGGGGCGGCGGCGTCGCGTCGGGGCGCTCGGCCGTCTGCGCCGGCGGCGCCATCATGCCGCCGCGCGGCGCGCCCTGCTGCTGCTGGAGCTTCCACTGGCTGAACGGAGTGTACGTCGGCTGGCGCTTCCACCAGTCCCAGAACGACCCTTCGGTGTAGTTCTCGCCGAGCTCCTTCTTCCCCTCGGCGCGGAACCGCTCCGTGAAGTCCGCGTAGCCGTCCCGCTCGGGGTCGCGGCCGCCCTCGCCGGGCTTCCCCAGCAGCTGGGCGGCGCACTCGGGGCAGAACTGCGAGTTCGCCGGGATCGTGGAGGCGCACCGGCTGCAGCGGACGAGGTCGCTCTCGAACTCCGCGCCGCACTTCGGGCACGCCGACGCGCTCTCGGGGACGAGCGCGCCGCATTCGCCGCACTCGACGACCTTGCCGGCCGCCTGGCGACGGGCGAGCAGGAAGAACGCGATGAGGCCCGCGGCGATCGCGCCGCCGATCGCCAGCCAGATCCAGAGCGGAAGGCCCAGGACCTTCTCGGTCAGGAAGTTCTTGGACGGGACGGGCGGGAACGGCACCAGGTAGGTGCCGAGCGTCAGGTTGTGCCCCTGGGCGTTGTACGTCCCGTAGAGGACGAGGGTGTACGTCGTGCCGGGAACGAGGCGCGTGGAGAGGTCGTGGAGCCACGCGATCACGAACGAGCCGTTCGCGACCGACGCCGCGCCGACCGCGACCGAGTTGCCGCCCGCCTTCGCGAAGATCGTGAGGGTGGCGAGGCCCGACCCGGCGAAGTGGACGGCGCCGGTCGTCGCGTAGTGCGTGTTCACGTTGATCGTGGAGAGCGCGGGGAGCGTCGTGACGCCGGAGAAGGTGATCAGGCTCGGGTGGATCGTCGTCGCGATCGGGTCGACGAACCGTCCGCCGCCGAACTTGAGAAGGTCGTAGTTCCAGACGATCGCGAGCGCGAGCGTCTGGTTGAACGTGCCGTGATCGCCGGTGACCGCCTCCGAAACGGTCCAGTTGAACCCGACGGTTCGGGTCGCGCCCGGCGCGACCAGGTCCACCGACAGGTTCGCCGATGCGAGGAGCTGGCCGCCCGTCTGGTTCCACAGGAGCGAGGGAAGGAGCGCGAAGACGGGCGCCGTCCCCGTGTCCCGGATCACCGCGAGGAACTCGAGCGGGTCGCCGATCCGGAACGTGGAGTTCGTGATCGCGGTCCCGTTGTCGAGGAGGGTGAGCGTCTTCACGTCCACGCCCGCGAAGTACGACGGGAAGTTCTGGGCGTGCGCGAAGTCGGGCAGCCGGTACCCCGGCGAGCCGAACGCCACCCCCGAGGGGTACGGGCTCACGGAGCCGTTGAAGGCGTGCGTGTTCCCCGCCGCGACCGGGATGACCGCGATCAGGTGGTAGACGCCCATGAACAGGCCGTCCGGCAGGCTGGCCGACGTGAGCTCGTTCGACAGCAGCAGCATCGACACCTTGCCGCCGTAACCGCTCGTCGCGTAGGCCGGCAGCTGGTGGAGCTGGTCCCAGTACTGGAGGTACTTCCAGATCGCCGGGTTGCTCGCCTGCAGGTTGTTCGCCCACTTCGTGGTCGCGTTGTTCGACTGGCTCGAGTTGTAGGCGTAGTAGGCGCTGATCTTTCCCTTGTAGACCGGGAGCACTCCGCCGAGCCCGGTCAGGTTGACCTGCGCCCAACGGAACAGGAACGCGTGGCTGGTCGCGTCCGCGGTGATCGCGGAGGCGTAGAAGACGCCCGGCAGCGCGTTCGGGACGGAGAGGTTCCCCAGGCTCGCGTTCGCGCCGTTGCTGAGCTTGAGCTGGTTGGCGTACCACGGGATCGGGGAATGCATCGACAGCGGGTTCGCCGCCGCCGGGAGGAACGTGAGGTCCATCGCCGTGTCGACCGTGTTGAAGTGCGACCCGGCCCCGGTGACGCTGACGTCATAGCTCACCGGCGGGTTGAGGGCGAAGAAGACGCCGTTGACGACGACGGCGTGGTCCGGAACGTTCGCGATCCCGGTGATGTCGGCCGAGATCTTCGCGGGCGTGACGCCGAAGCTGCCGGTGTAGTTGAGGTAGCTCAACAGCCCGCCCGTGTTGATCAGCGAGGTCAGCCCCGCGGGGAACGGCAGGATCGCGACGCCGCCGATCGTCGCCTTGACGAGCGTGGCGACCCCGAGGTCGTACGGGTGGCCGTTGTACGTCACGTAGACGGTCGCGGTCGTGTTCCAGATGCCGGTGTTGTTGTAGTAGATCGCGATCTCCCCGCCGGTGATCCCGCTCGGGTACAGCCAGTCGCGGGCGAGGGACGCCGGGTCCGACCGCGTCTGCGCGTTCAGCAGCGTCTCGTTGTGGCCCGGGGTGAGGGTGACGTTCTTGAGGAGCGAGCCGTTCAGCGAGACGTTGTTCGTGAGCTCGAGGTAGACCGGCCGCGGCGTGCCGTTGAACGAGAGGTTGTTCGCGTACGTCGCCGCGACGGTGCTGTTGAACAGGTTGACGGTCCCGCCGGCGGCGTCGACGACCTGGGCCGCGAAGTCCTCGTCGCCCTGGAGCACGGTCGGCTCCGTCACGCCGATGACGGCGGGGTTCCGGGTGATCGTGGAGCGGTTGAGCGTGAGGGTCGCGCCGGCGCCGTGGACGTACACCCAGCCGGGGAAGGCGAACGTCGACTTCCAGAGGTCCATCGTCCCCTGGATCGTGACGTTCAGCTTCGCGTAGGCGTTGATCTGGAGCAGGTCCGTCGTGACGGTCGAGTTGAACGCCTTCACCGTCCCGCCCGCGTCGACCAGGAAGTGGTCGATGTGGCTCAGGCGGACGGCGGCGGTGCCGGCGCTGCCGATGAACTGGACGAACGAGAGCGTGACGTTCTCGAGGTAGAGGATCCCGCCGGATTCGACCGTGATGTTGCCGGCCTGGTAGTAGACCGGGGCTCCTTCGGTCGAGTTGATGTAGTACGGGTGGCCCGCCACGACGACCAGATTGCCGTGGGGCGGGGACGCCGCCGGCGCGGGCGCCGCGGGCGCGACCGGCGCCACCGGCCGGACCTCCGTCGCGGGCGCTCCGCTCGAGGGGGACGCGGTGCTCCCCGGGGCCGCGTGGGCGACGGTCAGCGCCGCCAGCCCGCTCGCGAAGACGAGCACGGCCACCAGCACGGCCGCGAAGGTCCCGAATGTCGGTCGACGAGCCGTGAGCACCAAGCCTCCGGTCGCGGGAGGGTACTCCCGTGAGCGATTCACACCGATGAGAGGCCGAGTTCCGCTATTTAATGGTCACCCCTCGAAAACGGGCGTTTTCCCGCCGGCCGGGCCGGCGGCCGTCAGTCGACCGGACCGGTGACGACGACCTTCCCGAACAGGTCGGGCGCGTCGAACCGCGCGAACGCCCCGGCCGCGCGGTCGAACGGCCACTCCGAATCGACGACCGCCCGGAGCCGTCCGGCCGCGAGGTGGTCCAGCACTTCGAGGAACTCCGCGGCGTTCGCCATCGTGCTCCCGCGGATCGACGCCTGGCGCCAGAACAGCGTCCGGAGGTCGACCTCGACCGTCGGTCCCGCCGTCGCGCCGATGACGACGACCCGTCCCCCGCGCGCGAGCGACCGCACGGACCGGGGGACGGTCGGGCTCCCGACGGAGTCGAAGACGACGTCGACCCCCCGCTTCTCGCTCCACTGCCAGAGGACGCGGTCGAGCGGTCGATCGGCGGCGTCGAACACGAGGAAGTCGTCCGCTCCGAGCGTGCGGGTACGGGCCTCCTTCGCGGGCGAACGGGCCGCGACCGCGACCCGGGCCCCGAGCAGCTTCGCCACCTGTACGGCGGCGGTCGCGACGCCGCCTCCCGCTCCGACGATCGCGACCCGGTCCCCGGCCGCGACCGCGCCGACCGTCTTCAGCGCCCGCCAGGCGGTCTGGAACACGAGCGGGGCGGCGGCCCCTTCCGCGAACGATAGCCGCGTCGGGAGCGGATGGACGTTCCGCGCCGGAACGACCGCGAAGCGGGTGACCGACCCCTGCGTGTGCTCTCCCAGGATCCGATAGTTCCGGCACATCGCTTCCCGGCCGCCGCGGCAGTCGTCGCAGGTCCCGTCCCAGATCCCCGGGTTGATCAGCACGCGGTCGCCCGCGGTGAGGCCCGTGACCCCGTCCCCCAGGCGGTCGACCTCGCCGGCTCCGTCCGACCCGAGAACGTGGGGACGGTCGACGGCGACCCCGGGGATCCCTTCGAGAGTGAACCGGTCGAGCCGATTGAACGCTCCGG
>DATJZK010000119.1:0-3570 GCA_035499145.1 Thermoplasmata archaeon
CCTCGACGCCGGCCATCGCCGTCAGGTGGTGCACGAGCGTCGGCACTCGCCGCCGATCGTTGCCGTAGGCCCGGACGATGTCGGTCGGGGCGAGCGGCTCGTTCCGCGCCCAGGCGGCGAACGAGCCCGAGATCGCGGGCAGCAGGCGGCGCGCGACCGGCCGCCGGGTCCCCCCGCACGGGCAGTCGGTCGGTCCGTCGGGGGCGTCGAGCCGCTCGCAGCGGGAGCATTCGAGCAGCGTGACCGCCTCGGGGTCGGTCGACGGCGACGTCTCGCTGACCGGCCACCGGGCGACCTCGATCTGGGCGAGCGGTCGGTCCCGGGGCAGGAGCCGGGCGTACCGCTCCCGCAGCTCGACGGGGAGGCGGGCCGGTTCGAGGCACCAGGCGCGCCCCGGGCTCCAGACCATGCGGTGCCCGCAGAGGGCGCAGTACGGCACGCCCCGGACGACGCGAAGCCGGGCGAGCACCGCCCCCCCGTCGGTGAGATCGCGGGCGACGAACTCGTCGGCCGTCTCGACGTCGAGGCCCGAGTACTTGTGCATCAGCGTCGGGTCGAGCATCCCGCGCGGCGTGAGGAGCGGCCATCCGGCGATCCCGAGGTGCTCCGCGATCTCGGCGTCGGTCGGGCCGTGGCCGGGGACGAGCGGGACGATCCCCGTGCCCGAGTCGCCGACCTCGGTCGCCGCCTGGATCGTTCCCGCCGGCGGGTCGAGTGACCCGCCGATCGGGAACTCGTGGCGGAGCGGGTACGCGTACGGCCGCCCGACCCATTCCCGGCCCGGCCGCTCCTCGCGGACCGTGAGCTCCACGTCCGGCAGCCACTCGGCGAGGCGAGCGAGCGAGCCGTGGGACGTCAGGAGGAGCGCGGTCGCCCCGCGGTGGCGGTACTCGACGACGGCGTACGGGATATCCGGGTGCACGAGCAGAGCGCTCGCTCCGAGCAGGCGCCACGGGGCGTCAACCCAGACGAGGGCATCGACCGTCGGGTCGGTCCCCGCGAGCGGGAACCGGACGAGGAACGTGTCGCCGACCTCCTTCTGGTAGATGATCCGCTCCGGGGAACGCGGAACGCGGCACGACAGGCAGAGGCGGAGCGGGCCGTCCCGGGCCGCGATCACTTCGCGCTTCGCGAGCCGCCCGACGATCGCCTGCATCCGATCGTGCTGGTCGCTCTCCTCCCACGGCCGCGGGCCGGCGCCGCCGGTCCAGATCCCGAGCGACTCGATCACCGGTCGCACCCGGGGGGCGACGGTGGCGTCGCCCGGGATCGACACGTGGCGGAGGGTGCCGACGACGGAGCGGCCGGTGAGCATCAGGTGCCGCGCGTCGACGTCCGCGACGACCGCCCGGTGGACGATCAGCTCCGGGGGGTCGCCGGTGGCGAAGTACCCTTCGAGCTGGCGGACGAGCGGCCCGTCGGGCGGCCCGAGCCGACCGTTCCCGCCCGGGAGCCGCCGCGCGGCCCAGAGGCGTCGCACCTCCGGCTCGAGCGAGCGGACCGAGAACGGCGGCGCGGCGTCGGGCATCGGCTCCTTCCGCGCTTCCCCCGTGGATTCCGAGCCACGGGCGTGAGAATAAACCCTCCTTCGAACGGAATCGACCGGCCGCGGGCCGCCGGCGCCGCTCCGGGGCAACTCTTATGCCGCCGGCCCTCTCCGTGGCGACCGGGGAACGCTCGATGGCCTGGACGCAGCAGGAGGTCCGGGAGCTGAAGGAGGGCCGGTACATGCTCATCGACGAGGAGCCGTGCCGGATCATCAGCATCCAGACGTCGAAACCGGGGAAGCACGGCGAAGCGAAGGCGCGGATCGACGCGGTCGGGGTCTTTGACGGCTCCAAGCGGAGCGTCGTCTTCCCCGTGAAGCACAAGGTCCAGGTCCCGCTGATCGGCAAGCGGCAGGCGCAGGTCCTGTCGATGAACGACGCCGAGGTCCAGCTGATGGACCTCGAGTCGTACGAGACGTTCTCGCTGCCGCTGGACGCCGAGACGAAGGCGGCCGTGGCGCCGGGCGCGGAAGTCCAGTACGTCGACGCGATGGGGAAGCGCCGCATCACCCGTACGTGAGCCCCCGCTCCGCCGGTGGACCGGGGGGGCGCGCGCGGTTCATTAATAAAGAGGGGGCGGCATGAAACCTCTGCCCACCCTCGCCGCCGCTTCGGTCGGGAGGCGGGGCGTGCAGGAGACGTAGCGTGTCCGGACCCGGCGGAGTCGGACCGCTACCGTCGTCCCGACTCACGCGCATCCTGCAGGAGAAGGCCGAGGCGCTGCGCAAGAAGCGGCAGACGGCCGAGGTCGCGCTCAAGGAGGCGGAGGAGCGGCTCGGCCAGCTCGAACGGCTCGGGATCGTCCCGACCGCGATCACCGAGCGGATGGGGCAGGTCCACGAGCTCGTCCGGCGGTCCGATTGGGACCAGGTCGAGACCTCCGCCCAGGCGCTGCTCGGAGAGCTCGCCGCGACGGTCCCGACGCTGCTCGAGGACCGGCGGCGACGCACGCAGGAGTCGCTCGGGCGGCTGACCGGCCTCGGGATCACGTTCCCCCCGGAGCTCGCGACCGAGCTCACCGCGCTCGGCCACCTCTCGATCGACGCCCCCTGGGCGGAGAGCCTGACCCGGCTCGCGAAGGTCGAGGACGGCATCCAGGACGCCGCGTCCGGCTACCTCAACGGGATCCGGGGCCGGGCGGTCGACGTCGCGAAGTGGGCCGGGCTCGGGGGCGACCGCCTGAAGGAGTTCGAGCGAAAGCTCCCCGCGACCGACGTCTCGGCCCGGGACGACGCGCTCGCCGACGCGATCACGAAGATCCAGCACGCCCTCACCGACGGCCTCCCCGAGGCGGTCGAGCGGCGACGGGCGGTCCGCGACGGCGCGGCCCAGCTCCGCGCGACCGCCGAAGAGCTCGGCGCCCCCACCGGACCGCTCGACGTGGCGCTCCGCCAGGACGACGCGGCGCCGGTCGACCGGTGGCCCGAGACCGTTCCGGCGATCGAGCGAGCCCTCCCGGAGGTCGCCGACGGCCTGCGGGAGCGGTGCCGGGCGGTGCTGGAGGGTCTCCGCGGGTCGCTCGCCACCGTCGGCGAGTTCGAGATCGACGCCTCGGGCGCGCGCGCGGCGGTCGACGCGGCGCTGGCGCAGCTGCCGACCGCCCCGGCCGCCGAGATCCCGGGGCTCCTCGGCGGCGCGCGCACGGCGGCCGAGGAACCGATCGTCACGGTCGTCGCCGGGCTCCTCGACGAGGTCCGTCCGCGGATCGCCGGGGCGCGGCGGCTCGGCCGGGACCCGACCGAAGTGTTCGCCTCGATGAACCGGGCGCGCGAGGCGCTCCGCCTCAAGATCTACTCGGAGGCGCTCGCGGCGGCCCAGGAGGCGCTCGACCGGGTCAGCGGTCTCACCGAGGACCTGGACGCCGCCCGGGGCGAGCTCGGGACCCTCCAGGAGATGCTCGTCAAGTTCCACGCCGCCGGCTTCTCGACCGAGCCGTTCGATGCGCCGATCGCCCGCGTCAAGACGCACCTTGACCGGGCCGACGTCCCCGCGGCCCGAGAGGCGCTCAAGGAGGCGATCCGGC
>DATJZK010000120.1:0-9318 GCA_035499145.1 Thermoplasmata archaeon
CCCCTCGACGGCGTGGGCGAAGACCGTGTGGCCGAGGGCGGGCGACCAGGCGAACCGCTCGCCGGGGACGAGCCGGACGTCGAAGTACGTCGGATCGACCGGGATCCCGCGGACGGGGCCCTCGACGTCCCCGTACGATCCCGCGACGACCTTCAGCTCCCCGCCGGCGTCGGTCGATCGGCGCGGGATCTCTGCGGCCCCCAGCCCGCGGTACGCCGGGACGCTCATCTTCTCGCGCGCCGGAAGGTTCACCCAGAGCTGAAAACCGGCGAGGTTCGGCGGGTCGAGCCGCTTCGGCATCTCCTGATGGACGATCCCGCTGCCGGAGTTCATCCACTGGACGTCGCCCGGACCGATGACGCCCGAGTTGCCGAGCGTGTCGCCGTGCTCCACCCGGCCCTCGAGGACGTACGTCACGGTCTCGATCCCGCGGTGGGGGTGCCAGGGGAACCCGGCGAGGTACTCCTCGGGGTTCGCCGATCCGAACCGGTCGAGGAGCAGGAACGGGTCGAAGAGGGGGACCTCGTTGTTCGAGAACGATCGGCGAAGATGGACGCCCGCCCCCTCGAGGGTCGGGACCCCCGGGAAGCGATGGACGATCGAGCGGATGGGTTCGGACATGGTTACCTCAGGTTACTCAATTTCTGTAGGTAACTTAAAGGCGCGGTGGTCCCCGGGTAATCGACCTCGGAGGCGGAGGTCGCTTCCTGCCGGGGGGCATTCACTTAGTGAACGTCGACTGTAGCTGTTTCACAAACAACGCGGTTATATCGCGGCCGGAGCGTCCCCGCCGATCGCACCGTGGCCGACTTCCCCCTGTTCCTGGCCCTCACCGCCGCGATGGGGCTCTCGATCTTCCTCTCGCTCCCGATCGTCTACAGCCGTCGGGCCCAGGGGCGGTGGGCGGTCGGCCTGAACGCCGGGGCGATCGGGATCCTCGTGTTCCTCCTGGCGGACATCTTCTCCGACATCGCCCCGATCCTCTATCCCAGCGGCTACGTCGCCGACCCCGGCGACTCGATCACGTTCGGGGTCGCCTTCCTGGGCGCCTTCCTCGCCTTGTTCGCCGTCGATCAGCTTCCTCGGAGGGGGGGCGTGTCGGTCCCTGGGGCCCCGCGGAGGACCGCCCTGATCATCGCGCTCGGGATCGGTCTCCAGAATCTCACCGAGGGGCTCGTCTTTGGGGTCAACTGGGTCGAGGGGACCGTCGGGATCCTCGCCGTCGTCTTCGTGGGATTCTTCCTCCAGAACGTCACCGAGGGGTTCCCGATCGCCGCGCCTTTCCTGGGGACCGACGAGCGCCGGGGCATCCCCACGATGGTGTCGTTGTTCCTGGTCGGCGGCCTCCCGACGATCGTCGGCGGGGCGCTCGGCTACTTCTGGCATAGCGTGCAGTTCGAGCTCATCTTCGATTCATTGGCGATCGGCGCGATCGCCTACGTGGTCCTCCCGATGCTGCGGACCGCGTTCCGCCCGCTCGAGACCCGGGAGCTGTCCCTGCGGCGGGACCGGATCGTCTACTTCGGCGTCCTCGTCGGCTTCCTGGTCGGGTTCGCGGCGAATGCCATCTAGGAGCGCCGTGCCAGCCCCGTCTGCCGTGGCGGGCGTTCAGGTGATGCAGGCGCTGGTCGCGCGTGAGCTCGTCGAGCGGTTCGGGCTGCCCGAGCGCCGCGCGGCGGCGCTGCTCGGGATCGTCCCGTCGTCGATCTCCCAGTACCTTTCGGGGAAGCGGCTGGGGCCCGCGCTCGCGGCGTACTGGAACGACGAGGGGGCGCGTCGCCTCGCGCGTCGGGCCGCTCAGCAGCTCGTCCAGGGGGCCGGCGGGCCCCGGTCGGTCCTCGAGGCCGCGCTCGCGCTCGGCGAGCGGCCGCCGTCGTCCCCGAGCGCGCCCGTCGCCTCGGGACCTCCGGCGACCCCGAGCCGGGAGACCCCGCTGTGGCTTCGGCACCGGATCGAGGGGGAGCAGCAGGCCGTCGCCGAGTGCATGCGCCTGGCCCAACGGTCGCGGGACGAGCTGACCCGCGCGATCTTCCGCCAGATCGCCTCCGACAGCCTCCGGCACGCCGAGATCGTGGCGTCCCTCGGGGAGCTCCTCGACCGGGGGATCTCCTCCAGCCGTCCGAGCGGCATCACGCCGACCGATGTCGAGGCCTTGATCGCCCGGGAGCGGGCGGCCGAGGAGGCGGGGGACGCTGGCCGTCGCGACGGACTGGGGGGTGTGATGGGGATACTCTGGGAGAGCATGGAAGCCGATGAGCGCAAGCACGAGCTTCTGCTCGCCCGGTTGTTGGATGCCGCGCGGGAACCTCCGGCGTCCGCTCCGCCGGCGGGCGCCTCGCGTCGGCCCGCTGCCCGCCGACGCCCTGCGGCACCCGACCGGTCCCCGTCCCAGGGTCCCCTCCCGCCGAGGTGAGACGCACCGTGTCCTGGGTCGTGCTGCTCCGCGGAGCGAACGTGGGCGGTCACCGGACGTTCCGGCCGACGGAGCTCGTGGCCGCGCTGCCCGACCTGGCCCTTCGGAGCATCGGGGCGGCCGGGACGTTCGTCGCGGGGACGGCGCGCCCCGAGTCGAAGGTGCGGGCGTCGATCCGCGCTACCCTTCCGTTCGACGCATCCGTTACCGTCGTTCCCGGAGCGGCCGTTGCTCGCCTCCTCGAGCGGCCGCCGTCGCTCGTCGACCCCCACGACCCGACGGAGCGACGGTTTGCGACCGTGTCCGACAAGCCGTTGCCCGGGACGCCCCGGGTTCCGATCATCGCTCCGAGCGGCGACGCCTGGCAGGTCCGCATCCAGGCGGTCCACGGCCCGTTCGCCGTCGGGGTCTCTCGTCGATTCGGCCCCCGGGTCCTCTACCCCAGCGAGGTCGTGGAGAAGGCGTTCGGCGTGCCCGCGACGACCCGGTGGTGGGAAACGATGGAGGCGATCGGGCGCTGTCTCAAGGACGTGGAGGGCCCGTCGGAACCGGGCTCCCCCGCGGTCCTGACGGCCCGGCGCAGTTCTCAACGAACCCGCGTCGCCGCCGCGCTCCGCCCCGGAGCCGGTCGCGCGGCCGGGCGCCGATCAGGGCGCTGAACTGCGCCCGGATATACGTCCCCACCGCCCCGCTCTGGGGTGCCCCGTTCTGACTCCGGCCCGGGGCGGGTCGGTACGGTTTCTCGCTACCCAAAACCCGAATCTCGGTCCCCCATCGCCCCGTGCCGCGCCGACCGGCATTCGGCGTCGCTCGGGCAAGATTATGTAGCGAGACGGCCTCCGAGGTATCGATGAAGCGTACGCCGTTCGCCCGACCGCTCGCGGTGATGGTCGTCCTCGTCATGCTGGCGTCGTCCCTGGCCGTCGTTGCCCTCGCCCACCCCTCCTCCTCCTTCTCGCCCCACAGCCCGGTTTCGGCGGTTCGGGCCTCGCCGTCGGCGATTCCGCTCGTCGCGGAGCATCCGACGCCGTACTCGCACAGCTACGCGGTGACGTTCTCGGAGAGCGGTCTCCCCGGCGGACTCGTCTGGGCCGTCACTCTCGGGGTCTCGACGTCCCAAACGACGACCGATGGTTCGACCGACACGGTCGGCTTCTTTGTCGCGAACGGAAGCTACTCCTATTCGATCCCGGACATCGGCGGCTGGCACCAGAGCACGATGGCGTACCACGGCACGGTCGTCGTCAGCGGTGCGGCGATCAGCGAGCCGACCCTCCTCTATCTCCAGGTGAAGTACTCGGTCTCGTTCTCCGAGAGCGGCCTGCCGTCCGGGCAGACGTTCCAGGTGACCCTCAACGGGACGACCCACTCCCTGCTGACCGACGGGGCGACCGACTCCCTTGCGTTCTCACAGCCGAACGGAAGCCTCGCCTACCACGTCGCCGACGTGCCGGGCTGGCATCAGTCGACGCTGGCGTACGTGGGCCACGTCACCGTGAGCGGGGCGACGTTGACCGTCACGACCCTGGTGTTCTCTCAGGTGACGTACTCGGTCTCGTTCTCCGAGAGCGGCCTGCCGTCCGGCAAGACGTTCGCGGTCACCGTGAACGGCGTCCCGAAGTCGCTCACGACGAACGGGGCCCTCGATACGCTGACGTGGACTGGGCTGACGAACGGAACGTACTCGTACTCGGTCGCCGACGTGCCGGGCTGGCACCAGACGTTGCTCCCCTACTCGGGCAATGTCGTGGTCAATGGCGCGTCCGTCGCCGAGCCGACGATGGTCTTCGCGAAGTCGAACTACTCGCTGATCTTCTCGGAAAGCGGCCTCCCCGCGGGCCTCCTGTTCAAGGTGACGGTCGCCGCGAGCGTCGAGTCGCTGACGACCGATGGCGCGACGGACAGTCTCCTGTTCGCGGAGACGAACGGGTCGATCTCCTACTCGGTTGCCGACAACCCGGGCTGGCACCAGACGACGCTCGCCTATGTCGGCCACGTGACGATCAACGGCTCGGCCGTGATCGAGCCCGTGCTCGTGTACACGCAGGTGACCTACTCGGTCACGTTCCACGAATCCGGCCTCCCCGGCGCGACGAACTGGTCGGTAACGCTGAACGGCGACACCGAGAGCTCCAACGGCACGACGATCGCCTTCACCGAGCCGAACGGAACGTATCCGTTCAAGATCGGCTACGTCGCGGGCTACGCGACGACGCCGACGACCGGCAACGAGCACGTCGCCGGCGCAGGGCTCTCGACCAACGTGCCGTTCACGCAGGTGACCTACGGGGTCACGTTCGACGAACTGAACCTGCCGACCGGCACCGGCTGGAGCGTGACGATCGGGGCTCACACGGTCTCCTCCACGTCCGCGAGCCTCGCGTTCTCCCTGCCGAACGGGACGTACGGCTACACGATCAACTACGTCTCGGGCTGGGTGCCGCCTTCCCCGACCGGATCCGTCGTCGTGGCGGGGGGCCCCGTCACCACGACGATCCCGTTCTCGATGGTGACGTACTCGTACACGTTCACCGAGACCGGCCTCCCGACCAGCGCGCACCCAAAGGCCTGGTCGGTCGCGATCGACGGCGCGGTCCGCACGTCGACCGGATCGTCGATCGTCTTCCCGGTCGGCAACGGGACCCACTCGTACCTGGTCAAGGGGCCGTACGGCTGGCGCGTCTCGTCGATCCTGCCCCCAGCCGGTTCGTTCACGGTGACCGGCGCGAACGGGAGCCAGTCGGTACTGTTCCTGCGTGGCTCGACCCCCTCGATCACCTTCCACGAGCGCGGGCTCGCGGCCGGCACGCGCTGGTGCGTGACGCTCGGGGCCCTCCTCTGCTCGACGACGGCCCGCATCGTGTCGAAGAACCTGACCCCCGGGACGTACACCTACGCGGTCCAGTCGGTCACGAGCCTCACCACGCTCGTCAAGCTGGCGGGCGGCTCGGTCGGCCCGACGGGCTCGGTCGCCCTGCTCCACGGGGTGACGTTCCAGGTCCGGTTCGCCTACGAGGTGACGTTCACGGAGTCCGGACTCCCGCCGAGCACGAGCTGGGAGGTCTCGGCGGGCGGAGAGCAGGTACCGTCCACCAACACCCACGTCGTCCTCTACCTGATCAACGGCACGTACACGTTCCACGTCACGAAGGTGACGGGCTACCACGCCTCCCCGTCCTCGGGGGGGATCCGCGTGATGGGCGCGCCGATCTCCGTCTCGGTGCGGTTCACGGTCGCGTAGGGGCTACGAACGAACGAACGCCGAGGGGCCGTTCGTCCGCCGCGGGGGAGCCCCGCGGCGGATCCTCCGCCGCGCCGTGGGCGGAGCGTCCGGCCGCCCCCCCACCGGGAGCTCCGCCCGCCACCGGACGAGCCGAAACAGAAGATGACTTGAAGGCGGTCGCCTTCTAGACCCGGAGAGGCACGCATGACGGACAGGTTCCTCGGCATCGTCCTCGCCGTCGCGTTCGCGGTCGTGGTCTCGACGTTCCTGGGGCCGGCTGTCGGCGCCGCCTCTCACGCGCCGACCCCGGTCGCCGATCCGGGCGCTCCCACGTTCCTTCCGGCGGCCGCCCCGACGGTGACCCCACCGGGCGGCGGGGCGCCCCCCGCCTCGATCCTGACGGGGGGGGTCCCCGACGCGATCCTCGTCGACCCGGCGAACGACAGCGCGTTCGTCGCCTCCCAGCTCGGGGGCAACGTGACCGTCATCGCCCTCGACACGCACCAAATTCTCTACACGATCCCGGTCGGCACCCAACCGGCCCCCCAGGCGATCGCGCTCGACCCGACGAACTGGACGGTGTACGTCGCGAACGCGGGCTCGGCCAACGTCAGCGTGATCTCGATCGCGTACGACTACGTGATCGGCTCGATCCCGGTCGGAGCGTCGCCCGACTGCATCGTCGTGAACTCGGGTAACCACGACGTCTACGTCGCGGACGGCGGCTCGGGGACCGTGACGATCATCTCTCCCGCGACGACGATCCCGCACGTGATCGCGACCGTCCCGGTCGGCCCGGACCCGGACGCGCTCGCGGTCGACACCGTGACCCACAACGTCTTCGTCGCGACGGCGGGCAACGGCAACGTGAGCGTGATCAGCGCGGTCACGAACACGGTCATCCACCAGACGAGCGTCGGCACCGCGCCCGGCCCGTTCGGGGCGATGGTCTTCGACCCGGCGAACCAGAACGTGTACGTCGCGAACCTCGGCTCGAACAACGTGAGCGTGATCGGCGGCAACAACGGCACCGCCTACGCCCAGATCCCGGTCGGGACAGGCCCGACCGCGATGGCGTTCGACGCGGCCGCGAAGAAGCTGTTCGTCGTGAACCACTATTCCGACAACGTGAGCGTCATCTCCACGAAGAACAACACGCTCGTCGGGACGGTCGCGGTCGGCAGCCAGCCGTCGACGGACGGCGCGATCGCCTTCAACACGGCCCTGGGGACCGTCTACGTCCCGAACGGCGGGTCGAACTCGGTGAGCGTGGTCTCCGCCACCTCCCTCTCGGTCGTTGCGACCGTCTCGGTCGGCTCGCTCCCCGACGCGGTCGGGGCCGACTCGGCCAACGGGGAGGTGTACGTCGCCAACCAGGGCTCGTCGAACGTGAGCGAGTTCGCGGTCTCGGCGGTCACGTTCCACGCGAGCGGGCTTCCGGCGGCGACCCCCTGGTCGATCACGTCCGGCACCCCGCCGGTCGTCCGCGCGAACACGACGACCGCGCACAAGAAGGGCACGATCACCTTCGACACGACGCGCCTGACGCTCGCCTACTCGATCGCCCCGCCGGCGGGCTACGCGGTCGCGAAGGTCTCCGGCCCCCGGAGCCCCAGCCAGACGCTCGTCACGCTCGCCGCGAAGCCGAGCACCTTCACGGTCGTCTTCGGCCCGCTCGAGCCGTTGACGATCACCGAGACCGGCCTCCCGCCGGGGACGCTCTGGGGCCTCACCCTCACCTCGGCGCTGCATTTCGGCGGCCCGACCGCACAGACCGCCACGTCGAACACGACGTCGGTGGAGTTCACGGCCGTCAAGGGAACCTACCACTACACGCTCTCGACCGGACCGGCCACGTTCCGGCTCGTCCCGGCGCACGGGACGGTCTCGGTCGGGACCCATCCGGCCGCGAAGACGATCAAGTTCAAGCCGGTCACCGAGACCGTCGTCTTCGAGGTCGTCGGCCTCACGCACGGGACGACGTGGCAGGTGAACGTCACCGGTCCCATGAACGTCACGCTGGGCAGTGTCGGCGGGGCGATCCGGATGCAGCTGATCAACGGCACGTACCACTACACCGTCTCGAACCTGACGAGCCTCCACCCGCATCCGGCGTCGGGGACGCTCGTCATCCTCGCGCCGCACCCGACCCTGGTCGTGATCATCACCTACACCTCGATCCCGGCGCACGCCCAGGTCGGGTTCGCGCCCGCGGTCGCCGCGACACGGCCCGTCACCTCGGCGCGGACGGCGGCGTCGTAGTCGCCCGGCCGGCGATCGCCGCGAGCGCCGTCTACGTTCGGCGGCGGCGCGCTCGGGCGCGTCGTGCCTTGGCCGGCGTCGTCACCCCAGGCCGGTCCGCGCGACGCGCCGGTCGGCGACCGCTCCCTCGAGGGCGGGGTCGAACGGCCTCGACGAGGGGGGAGTCCGCCCCTCGACGCGGATGCGAGGGGCGACCCCCGGACCGCTCCGTGAGAAGTTCGGCGAGGACGGCGGCGTTCGAGTGGACGACATCCCGGGCGCCGAAGACGAGCGTCACGGGGCCGTCCGCGGCCTCCGCGCAGAGCCCCGACCACCGGGCCGGGTCCGCGAGCAGTTCGGTCCGGTATCGCCGGCGGAACTCGGGGAAGCGGGCCGGGTCGTGACCGTACCAGCGGCAGAGCGCCTCGCTCGGGGCGAGGTCCTTGCGCCACCGCTCGACGCGAAGGCGCTCGGCCGAGACCCCCCGGGGCCACAGCCGATCGACCAGGTAGCGATGGCCGTCGTCCGGACCGGGGGGTTCGTACGCGCGTCGTGTCCGGACCGTCACCGGCGGCTCCGCCTCCGCCAGGCGAGCTCGGCGGATAACGGCCGAGGGCCGCGCGGAGGTCTCCGTCGCCCGGCCGGGCCCGCCTCGGGCGGGGGCCGCGGGGACTCCGGCGGACCGCGGTTACGGCGGAGGATAGGCGCACGCCGTCGGGGGGGCCGGGCAGTCGGCGGCGTTCGCCGGTCGGACCATGCTGTTGAGGTAGAACGCGTACTTCGTCCCGGGCGGGGGGGCCGTCGTCGCCGTCGTCACCGAACCGAGGTAGCGGGCGCTCGCGTCGAACAGTTCGAGGGCCGCGGTCGCGCCGCAGTTTCCGGCGCAGGGATCGCAGACCTCCGGGTTCGAGCCGTCGGCCCGCGGATCCACCAGCAGCTCCTGGAGCTCGTGGGAGAGGGCGAGGGCGAAGTACCCCGAGGGGTCGGCCGGCTGGAACCCGCTCCCCCGCGCGTTGACGAAGAGGTACGGGCGCCCCTTGGGCGAGATCGAGTGATAGCCAAGGACTCCTTCGCTGACCCGCGCGTCGGTGTTCTCCACCCCGGACGAGGGGTTGAGGACCCCGACGGCGTCCCCGGCGGGGAGGTCTTCCGTCGCCGCGAACGAATCGACCCAGGCGGCGAGCTCCGCGTCCGAGTAGGTCGTCCCCCCCGACGGGGTCACCGGAGCGTTCGGAGCGCCGGCGGCGATCGCGAGCGAGTTCGGACCGTACTGGGAGGCGTATCGGCTGGCGACCGGTGCGATCGTCCGGCAGAATGCCACCGCGACCAGGGTATCGTCGACCGAGACCCCGACCACGCCGGCGGGGGTGCGGAACTGAACGGTGAGGAAGTGCACCGTGCCGGAGAACAACGGAGTCGCGATGCGCGGTCCGGCGGCCCG